>JAOPXC010000049.1 GCA_025965335.1 Nocardioides sp. | reverse complement strand
GAGCGGCAGACGCACCCCTTCGCCGTGGTCCGGGCGGCCGAGCTGCGCCGGTGGGTCGAGTCCGGGGAGTACGACACCTACCTGGGCGGCGCCTACCCGACCCGCGAGGAGGACCCCGCGGCCGGCGTCACCGACGCCGCGAAGGAGGCGGCGGCCAGCTACGCGGAGGTGTTCCGCACCAGCCAGGACGCCGTCGGCAAGCTCGTCCACGACGTCGCCGGCCTGCTCGGCAGCGCGAAGCTCTGGTTCGACGACGCCTTCCGCCGCGCCGAGTAGGGAGAGACACGCCCGGTCGGTCCAGATCACCTGGTCCGGTGACCCAGGCACTTGTCGGCCGTGGCAACCCCCGACCGGCGCACGAAGTCGGGGCCGCTCGGGACCGAATGGGACTCCGACGGGACGCGACGCGGCCCCGGGCGGAGTGCCCGGGGCCGCGTCGGCCGGTCCTGCGCGTCAATAGACGCGGCGGCGGGTACCCCCCAAGGGCACGATGTTCAGAATCAGTCCCACGACCAGCAGAATGGCGCCAATCGTCGTCAGGACCGGGATGCTGGCAACCAGTCCGATGATCAGCAGGATCAGACCCAGAATCACCATAATTTCGACCTCCTCATAGACAACTCATCGAGACAAGTACCTGAAAGGGCCGGAGTCCAAACCCCCAACCGGGGTGAAATGCTCTGAGTGGTCAGGTTTCGAGCGCCAGGATCGCCTCGTGGATGCTGAGCGTCCTCCGGGCAGACTCGACGTGCAGGTTCTCGATCATCCGGCCGTTGTAGGTGACGACGCCGGACCCCTTCCCGTCCTCCCAGGCCCGCAGGATGCCGCGGGCGTCCTCGACGGCCCGCTCCGACGGCGCGAACGCCTCGTTGGCGCCCTCGACCTGGCCGGGGTGGATCAGGGTCTTGCCGTCGAACCCCAGCTCCCGGCCCTGCTGGCACTCCGCCAGGAAGCCCTCGGTGTTCTTCACGTCGTTGTAGACGCCGTCGATGATCACCTTGCCGCTGGCGCGGGCCGCGAGCAGGGCCAGGCCGAGGCCGGTGAGCAACGGCTGACGGCCCGGCACGTGCTCGGCGTACAGCTCCTTGGCCAGGTCGTTGGTGCCCATCACCAGGACGGTCAGTCGCTCGGAAGCGCCGGCGATCTCCTCGGCGTGGAGCATCGCGTACGGCGTCTCGACCATCGCCCACAGCTTGGTCTTCTCGGGAGCGCCGTGCCGGGCCATGGTCTCGACGAGGGCGTGGACGGAGTCGGCGCTGTCGATCTTGGGTACGACGATCGCGTCCGGCCCGGCCGCGCAGGCGGCGGCCATGTCCTCGGCATGCCACTGGGTGTCGGCTCCGTTGACACGGATCGTCAGCTCGCGCTTGCCGTACTCGCCGGAGGTGACCGCGGCGCATGCGGCGGCGCGGGCGGACGGCTTGGCGTCGGGTGCGACCGCGTCCTCGAGGTCGAGGATCAGGCCGTCACAGGCGATCGACTTCGCCTTCTCCAGGGCCCGCTCGTTGGAGCTCGGCATGTAGAGGACGGAACGGCGGGGACGGAACACCTCTCGGTGGTCGAGCCCGTCTCGGTGGTCGGGCCCGTCTCGGTGGTCGAGCTTGTCGAGACCCATCACGCATCCACCTCGATGGCGTCGTACTGCTTCTTCAGCCCCGGGTCGATCGCGGCCAGCTCCTCGGCCAGGCGCACCATCACCAAACACTGCTTCAGGGAGGCGTCGTCCTCCATCTTGCCGTCGAGCATCACCGCCCCGGTGCCGTCGCCCATCGCAGCGACGACCCGACGGGCGTGGCGGATGTCCTCGACGCTCGGGCTGAAAACCCTGTTGGCGATGGCGATCTGCCTGGGGTGCAGGCTCCAGGTTCCGACGCAACCGAGCAGGAACGCGTTGCGGAACTGGTCCTCGCACGCGACGACGTCGGCGATGTCGCCGAACGGGCCGTAGTAGGGATAGATCCCGTGCATCGCGCACGCGTCGACCATCCGGGCGATCGTGTAGTGCCACAGGTCCTGCTGGTAGGTCGCCCGCTCCGCGTTCACGTCGGGCTCGCCGGCCGCGTTCTTCGGCGGGTCCTCCCGCACGAGGTAGCCCGGGTGGCCGCCGCCGACGCGGGTCGTCTTCATCCGCCGGTCGGCGGCGAGGTCGGCCGGGCCCAGGCTCAGGCCCTGCATGCGCGGGGAGGCGCCGCAGATCTCCTCGACGTTCGCGACACCGCGGGCGGTCTCGAGGATCGCGTGCACGAGGATCGGCCTCGTCAGGCCGGCCTTGGCCTCGAGCTGCGCGAGCAGGCGGTCGACGTACTGGATGTCCTCGGCGCCCTGGACCTTCGGCACCATGATCACGTCGAGCTTGTCGCCGATCGCGGGGACGAGCGTGGTCAGGTCGTCCAGCACCCACGGACTGTCGAGCGAGTTGATGCGGGTCCACAGCTGGGTAGGTCCGCTCTGCCCACCGAGATCGGCGGTCTCCCGGGCGATCCGCACCAGGCCCTCGCGCGCCGCGACCTTGTTGTCGGCCTTGATCGCGTCCTCGAGGTTGCCGAGCAGGACGTCGACGGTCCCGACCATCGCCGGGATCTTCGACGCCATCTTCTCGTTGCTCGGGTCGAAGAAGTGGATCGCCCGGCTGGGCCGGGCCGGGATCTCGGTCAGGGGCGTCGGTGCGCCCACGGCGAGCGGGCGGAAGAAGTCCTTGGCACTGCGTGACGAACTGGGCATGGCCGGAACGTAGCAGCGGGTCCCGTCCGGCCGGTATGACCGATCTCTCGACGGGACGCTCGATCGTCGGACGATTCAGGACGCTGCGGACCGGGAGGTCGTCACCACGTCGAGAGCCTCCTGGAACTCGGGCATCTCCTCGCGGAGCGCGAGCACGGCCTCGGAGGTGAAGTGGATCAGCTCGAGCGGCGTCAGCGCGACGATCGAGGCGTTGCGGAGGGAGTTGCCCACGATCGCTGCCTCGCCCACGATGTCGCCGGGGCCGAGCTGGGCGATCTCCGTGCCGTGGCGACGCACCGAGACCGTGCCCGCGAGCACGACGTAGGCCTTGTCGGCCGGCGTCCGCTCCCAGATCGGGGACCACCCCTGCGGCAGGGTGACGTGGGTGCCGGCGGCGCAGATACGAGCGATCTCCCGGGGACTGAACGAGTCGAAGAACGAGCCTGTCATGACGGGCCTTTCCGCTGCCTGGTGTCGGTGACCCTCCCGCTCA
>JAOPXC010000041.1 GCA_025965335.1 Nocardioides sp. | reverse complement strand
TGCACGCGGTCGCGGACTCGCGACGCGGGTCGGGGCGCAGGCCGCGTCGTACGCGATCGCGAACAGCGGGCTCGCCCGCTGGCGTGCTCGCGTGACCAACGACGCATCGTTGGCGGTGGCGACGCGACTGGGCTTCGAGCCGTGGTGCGCCCAGCTCGCGGTTCGGTGACTACCGTGCGTGGATCGTTGCGGGCTTCCAACTCGGGCGGGTCAGCTCGTAGGAGGCGATGTCGGCCTCGTTGCCGAGGGTGATCCCGATGTCGTCGAGGCCCTCGAGCAGGCGCCAGCGCGTGTAGTCGTCGATGTCGAAGGAGTCCTCGATCGCGTCCATGCCTTCGCCGGCGCGAACCGTGCGCGACTCCAGGTCGACCGTGACCGTGGCGCCGGGGTTCTGCTCGAGGTGGTCCCAGAGCCGCTGGACGATCTTGTCGTCCACCTGGGCCGCGACCAGCCCCTGCTCGTTATGCCAGCAGCGATCGTCACCCGCAGTGGAGTCCTGGCTGTCCCGGGTCGTTGGCTGCCCCGGCTTCTGCCCGCTCCGGTCGGCGCGTCCCGCAGGCCTCAGTGCCGGTCCGCGTCTGCCGAGTCACTTCTCGTCGCTGGTCGAGTCGTCCAGGAGATGCTCGAAGTTGTGCTGCCTTACCTGGCGGGCGACGAGAGCTGGAGTATGGGTCAAGCGCAGGTCTCCGCCGCGTAGTCGTGCAGCGTGCTGGGCAACGGCCAGGGCGAGGAGACCGTCAACGTCGATGCCGATGCAGCAGGACATATCGAGCATGATGCAGGGCGCTCCGGTCGTGGTGTCGATGAGCCGCCGGAGGTAGTCGCGCAGGACCGGCGTGGTGGCATGGGTCAGGGGCCCAGCGATCCCCAGCCCGCTTGACCCCTCGTCGCCCGGAGGGTCGCTCAGCACGATGGCAAGTTCACCCATGCGATCACCCCCCGGAGTGTGGTCGGCCTGCCTCGGTGGTCTCGGCGGCCGTGTGTGCCCGGCCGAGCCGGTCGACCTCACGCTGCAGGCGATGGTTCTCGGCCCGGAGCCGGAGCACGTGCTCGACTCCGGCCAGGTTGAGTCCGGCTGCGAGCAGGGCGGCGATCTCGCCGATCCGGTCCAGCTCCTGACCGTTGTAGCGCCGGGTCCCGCCTTGGGTGCGGTGGGGCTCCAGCAATCCCTTCTGCTCGTAGACGCGCAGCATCTGTGGATTGACGCCGGTGACCTCTGCGGCCACCGAGATCGAGAACAGTGCACGGTCAGCACCCAGATCAGCCATCCCGAACCTCCCCGTGGCCCGTGCGGGCTGGACTGATGAACACCGGCCCGGCGACGATCGGTGCCGCCTTCGGTTGGCGGCGCCTGGGAATCGGCCCCAAGCGCATCGACCAGTCCGGTACCGAACCCCGCCCCCCAGCCCAGTCGGAAGCCCGCTCACCGTCGGCGGGACCGCTTCCCTGTGCGGAGCCATTGCACCGCAGCCCTGACCTGTCTGCGGATGCAGAGCTGCCAGCCACTGCAGCAGCCTGGGACGCCAGCCTGTAGGCGGCCGCAAGGGAGGCGAACCGATCCCCGGCCCCAGGGTCCGCTGAAACGTCGGGATGGGTCACGCGCGCGAGCCGTCGGTAAGCAGTGACCACCGCGTCCGCATCGCTGTCCGCGGGGATCCCCAGCACTTGGAACGCCTTTGCCTGTCTCCTATCCATGCCACACCCCCTGTCCGCTGATCTGAGCTTCAAAGAACTTGAAATTCCCTCTTGACACCTTGGCACGGAGAGAGAAAATCTGAAATAGCGACAGCAGATTATCTGAAGCCCCAAGCGGCTCCAGACCACGACTGAAGAGGGATATGTGAGGAGGAGGAGGAACTCATGCTGATGCGCACCGATCCATTCCGTGACTTCGACCGTCTCACCGAGGCGATGCTGGGGACTCGTGCTCGTCCGGCTGTGATGCCGATGACGGCGTACCGAGACAACGGCTCCTTCGTGGTTCACCTGGACCTGCCCGGCGCCTCGGCCGACTCCATCGAACTGACCGTGGAGCAGAACGTGCTGACCGTCCACGCCGAACGCAAACCCCCGGCAGGCGACGCCGAGCGTGTCGTCGACGAGCGCAGCTACGGCGTGTTCAGCCGCCAGCTGTTCCTGGGCGAGACCCTCGACGCCGACCAGCTCAGCGCCAACTACGACGCCGGTGTGCTGACCCTGCGGATCCCGGTCGCCGAGAAGGCCAAGCCCCGCAAGGTCGAGATCACCGCCGGGGAGTCCGCCAAGGAGATCAACGCCTGAGCCTCATCAACGCTCGGGTCGCCCTCCTGACGACCTGAGCCGAGGCCAACCGCAGCCCTGGCCGCCGATGTCCATCAGGAGAGGGGGTGGTCATGCCAGCACTGCCCAACTCACGCGACACGCTGCAGGGACTTGTCAGCAGGACCGAGCAGAGCGTCGCAACCGCCAGCGCAGCCCTCCGCAAAGCCCTGGCACGGCTCGTCAGCAACGGAGGTAGGCATCAGGGACCCGAGCGGCGCACACGCTGACGCGCTCGGCGTCCCACCCGGCGGGGTCCCGGCCCGCGGTCGGGCCCCGCCAACCCGCGAACGTTCAGCGCAGGACCTAAGCCGACCCGTGTCCACCTGTGCCTTCGCGCCCCACCCCGCTTGGTCCGAGCATGAAGGAGGAACGATGTACCCGGCCAAGGACGCGCGTGAACTAGCGATCCTGCTACGGATCAGCCGCGAGCTCGACGTCGTCGGAGACGTCACGGCCACCGTGAACAACCCCTCGGAACTCCTCGCCTGGGCCCTGATCCTCTCCCGCCCCCAGATCCTCGCCTGGCGCGCCACAGACTCCGGACACCGCTACCTCCAGGTCTCTGCCCACCGCAAGAAGGCACCGATTCGGGGCAACATCACCGCAGTCCTCGACTGTGAACAGCACGCCGACTACTGGAACGCCCTCCAACTGGAGGGGCTCACGCCGGGAGACCGCCGGGAACTCGGCAAAGACGCGCTCTCCTCCGCTTGGGCCACCATGCCCCTCACTCCAGAAAGTGCCGGCCAACCCGCTCCACCCCAACCACCCAGCGCCGACTCGGCATAACCACGTTGTCGGCAGAACGAATGACGAGTGGGAGGAGTCGGGGTTCGGCGATGCCGAGTCCCCCAATGACGTCGCCTTCGGCGTTGTGGATCAGGACCGGCTCGTGGCGGCGGCGATCCTCACCGACTTCGCCGGATCCGTCCGCGACGTCGGCGTCCTGGTGGCTCCCGGTGCACGCGGTCGCGGACTCGCGACGCGGGTCGGGGCGCAGGCCGCGTCGTACGCGATCGCGAACAGCGGGCTCGCCCGCTGGCGTGCTCGCGTGACCAACGACGCATCGTTGGCGGTGGCGACGCGA
>JAOPXC010000011.1 GCA_025965335.1 Nocardioides sp. | reverse complement strand
GTTGGTCGGGGTGGATCGGATATTACCGGTGGGTAACAGCGGGGGCCACCGCGTCCCTCAACGATGGGGGGCGGGCTCGACGAGCTCCACCAGGACGCCGCCGGCGTCCTTGGGGTGGATGAAGTTCACGCGGGAGTCGGAGGTGCCCCGACGCGGAGTGTCGTACAACAGCCGGAGGCCACGCTCGCGCAGGATCGCGCTGACGGCTTCCACGTCGGTGACCCGGTAGGCCACCTGCTGCACGCCCGGGCCGGACCGGTCCAGGAACTTCGCGATGGTGGAGTCCTCGTTCAGCGGCGCCAGCAGCTGGATGCACGACCCGGAGTCCCCCACCGCGATCATCGCCTCGCGCACGCCCTGCTCCTCGTTGACCTCCTCGTGGGCCAGCGTCATCCCGAAGGTGTCCTGGTAGAACGCGATCGCCGTGTCGAGGTCGGCCACGGCGATGCCCACATGGTCGATCGCGGTGAACAGGTGCTCGGGGAGGCCCAGGGCGGAAGTCATGGCGCACATGCTCGCGCAGGCGACACGGCCCCGGCGACCGGCTGTGACAAGAGCCTCACGCAGGGCCCGTGGACCCTCTCGCGCCTCAGGTGACCGGTGGGTATCGTCGCCATGATCTCCCAAACCGAACCACTCGCTGGAGGAACCATGTCGCCGTCCGTCATCGTCGCAGGGGCCCGCACCCCGATCGGCCGTCTCCTCGGCGGTCTCAAGGACCTGTCCGCGGCCGATCTCGGCGGCGTCGCGATCAAGGGTGCGCTGGAGAAGGCCGGCGTCTCCGGCGACCAGGTCGACTACGTCATCCTCGGCCAGGTGATCCAGGCCGGCGCGGGCCAGAACCCCGCCCGCACCGCCGCGGTCGCGGGCGGCATCCCGATGAACGTCCCCTCCATCACGATCAACAAGGTCTGCCTCTCGGGCCTGAACGCCATCGCGATGGCCGACCAGCTGATCCGGGCCGGCGAGGTCGAGATCGTCGTGGCCGGCGGCATGGAGTCGATGACCAACGCCCCGCACTTCCTCCCGAAGTCGCGCGAGGGCATGAAGTTCGGCGACGTGAAGCTCGTTGACTCGATGGCCTACGACGCGCTGTACGACCAGTTCACCTCGCAGGCCATGGGCCTGCTGACCGAGGAGTGCAACGCGGCGGGGGCAAACCTGACCCGCAAGGAGCAGGACGAGTTCTCGGCCCAGTCGCACCAGAAGGCGGCGGTGGCCTGGAAGAACGGCGTCTTCGACGAGGAGGTCGTGCCGGTCTCGGTGCCCCAGCGCAGGGGCGACCCCGTCATCGTGTCCCAGGACGAGGGCGTCCGCGGCGACACCACCGCCGAGTCTCTCGGCAAGCTGCGCCCCGCCTTCAGCAAGGAGGGCACGATCACGGCCGGCTCCTCCTCGCAGATCTCCGACGGTGCGGCTGCCGTGATCGTGATGAGCAAGGCCAAGGCCGAGGAGCTCGGCCTCGAGTGGCTGGCCGAGATCGGCGCGCACGGCCAGGTCGCCGGCCCCGACTCCACGCTCCAGCTGCAGCCGGCCGCGGCGACCGCGAAGGCCTGCGAGAAGGAGGGCATCGCCCCGACCGACCTCGACCTGGTCGAGTTCAACGAGGCGTTCGCGGCCGTCGGCATCGCGTCGGCTCGCGAGCTGGGTCTCGAGAACGCCAAGGTCAACGTCAACGGTGGCGCGATCGCGCTCGGCCACCCGGTGGGCATGTCGGGCACCCGCGTGGTGCTGACGCTCGCGCTCGAGCTCAAGCGTCGCGGGGGTGGCGTCGGGGCCGCCGCGCTGTGCGGTGGCGGCGGTCAGGGTGACGCGCTGATCGTGCGCGTTCCTGCTTCCTGAGTGGTCTCGACAGGCTCGACCAACGAGGGGGGCCACCGGAGCCGTTCCACGGCATCGGTGCCCGACCTCGTCTCGCGTGCCCGTGACGGCGACCCGCGTGCCGTCGCGCGCCTGATCTCGCTGGTCGAGGACGAGTCGCCGCTGCTGCGCGAGGTGATGGCGGCGCTGGCTCCTCACGCCGGCAAGGCCCGCATCATCGGCATCACCGGGTCGCCGGGCGTCGGCAAGTCGACCTCGACGAACGCGCTGGTCGCGGAGCTGCGCAAGCGGGACAAGCGGGTCGGGGTGCTGGCGGTCGACCCGTCGTCGCCGTTCTCCGGCGGCGCACTCCTCGGCGACCGGGTGCGGATGCAGGACCACGCCCTCGACCCGGACGTTTACATCCGTTCGATGGCCTCGCGTGGCCACCTCGGTGGGCTGTCGTGGACCACGCCGCAGGCATTGCGCGTCCTCGACGCCGCCGGGTGCGACGTGATCCTCATCGAGACCGTCGGCGTCGGTCAGAGCGAGGTGGAGATCGCCGGCCTGGCGGACACCACGATGGTGCTGCTCGCCCCGGGGATGGGCGACGGGATCCAGGCCGCCAAAGCCGGCATCCTGGAGATCGGGGACCTGTACGTCATCAACAAGGCCGACCGCGACGGCGCCGACCAGGTCCGCCGCGACCTGCGGTCGATGCTGTCGCTGGGCGAGCGGCGCGAGGGTGCCTGGCGGCCCCCGATCGTGAAGACGGTGGCGCACAAGAGCCAGGGCCTGGACGAGGTGGTCGGGGAGATCGAGAAGCACCGCGCCTGGCTCGAGTCCAGCGGCGAGCTGGCGCTGCGCCGCACCCGCCGGGCCCGGGACGAGATCGAGGCGATCGCGGTGACCGCCCTGCGCGCCCGCTGGGGCGACGTCCACGGCCGGTCCGAGCTCGACGAGCTCGCTGCGGCCGTCGCGGCGGGCGAGTCCGACCCGTACCGGGCCGCCGACGCGCTGCTCGACACCTTCACCGACTGAGGAATCGTGACGGGAGCTGTCGGATTCGGCGGATCCCGATCGTCGTCCGGTGACACTGGACGACAACGAGGAGGAGCCGGATGAGATACCTGATGTTCGTGGCGATGGACCCCGACCGCGGGGAGGACGACCCCGAGGTCGACGACATCGACGACTGGGTGGCCAGGCACGACGCCTCCGGGGCGCGCGTGATCGGCGACCGGCTGCGGCCCGTCGAGGACGCGACCACGGTGCGCCGGCGCGGGGGCAAGCTGCTCGTCACCGATGGCCCGTTCGCCGAGTCGCGGGAGTGGGTGGTCGGCTTCGACGTGCTCGACTGCGCCGACCTCGACGAGGCGATCGAAATCGCCTCGCGGCACCCGATGGCCGCCTCCGGCCGTCTGGAACTGCGCCCGTTCTGGGGCGATGACGACGACGCGGGGGACGCGACCGCGTGAGCGACCGCGGGCGCGCGGCGGCGGACGACGTCCGCCGCGCGCTCGCGCACGCCATGGCAACCGAGCGGCTGCGGATCGTGGCCACGCTGATCGGCACGACCGGCGACTGGGACCTCGCGGAGGACGCGGTCGCCGACGCCGCCGAGCGGGCCCTGCGGACCTGGCCGCGAGACGGCGTACCGGACAATCCCGCGGCGTGGCTGACGACGACGGCCCGGCGCCGGGCCATCGACGTCATCCGTCGTGCGCACAACGAGCGCGCGAAGCTCGTGGACCTCGCGGCCCTCGAGGCGCTGACCGGCGCCGGGGAGGCGCGGGCGACACCCGTGGTGGACGACCGGCTCCGGCTGGTCTTCACGTGCTGCCACCCCGCGCTGTCGCTGGAGGCCCGGGTGGCCCTGACGCTCAAGGTCGTCGCGGGCCTGTCCACTGCGGCGGTCGCGCGTGCCTTCCTGGTCCCGGAGGCGACGATGGGACAGCGGTTGCTCCGGGCCAAGAACAAGATCGCGAACGCCGGTATCCCGTACCGCGTCCCGACGCCCGCCATGCTTCCCGAGCGGCTGGACGGCGTGCTCGCGGTCGTCTACCTGGCCTTCACCGAGGGCTACGCCGCGACCGACGACGCGACCGCCGAGGAGGCGATCCGTCTCGGCCGGCTCCTCGTCGAGCTCGTCCCGGACTCCGACGAGGCGCGGGGGCTGCTCGCCCTGATGCTGCTGCAGCACTCTCGCCGCGACGCGCGCCTGGTCGAGGGAGAGCTGGTGAGCCTGGAGCAGCAGGACCGGCGCCGCTGGGACCGTGCGGCGATCGACGAGGCCCTCGACCTGGGACGGATCCCCGGCGCGGCGCCCGGGAAGTACCGCCTCCAGGCGGCGCTCGCCGCCGTGCACGCCACCGCCTCGCGTGCCGACGACACGGACTGGCCCTCGATCGTCACGCTGTACGACGAGCTCCTCCGGGTCGTGCCGTCCCCCGTGGTCGCGCTCAACCGCGCGATCGCGCTCGGCATGGGGAACGGTCCGCAGGCGGGGCTGGCGGCGCTCGACGCGCTGGCCGGCGACCCCAGGATGACGGGCTACCACCTGGTGCCGGCGGCCCGCGGCCACCTGCTCGCCCAGCTCGGCAGAAGCGCCGAGGCGGTGGACTCGCTCGATCGCGCGATCGAGCTCGCGCCCACCGAGCGGGAGCGACGCCAGCTGGTGCGGCGCCGCGACGAGCTGGGCGACACGGGCGATTGACGCTCGGTCCGCGCCGGCACCTGCCCTAATGTCCTCCCCGTGAGCATCGCGAGCGGCCCGATCACACAGATCGCCTGGGTCACCGCCGACATCGACGCGACCGAGCGGCTCCTCAGCGAGCAGTTCGACGTCGGCACGTGGACCCGCATCCCCGACGTCCACTTCGGCCCCGATGTGACGACGCTGCGGGGCGAGCCGGTGGACTTCACGATCCACGTGTCCCTCGGCTACGCCGGCGACCTGCAGCTCGAGCTGATCCAGCCGGTGTCCGGGCCGACGATCCATGCCGAGTTCCTCGACGCGCACGGACCGGGCCTGCACCACGTCTGCTTCGACGTCGACGACGTGGATGTTGCCTGCGCGAACGCCGAGGCCGCCGGACATCCCGTGCTGATGCGCGGCTCGATGATGGGCGGCGCGATCGAGTTCGCCTACGTCGACGGGTCGACCGCGGGCGCGCCATACATCGAGCTGGCGCGGATCGGACCGGACATGCGGGCGTTCTACGACGCCATCAAGCAGACCTCCCGACAGAAGCAGGAGGCGTGAGCACCCGCACCGCCCTCGTCACCGGCGCCGGGACTGGCTCGCTGGGCGAGGCGACCGCGGCCCAGCTCAGGGATCTCGGGTTCCGGGTCATCACCACCACCCGGTCCAGCCCGGTGGCGCCGGACACGCATCCCCTGGAGCTGGCCTCGTCCGCGTCGGTGCGGGCCCTCGCCGGTTGGCTGGGCGCCGCCACGGACCGCCTCGACGTCCTGGTCAACAATGCGGGCCTGCACCTGGACCTTCGTTCGAAGTGGTCCCACCCCAAGCTCGTCGACGGGCGCGAGATCCACTGGCGCACCAACTACCTCGGCACCGCCCTGCTCACCCGGCTGCTGCTGCCGCTGCTCGCCTCGACGGCGTCATCGGTCGGTGAGGCCCGGGTGGTCAACGTGGTCTCCAAGCTCCACGCCAGGGGCCGCACCGAGGCGCTGTTCGGTGACCTCACGCCGTACGACTCCTGGGCGGCCTACGGCACCTCGAAGCTCGCGCTGGTCCTCGAGGCCGCCGAGATCGAGCGGAGGTACGGCGCAGAGGGCGTGCACGGCTACTCCCTCCACCCGGGCTCGGTCTACACCCACGTCGCCGACCGCGGCCTCGAGACCGCGCCGGTCCTCGGCCGGCTCCGCAAGCTCGCCGGCCCGCTGGAGCGACGAGCGCTCCTCACGCCCCAGCAGGGCGCGCGCACCACGGTGTTCTGCGCCACCTCGCCCGCCGCGGTCCCCGGTGGCTACCACGCGCGGTCCGCCCCGGCCGAGGCGTCTGCGGACGCCGGGGACGCGGTGGTCGCCGCGCGGTTGTGGGACCAGACCACCGCCTGGGCCGCCACGGCCTGATCTCGGCGGTCAAGCAGCGAGCGTCGGGGCCCACCGTTGGTTGAGCATCCACCGGTTTGGGCCCGTGGGTGCCATGATCGGCGCACGATGACGCTGCCCTTCGACCCGATCGACGAAGCCGCCCGCCAGTGGGGGAAACGCTGGGAAGGCGTCGCCGCCATGCACGCCGTCACCTCGCTGATGCGGGTGCAGCAGCTGGCGATCGCCCGGCTCGACGCCCTGCTGAAGCCGCACGGGTTGACGTTCGCCCGCTACGAAGCCCTGGTGCTGCTGGTCTTCTCGTCCCGGGGGTCCCTGCCACTGGGCAAGATGGGGGAGCGGCTGCAGGTTCATCCGACCTCGGTCACCTCGATCGTCCGCAGGCTCGAGTCCGCCGGGCTGGTGGCCAGGCGGCCGCACCCCGATGACGGCCGGGCGATCCTCGCGGAGATCACCGACGCCGGCCGGGCCGTCGTCGAGAAGGCGACCGCCGACCTCGTCGAGGCGGGCTTTGCGCTCGAGGGAATGTCCGAGGGCGATCTGGTGGCGCTCTCGGAGCTATTGACGCCGGTTCGGCGGGCTGCGGGCGACTTCTGATGGTCACCTCGGACGACGTACGTCGCGTCGGGCTGGCGCTGCCCCGGACCTGGGAGTTCCGCACCGGCGGGCGGGCGAAGCTGAAGGTGAAGCAGATCGTCTACTGCGCGTTCTCCGCGGACGAGACGAGGCTGGGCTTCGGGTTCCCCAAGGCCGAGCGTGACGGGCTGATCGCCTCCGATCCGGAGACCTTCTTCCTGCCGCCGGACCGCGACCTGCGCTACCAGTGGGTGTGCGCGCACCTGTCCAGGCTCGAGCACGACGAGATGCGCGAGTTCGTCACCGACGCCTGGCGGATGTGCGTGCCGCAGATGCTGCACGAGCTGCCCGAGATGCCGGCACCGACGGCCGCGGCCTGGAATGCCATGGACTCCGGTGACTGGGGCGAGCTGCGAGCGCTGCTGCACCCGTACCTGCAGTGGACCGACGGCGAGACGAAGCTGAAGGGGCGGGCGAAGGTGCTGGCGCATCTGTCCGAGCACCCCGCTCCCAGGCCGCCGACCGAGGTCGAGATCCGGGACCAGCAGGTCTACCGCTGGAACCGGTGAGCGGCCCGGCTTGGGCAATTTAGTAGGACGTCCTACTATTTGGCCCATGGTCATCTCGACAGGCTCGACCGACGCCCAGTCCGCACGCGACCGCTGGCAGGCCCGCTACGAGGGAGCCCGGGTGCGCGACGTCGACTTCACCACGCTCAGCGGAGTCGAGGTCGAGCCGGCGTACGGCACCGACACCTCCGAGTGGCCCGGAGAGTTCCCGTTCACGCGCGGGCTCTACCCGACCGGCTACCGCGGCCGGACCTGGACGATCCGGCAGTTCGCCGGCTTCGGCAACGCGCAGCAGACCAACGAGCGCTACAAGATGATCCTGGGCCGGGGTGGGGGCGGCCTCAGCGTCGCGTTCGACATGCCGACCCTGATGGGCCGCGACTCCGACGACCCGAAGTCCCTGGGCGAGGTGGGGCACTGTGGCGTGGCGATCGACTCCGCGGCGGACATGGAGATCCTGTTCCACGAGATCGACCTGGCCCACGTCACGACCTCGATGACGATCAGCGGACCCGCCGTTCCCATCTTCTGCATGATGATCGTCGCCGCCGAGCGCGAGGGCGTCGACACCAGCAAGCTCAACGGCACGCTCCAGACCGACATCTTCAAGGAGTACATCGCGCAGAAGGAGTGGATCTTCGGACCCGAGCCGCACCTGCGGCTGATCGGTGACCTGATGGAGCACTGCCTCGAGAAGATCCCGGCCTACAAGCCGTTGTCGGTCTCCGGCTACCACATCCGCGAGGCCGGCTCGACCGCCGCGCAGGAGCTCGCGTTCACGCTGGCCGACGGGTTCGGGTACGTCGAGCTCGGGCTGGCGCGTGGTCTCGACGTCGACCAGTTCGCGCCCGGCCTCTCGTTCTTCTTCGACGCCCACGTCGACTTCTTCGAGGAGATTGCGAAGTTCCGCGCGGCTCGCCGGATCTGGGCGCGGTGGCTGCGCGACGTGTACGGCGCCACCAGCGAGAAGGCCCAGTGGCTGCGGTTCCACACCCAGACCGCCGGCGTCTCGCTGACCGCACAGCAGCCCTACAACAACGTCGTCCGCACCGGCATCGAGGCGCTCTCCGCCGTGCTCGGCGGCACCAACTCGCTGCACACCAACGCCCTCGACGAGACCCTCGCCCTGCCGAGCGAGACCGCGGCGGAGATCGCGCTGCGCACGCAGCAGGTGATCATGGAGGAGACCGGCGTCGTCAACGTCGCCGACCCGCTCGGCGGTTCCTGGTACGTCGAGGCGCTCACCGACAAGATCGAGGCCGAGGCCAACGCGATCTTCGACAAGGTCCTCTCCCTGGGCGGGTCGACGCTCACCCACGCCGACACCCGCGAGCTCGCCGCGGCCACGCAGCGCGGCGAGGCGCTGGTCACCCGAGGCCTCCTGAACGGCATCGAGGAGGGCTGGTTCATGACCGAGATCGCCGAGGCCGCCTTCCAGTACCAGGTGGCGCTCGAGAAGGGGGAGAAGCGGATCGTCGGCGTGAACTGCCACGAGGAGTCCATCACCCACGAGCTCGAGATCCTGCGCGTGTCCCACGAGGTCGAGACCGACCAGGTCCGCCAGCTCGCCGCGCGTCGCGCCCGCCGCGACGCGGACACCGTCGCCGCCGCGCTCGCGCGGATGGTCGAGGTGTCCCGAACCGACGGCAACATGATCGAGCCGATGCTCGAGGCCGTTCGTGCCGAGGCGACGCTGGGGGAGATCTGCGATGCCCTGCGCGCCGAGTGGGGCGAGTACCGCGAGCAGGCGCGCTTCTGAGGAACGCCCTAGCCTTTCCGGGTGCCGCCGAATCTCGACCTCCTGACCCGCAAGTGGTGGCGCAGCGTGGGCCGACGCGTCGACCTCGCGGGCGAGCACGCGTGGCTCAACGCTCCGGTTGCCGCCGGTTCGGTGGTGCGGGACGGCTGGCTGGCCGACGCGGCGGCCAGGATCGGCGGCGAGGTCCGCGAGAGCGTGCCGGGGGCCGGGCTGGTCGACGACTTCTCGAGCCTCGACGGGCCTGGTTTCGCTGCCGCCGACCTGGACCCACGGGTCCGGTCCTTCTACGAACACACCTCCGACTGGCGGATGGAGGTGTGGACCGGCTGGACCCCGATCTTCTGGCCCGGCGGTGAGCTGATCTCGCGCTTGTTCGGCAAACGGGTGGAACAGCTGGCGGTGCCGACGCGCCCCCTCGACGTCGCGCGCGGCATGGACAGTCGGGTCTCGCTGATCGTGGACGCCGGCGGCGCTCAGTGGGGCGCCGCCTGGCTCCGGACCCTGCGCTCCACGGGGGAGTACGTCTACAGCGGCTGCTACTCGCATCGGCTGCTCCCCGGTGCGGACCGGCGCAGCGTGCACGTGGCCTTCCCTCTCGAGAGCGGCAACGTGCAGGTGTTCCTGCGGCCGGAGGTGGATCCCGACGGGTCCCTGTGGCTCCGCTCGCCCGGGGAGGGCTTCGGCGGCAACGGTGCCTACGTGGTGATCGAGGACGGGGGCGCGACGTACGCCTCCAGCGCTCCGATCCACGAGGAGTTCCACGTGTACCTCGACGGCGAAGGCGTCCTACGGACCGACCACGAGCTGCGCCTCTGGTCGGCCGCGGTGGTGCGACTGCACTACAAGCTGGAGCCCAGGCCTTCCTGACACCGACTCTGTCGCGCGTTGGCGAAATGCATGACGGTCCGGGCTTTACCTGCTTCACTTCGCGCGTGGACTGGCCGCTGCTGGCGACCCTGACCGATGCCGAGCGTCGTGAGCTGACATCGGCTGCTCGGGCGCGGTCCTTCGCGCGCAACGAGGTCGTGTGCCACGAGGGCGACCCGGCCGACTCGCTGCACCTGGTCGTTGAGGGCCGGCTGTCGGTCCGCGTCTCGCTGGCCTCGGGTGACAGCGCCATGATCAACATCCTGGGCGCGGGCAACTACTTCGGCGAGCTTGCCCTGCTGCGCCATGACGGCCGGCGCACCGCCACCATCACCGCCCTAGAGCCGGCCCGAACCCTGGTGCTCACGGCGACTGCCTTCCGCCGCATCTGTGCGGCGCGGCCATCGGTCGAACGGGCGCTCAGCAGCATGCTCGCAGACCGGATCGACGAGCTCAGCAAGTGGCTGATCGAGGTGATGTACGTCGGTCTCGACCGTCGGGTCTTCCGTCGTCTGCACGAGCTGGCCGAGAGCTACCGAGCCGCGGACGGGAGCATGCTCGTCCCGCTGACCCAGGCCCAGCTTGCCGAGATGACCGGTGGCACGAGGCCGTCGGTGAACCAGGCCCTGCAGCGGCTCGCCGACGACGGGATCGTCGAGGTGGGCCGCGGGAGGATCGAGGTGCTCGACCTCGACGGTCTCCGACGTCGCGGCGAGGGGTGAGGCGGCCGAAATGCCGGAAACCGGTCCGTTCCTGTGTCAGGGAGCCGACACTGTCGACAGCGCCGCGGGTCCAGCATGAACCCATCGAGGCCACCGGGGCCCCCAACAGAACTGGAGCTCAGCATGGACACGAACGAGAGCATCGAGAACACCCCCGACGAGGACGTGGAGGGTCACCTGCGTGCGCCGGGCCGGCTGGTCGAGGACGAGGACGTGGAGGGTCACCTGCGTGCGCCGGGCCGGCTGGTCGAGGACGAGGACGTGGAGGGTCACCTGCGTGCCCCGGGCCGGCTGGTCGAGGACGAGGACGTGGAGGGTCACCTGCGTGCCCCGGGCCGGCTGGTCGAGGACGACGACGACGTCGAGGGTCACCTGCGTGCCCCGGGCCGTTGACGGAACCTGATTCATCGCACAGCGGAGGGCGGGGTGTGAGGTCGGAGGACCTCATGCCCCGTTCCCGTCTCACTTACGACACGCCGACCGACTGACGCAGAGGGGGACACGTGGCTCGTGACGCCGGGCTGTTCTCGAGCCTTCGCCACCGTGACTACCGCTGGCTGTTGAGCGCCTTCGTCGTCTCGGACATCGGCAACTGGGCCTACAACGTGGCGCTCACCGTGTGGGTCTATGAGGCGACCGGCTCGGTGACCTGGGTGTCGATCGCGACGGTGTGCCGGTTCGTGCCGGCGTTGGTCTTCAGCGCCTACGCAGGGGTGCTGGCCGACCGCTTCGAGAAGGTTGCGCTGATGCGCAACCTCGACCTGGTGTTCGCGGCCGTGATGGTCGCAATGGCTGTCGGGATGGTGCTCGGGGCACCGGTGCCGGTTGTGATCGCCGTGGCGACGATCAGCTCCGCCCTCGGCACCGCCTACGAGCCCGCGGCCGCGGCCATGACGCCCCATGTCGTGCCCGAACGCGACCTCGGCTCGGCGAATTCTCTGCGCAACACGATCGACAACACGACCGTGATCGCAGGCCCGGCACTGGGCGCGCTGCTCGTGCTCCTCTGGGCGCCCGAGCTGGCCGTCATCATCAACGCCCTCACGTTCCTCGTGTCCGCAGCCCTCGTCTCCCGCGTGCGCACGCGCAGCAAGGCCGTGGACGTCACCGAGGGGGGCAGCCAGGGCCCGCTGGCTCAGATGGCCGTCGGGCTCCGCACCATCGCGGCGTCCCCGACGGCGGCCGTGCTCGTCGCCTACAGCGTGCTCGCCACCTTCGCGTTCGGGATCGACACCGTCCTCTTCGTCGCTGCGAGCGAGGAGATCCTGGGAACCGGCCCCGACGGCTATGGCTACCTGCTCGCCGGCCTCGGAGCGGGCGGGATCGCCGCGGCAGGACTGGTCACCCGGCTTGAGTCGCGGGGGACCCTCGGGCCCGTCATCCTCGTCGGCATGGCGGCGTACTGCCTGCCGATGCTTCTCCTGCTGGTCAGCGACAGCCCCGTGCTCGCTTTCGTTGCCCAGGTCGTGAGGGGGGCGGGCACCCTGGTCGTGGACGTCCTGGCGGTGACGGCCCTGCAGCGATCGCTGTCCCACGATGTCCTGGCCCGCGTGTTCGGAGCCTTCAACAGCCTCTGCCTCGCCGCCGTCCTGGCCGGCTCGTTGATCACGCCGATCGTCATCTCGACCGCTGGGGTCGAGGGCGCGGTCTGGATGACGGGCCTCGGCATCCCCCTGGTCAGCCTGCTCGGCTGGCCGTGGCTCCAGCGGATGGATCGCCAGTCCACGGCCCGTCGCGTCGAGCTCGCACCGCGGATCGCGCTGCTCGACGACTGCCACCTGGTGGCCGACGTGCCGGCCGGCGGGCTCGTGCAGCTGGCGGCCGCATCCTCCGAGGTCGAGTTCACCGCGGGACAGCGCGTGGTCACCCAGGGGGAGCCAGCCGACGCGTTCTACGTCGTCATCGAGGGCAGCCTGGCGGTGCAGGCCCTCGACGCCGAGGGGCTCGAGGTGGCGATCCCGGCCCTGGGCCACGGCGACTACTTCGGGGAGATCGGATTGATCGAGCGGATTCCGCGGACCGCCACCGTGACGGCCGTCTCCGACGTCCGGCTCCTGCGTGTCGCTGGGGACGCGTTCGTCGAGGCACTCACGACCAGCACACCGTCCGCGGCCGTGCTGGACGGCGCCGCCATGCGCCTCGGCCGGACCCACCCGACCCTTTCGATCCGGCGCGCCGGACTCATCACGGAGGAAGCAGCATGACGATGGCAGTCGAGCTACAGGCAGCGGTCTCCGTCATCCGGGAGCTGTTCGGGGCGGCCGCGTGCTCGTGCGCCCTGGCGACCGAGGACGGAGCGGCGTTGCGGTTCGTCGCCGCGGACGGGGCCGGTGCCGCCGGAATCATCGGGGTCACGTTGCCCGTCGGTCGCGGGATCGCGGGATGGGTGGCCCTGACCGGTCAGCCGATCGCGGTGGGTGACGTGTCCCGCGACGAACGGTTTGCACGGGACATCGCCGAAGCCACGGAGTACGTCCCGACGTCGATCCTGGCTGCGCCTCTTCTCGACCCGGAGGGCGAGACGATCGGGGTGATCGAGGTCCTGGATCCGCTCCGGGGCGACGACCAGAGCGCATTGGGCGGTCAGCGGGGCACGGGGGCGGAGCTCGCCGCGCTGACCGTGCTCGCCAGCCAGGTCTCCAGCGTGGTCCGGCTCTCCGGGATGGTCGACTCGGTACCGGGTGTGCCGCCGGAGCTGGTCCCGGCGCTGGCCGCGCTGACGTCGATGGGTGACGGTGGAGTCCGCCTCGCGCGGGAGGTGCTCGAGTCGGCGGCGACCTACGTCCGAGGCGTCCGATGAGTCTGCCGGCCTGGTCCGGTGCCTTCGAGGACCTCTCCACCGTGCGGGCATTGCCGCTTCCGGGCGACGCGCGCGAGTGGGCCTGGGGAGGTTCCACGGGCGCCGGGATCAAGGTTGCGGTGGTCGACTCCGGTGTCGACGGTGGACATCCCGCCGTCGGCGGAGTCGACGGGTACGTCGCGACCGTCCCCGACCCCGACAGCGAGTCGGGTGTCCGCTTCGTCGACGGCAAGCACGACGATCTCGTCGGCCACGGCACCGCCTGTGCCGGGATCATCCGATCCCTGGCTCCTGACGTCGAGATCTACAGCGTCCGGGTTCTCGGCGAGAACCTGAAGGGGAAGGGCGCCCTCTTCCTGGCGGGCATCGAGTGGGCCATCGACAACGGGATGGACGTGGTGAACATGAGCCTGTCCAGCAAGAGCCCGAACCTGTTCGGCCCTCTGCACGACGTCGCCGACGATGCCTACTTCGGCAACACGGTCCTGGTGTGCGCGGCGAACAACGCGCCCGGGCCGACGTACCCCTCGCAGTTCGCCTCGGTCGTCTCGGTGGCCGCGACGTCGGGCCAGGACCCGTACACGCTCGCCTACAACCCGAACCCACCCGTGGAGTTCGCCGCCATCGGCATCGACATCGAGGTGCCGTGGACCGGCGGCTCGATCGTCGCCACGGGCAACAGCTTCGCCGCGCCGCACGTGGCCGGCCTGACCGCGCTGATCCGGGCCAAGCACCCGGACCTCACGGCATTCCAGGTGAAGGCCGTCCTGCACGCGGCCAGTCAGAACGCCCGATGACGGCCTGGTGTGGCTAGCATGGCCGCCTCGACGAAGGAGTACACCCATGTCCAACGCGCCACGTGACCCCGAGCAGCTACTGGCGGGCACCGACCTCTTCTCAGGACTCTCCGGACGACAGGTCAGGAAGCTCGTCGGACTCGGTCGTCAGGTGGACTACGTGTCCGGCCACGACGTGGCCGAGGAGGGCAAGGGCGCGCTCGGTTTCCACCTGGTCCTGTCCGGTGACGCCACGGTCACCCTCGGCGACAAGCCGGTCCGTGAGCTGCACGCCGGGGACTACTTCGGCGAGATCAGCATGATCGACGGCAGGGCGCGGTCGGCCACGGTCACCGCGTCCACCGCGCTGTCGACCTTCGTGATCTCGCACGAGGTGTTCGACAAGCTCGTGAGTCAGGAGCCCGAGTTCGCGCGGGGGCTCCTGAACGTGCTGTGTGCGCGACTGCGGCAGGCGGAGGCGCGCGCCTGACCGAGTCCGACGTGCCTGTGTCGGCAATCCGACCGTGCGTCGGCTCCGAGCAGCGCACGATGGACTCGCGGGGCGCCGGCCCCGCCCCAGCAAAGGAGAGCCGACATGAATGACAAGGACCGTCCGCAGATCGAGGATGACGGGGACGATGTCGAGGGCCACCGCATCATGCCCCTCGCCGATGACAGCGGCATCCCGCGCAACGCTGCCGACAGCCGCGTTGGTGCACCCCTCAAGGACGACGACGAGGACGACGTCGCCGGACACCTGGTTCGCCCCGGCGGGGACATCCCGCCGACCGGCCTGGACAAGTAACCGGGTGTCGTGCGCCACTGATCCGATCGAGACGTGAGCCTCACCCTGGCGCTGGCGGCGCTGCCCGACAACCCGCGGGTCGTGGTGTCGGGCAACCACGCCACCCCCTGGCACACGCTCGGGCTGCTCGACGAGGCGCTGGCGTCGTACCGCCTCTGGATGCTCAACGCCCAGCCCGGAATCCCGGACCGGGAGGGCGTGACACTCGAGACGTCGTTCGTGGGACCGGGGATGCGCCGCAGCCCGCGGCTCAGCTACGTCCCGGCTCGACTGTCGCTCGTGCCGAGCCTGTTCGAGACGAGCCGCGTTCCCGACGTCGTCGTGCTGCACACGACGCCACCTCGCGGCGGACGGCTCTCCCTCGGCACCGAGGTGAACGTGCTGCCGGCGGCGCTGGAGGCCGTCCGCCGCAGGGGAGGCCTCGTCGTCGCCCAGACCAACAGCCACCTGCCCTGGACGTTCGGGGACGCGCTGATCGACGCCGCAGACGTCGACGTCTTCGTGGCGGCCGACGCGCCACTGCCGCCGGCGCCGGTGAGCGTCATCGACGAGGAGTCGGCCCGCATCGGGGCGATGGTGGCGGAGCGGGTCGGCGACGGCGCCACGCTCCAGGCCGGGATCGGGGCCGTACCGGACGCGACCATGCACGGGCTCACGCGCCGGCGGGGACTGCGGATCTGGACCGAGATGTTCTCCGACAGCGTGCTGGCGCTGGAACGCGCCGGCGCCCTCGCGGACGATGTGCCGATCTCGGCGTCCTTCCTGTTCGGTTCGCCCGAGCTGTTGACGTGGGTCGATGACAACCCGCGCATCGAGATGATCCGTACCGAGGTGACCAACAGCCCCGCCCGGATCGCCCGGAACCCGGCGATGGTCAGCGTGAACACCGCGCTGCAGGTCGACCTGTTCGGACAGGCGAATGCGTCGCGCATCAACGCGCGCATCCACTCGGGCTTCGGTGGGCAGACCGACTTCATCGTGGGGGCGCTGCACAGCGTTGGCGGGCAGGCGCTGATCGCGCTCAGGTCCTGGCACCCCAAGGCGGACTGCTCCACGGTCGTGCCGCTCGTCGACGAGCCGGTCACGTCGTTCCAGATGAGCGCGATCATCACCGAGCAGGGTGTGGCCGAGGTGTTCGGACGCGACCAGCGGGAGCAGGCGCGGCAGATCATCGAGCAGGCGGCCCACCCGAGCGTCCGTGAGGAGCTGCGCGAGGAGGCGGTCGCGCTCGGCCTCGCGGCGCCCTTCTAGGATTGCCGTATGACGCAGCAGCCGTTCACCCGTCCCGGCGCAATCGACCTGTCGGCCCTGAAGCGACCCGCGCCGACGCCGTCCCCCGGTGGAGGGGCGAACGGTCCGGCAGGTGTTCCGGCCGGCCGGTCGTCGTACGCCCTGGACGTCACCGAGGAGAACTTCCAGGCCACGATCGAGGCGTCGATGACAGCGCCGGTGCTGCTGGCGTTCTACTCCCCCACCCGGATGCCCGAGAGCGGCCAGCTGGCCGACGACCTGGCCACCCTGTCGGCCGAGTTCGAGGGCAAGTTCCTGGCCGGGCTCGTCGACATCGATGCGGTGCCGTCGATCGCGCAGGCCATGCAGATTCCGTCGGTCCCGCTCGTGGTCGCCGTGCTCGAGGGCCGCCCGGCGCCGCTGCTCCAGGACGCGCTGCCGATCGAGGAGCTGCGGACCGCGTTGACCCAGGTCATGCAGCAGCTCGCCACCCAGGGCGTCACCACCCGGCACCAGCCGCTCCCGACCGCACCCGTCGGCGCCGAGGAGGGCGCCGAGGACCCCGGCGTCGACCCGCGGTACGCCGCGGCCCAGGACGCACTCGGCGACGGGGACATCGACCGGGCGGTCGCGGAGTACCAGAAGCTGGTCACCGCCAACCCGGCCGACGCCGAGGCCTCGGCGGGTCTGGCGATGGCCAAGATCCTGCAGCGCACCCAGGGTGTGGACCTGCAAGCGGCCCGTGCGGCCGCCGCGGCCAACCCCGACGACGTCGACGCGCAGACGCTGGTCGCCGACCTCGATCTGCTCGGCGGGCACGTCGACGACGCGTTCAACCGTCTCGTGGACCTCGTCCGCCGCACCACGGGTGACGACCGGAACAAGGCTCGCGAACACCTCGTCGGACTCTTCGCGGCGGTCGGCAACGAGGATCCGCGGGTCCTCAAGGGCCGGCAGAACCTGGCGTCCGCACTCTTCTGACAGCCCCTCCGGGCCGGCCGTCCCGGCGGGTCAGGCCCCGGTCAGCGCACCGAGCACCGCGGTGACCGCGGGGGACTCGGTCATGCTGCGCCGGTGCAGCGCGACGATGTCGCGCGTGGGCACGGGGTCCTCGGCCCGAACGGCGACGAGCTCGTCGCCGATCGGCTGACGTCCCAGGCGCGGCACCAGCGCGATGCCCAGACCCGCGCGGACCAGGGCCAGGTGGGAGTCGAACTCCATGGACTGGTGGGCGATCCGGGGGAGCCGGCCAGTGCCGTCGTACATCCGGGTCAGCCACTGCCGGCAGATGGTGCCCTCGGGTGTGGCGATCCAGTCCTCGTCCACCAGGTCGTGCGGCGTGACCCGGCCGCGACCCGCCAGCGGATGCTCGCGATGGACGATGACGTCCGCGACGTCGCGTGCCACCGAGGTCGTGGCGAGGTGATCCGGGATCGCGAGCGGCACGTCGCCCCAGCTGTGTACGACGCCGAGGTCGGTCTGTCCGGAGGCAACCAGGTCGATCGTGTCCCAGGGCTCGCGCTCGGCGAGCGTCAGGGTCAGGTCCGGATGGGTGTCGCGAAGCCGGCGAACCACCGGCGCGACGAGCCCGCGCATCGCCGTCGAGAACGCCGCCACCCGCAGCTGACCCGCGACTGCCCCCGCCTGGCGGTGCAGCCCGGACTCGAGCTCCTCCAGATCGCTCAGCAGCCGGGAGCCCGCGTCGACGAGGTGCCGGCCGTGCCGGGTGAGCATCACCCCGCGACCCACCCGCTCGAGGAGTGGCACGCCGGTCTGCTTCTCCAGCCGCTTCACCTGCTGGGAGACGGCGCTGGGCGTGAACCCCAGCGCCTCGGCGGCCGACACCACCGAGCCGTAGGTTGCGACGGCCTGCAGCGAGGTCAGCGCGGCAAGATCGATCATGCAGCAATGCTACATGGAGCAATGCATGATCATTCGCTGGTGCTTCATGGTTGCGCCCGTCAGGCTGAGCGGGTGAACCGACGCGACTCCCTCCTCGCCGCCCTGGTGGCCACCATCTGGGGCTTCAACTTCGTGGTCATCGACTGGGGCATGGGCGGCGTGCCGCCACTGCTCTTCCTCGCCGCACGGTTCGCGCTGGTGATCTTCCCGGCGGCGCTCTTCGTGCCCAGGCCGAGCGCGCCCTGGGGCACGGTCGTGGCGGTGGGGGTGTTCATGTCGATCGGCCAGTTCGGATTCCTGTACGTCGCGATGGACGCCGGGATGCCGCCGGGACTCGCCGCGCTGGTCCTGCAGGCGCAGGTCATCTTCACGATCGTGATCGCCGCCGGAGTCCTGCGCGAGCGGCCCACCGGGCGGCAGGTCGTCGGGGTGGTGCTGGGCTCGCTCGGGCTGGCCGTGGTGGCCTTCGGCCGGGGTGGCCACGTCGCCGCGGGAGCGCTGCTGCTGTGCCTGCTCGGGGCGTTGTCGTGGGGGATCGGCAACGTCGTCTCCAGAGCCTCCGGCGTCACGGGGGGCCTGTCCCTCACCGTCTGGTCGGCGACCGTGGTCCCGGCGCCTCTGCTGGCGCTCTCCCTGGTCCTGGACGGTCCGGCCGCCGTCGCGGACGGGCTCGCGGGCTTCGGCTCGCACGCCGCGCTCTCGACGGTCTACACGGCGGTCCTCGCCTCACTGGTCGGCTACGGCATCTTCAACACGCTGCTCTCCCGCAACCCGTCATCGTCGGTCGTCCCGTGGGTGCTGCTCGCGCCGGTCGTCGCGATGGCCTCGGCCTGGGCGCTGCTCGGCCAGCGCCCCAACGGCGCCGAGGCGATCGGGGGACTGGTGCTCATCGTCGGCGTTCTCGTCGCGATGCGGCCGGTGCGGACCCCGGTGCCTTCGGCCGCGCCGCCCACCCGCCTGGTGGGTGCAGGCAGCGAGTGAAGGCGGCCCAACCCAGGTGACGACCTCGGACGCGCCCTCCACGACGCCGGGAGGCGCGCGCGACCCGCGACCGCCCTGCGTGCCTCGGGTCGCGCTCTGCGCTCACCGGGGAAGTGCGCAGCGCGACTTAGCTACCGCTCTCCGTGTACGACGGGCCGCCGGACGCCAGGTTCGCGAGGGCCGACTCGATCCGGCGGGCCGTGAAGTCGGCACAGCGCTCGTGTACCTGGTCGATCGTGCAGAACTCGGCCGCGCGGATCTCGCGGTCCTGCTTGACGATCCGGTCGAGGATTGCCGGATCGTGGGTGCCACCGTCGAAGACCAGGCAGATCGCGTCGTCCCAGCCGCTCCACGGCGGCAGCCAGTCGGTGAGCAGGAGGGCGCCCGCGTCGAGCGTCAGCCCCAGCTCCTCCTCGACCTCGCGGGAGACCGCCAGCTGGGGGGACTCGCCCACCTCGACCACCCCGCCCGGCAGGTCCCAGTCCTGCTTGTAGGTCAGCTGGCACAGCAGCACCCGGCCGTCGGTGTCGCGAACGAGCAGCTGGCTGATCGCGCGCTTGCGGGGCAGGAAGGAGTTGAGCAGCGCCCGGAAACCCTCCGGCTCGTGGACCGGCACGTCGGTTGCGAGCCGGGCGTAGACGATCCGGTCCACCGTCTCACCGTCGACGGTGACGCCCCGCATCACGCCTTCCTTGCGCATCCCCGACCAGGTCGCGACGCGCTGTGCGTGCTCGTCGTCGGGGTCGACCAGGGTCTCGACGCGTGCGTGGCCGGCCAGCGCCGCCTCGACCTCACGCCGTACGGCGTCGACGGCGGCCACCCATCCGCCGTCGCCCACGTCGGGGATCCAGGCAATCCGGGCTACCCCGTCCGCGATGGTCGTCACGGTGGTCGGCTGCTCGGTCACGAACCAAACCCTATTGGTTTCGGGCGCGGAACCAGACCGTGGCCAGCGGCGGCACGACCACGTCGGCGTACGCCGGCTGCCCGAGGTGCTCGCCCTTGACCGCGGTGACCGAGCCGAGGTTGCCGACTCCGGACCCCGTGTAGGCCCCGGCGTCGGTGTTCAGCACCTCGTCCCAGACCCCGGCCGAGGGGAACCCCAGGCGGTAGCCGTCATGCGGCACCGCGGAGAAGTTCGACACGCAGACCACGTCCGGACCGCCGCCACCGCGGCGGATGAACGAGAAGGTGTTGCGGCCGGCGTCGTTGGCGTCGATCCACTGGAACCCGTCCGGGTCGCTGTCGCGCGCCCAGACGGCCGGGCTCGAGACGTACGCCGCGTTCAGGTCCCGCACCAGCGAGTGCACACCGCGGTGCTCGGGGTGGTCGAGGAGCCACCAGTCGAGCTCGCGCTCCTCGGCCCACTCCGACTCCTGACCCAGCTCGATGCCCATGAACAGCAGCTGCTTGCCGGGGTGGGCCCACATGTAGCCGAGGTAGGCGCGCAGGTTGGCGAGCTGCTGCCAGCGGTCGCCGGGCATCTTGCGCAGCAGCGAGCCCTTGCCGTGCACCACTTCGTCGTGGCTGATCGGCAGCACGAAGTTCTCCGACCACGCGTACACGAGCGAGAACGTCATCTCGCCGTGGTGGTAGGCGCGGTGCACCGGCTCGTGCTGCACGTAGCCGAGGGAGTCGTGCATCCAGCCCATGTTCCACTTGAACCCGAACCCGAGTCCGCCGTCGCTGGTCGCGCGGGTCACCCCGGGCCACGACGTCGACTCCTCGGCGATCGTCACGACGCCGGGCGTGCGCTTGTAGACGGTGGCGTTCATCTCCTGCAGGAACTGCACGGCCTCGAGGTTCTCGCGCCCACCGTGCTTGTTGGGCGTCCACTCGCCCTCCTCACGCGAGTAGTCGAGATAGAGCATCGACGCGACGCCGTCCACGCGGAGCCCGTCGGCGTGGAACTCCTCAAGCCAGTAGAGGGCGTTCGCGTAGAGGAAGTTGCGCACCTCGTGGCGTCCGAAGTTGAAGATGTGCGAACCCCACTCCTTGTGCCAGCCGCGCTGGGGATTGGGGTCCTCGTAGAGGGGCGTGCCGTCGAAGCGGACCAGCGCCCACGGGTCGGTCGCGAAGTGGCCGGGGACCCAGTCGAGGATCACGCCGATGCCGGCCTGGTGGAGCCGGTCGACGAGGTGCCGGAAGCCGTCGGGGTCTCCGAACCTCGAGTCGGGCGCGAAGTACGACGTGACGTGGTACCCCCACGAGCCGCCGAACGGGTGCTGCATGACGGGCATCAGCTCGACGTGGGTGAAGCCGAGATCCGAGAGGTACCCCGGCAGCTCGTCGGCCAGCTCGCCCCAGGTCTTGCCGCGGCGCCATGACGCCAGGTGCATCTCGTAGGTCGACATCGGCTCGGTCACCGGGTGCTTGGCGGCGCGCGCGGCCATCCACTCGTGGTCGTTCCACTCGTAGGACGACTCGAACACCACCGACGACGTGGCCGGGGGCTGCTCTGCGTAGAAGGCCATCGGGTCGGCCTTCTCGTGCCACTGACCGTCGGCCCCGAGGATGACGTACTTGTAGGCGGTTCCCTTGCCGATGTCGGGGATGAACAGCTCCCACACGCCAGATTCGCCGAGCTGGCGCATCGGGTGCTCGCGTCCGTCCCAGTTGTTGAAGTCGGCCTTGAGCCGGATCCCCCGTGCCGACGGAGCCCAGACGGCGAACGACGCACCGGTCACCCCGCCGCTTCCCCCAAGTTCTGCATAGTGGTGCACGCGGCTGCCGAGCACCTCCCAGAGCTGCTCGTGCCGGCCCTCGTTGATCAGGTGCAGGTCCAGCTCCCCGAGCGTCGGCAGGAACCGGTACGGGTCGTCGGTGCTCAACGGGTCGCCGTCGTAGCGGACCTCGAGCCGGTAGCCCGGCACCTCGCTGACCGGCAGCACACCGACCCAGATGCCCTCGTGCTCATGGGTCAGCTCGGTCTCTCGCTCGGCGCCCGCGCTGTCGTTGTAGCGAACGACGACGCTCGAGGCGAGCGGCTTGAGGACCCGGACCGTCACCCCGCCGTCGTGGGGGTGCGGGCCGAGGACGGCGTGCGGGTGACCGTGCTCGCCGCGGACGATCTGGTCGAGCTCCGCACGGGAGATGGGCTTGATGGCAATCTTGGCAGGTGCGGTCATGACGCTCCGATCCTCGCGACGGCTTCCAGGGGGATGTCCACCCAGCCGGGGCGATTGCGTGTCTCGTAGACGGTCTCGTAGACGGCCTTGTCCGCTGTGTAGGCGTCCAGCAGCGTGCGTTCGTCGCTGCTCAGACCCCCGCCGGCGTACGCGGTCAGGAAGTGATTGATGTTGCGGTTCGCCCACTCATCGGCGCGGTAGGCGCGCTGGTCGCGGCCCTCCTCGTCCTGCTCACTGTGGGTGCGCTCGACGACCCGCGGCGCGTAGTCGAACGAGCGGAGCATCCCCGCGACGTCGCGCCAGGGCGAGTCCGGGAGCACCCGCTCGGCCAACGGCTTTGCCGGCTCACCCTCGAAGTCGACGAACTTCCAGCCGAGGCTGGTGCGAAGCGTCTGGCCGAGGTGCAGGTCGCCGTGGATCTGCTGGACATCCACCCCGGAGAGCTCGGCGACCTTCGCGTACTTCGCGCGCAGGGCGTCGGCGTACGTGGCCAGCTCGGGGACGACCGCCAGGGCGGCGTCGAGGCGCCCGGCCATGGTGTCGGCGAGCTCGCGGGCGGCGGCGCGGGACCGCTGCTCGGTCTGGAAGCTGGCCCGCAGTCCCTCGTGCACGTCGCGCAGCGCCTCGCCCAACCGGGTCGCCTCACCCGCGAAGTCCCCGCCGACCTCGTGGGCGTGCAGGTCCGCCTCGCTGAGCAGGTCGCGGACGCTGGCCATCGCTAGGTCCCAGCCGTCGGTCGCCGTACGCAGGAACTGCGTCAGCATCGCGAGCTGCAGTACCGAACCCGTTTGCGGGTCCTGGGCGTCGAGCCAGCCGTAGAGGGCGGCAATGTGCTCGGACCCGGCGCGGGTGAGCACCTCGTGGACCAGGATGTCGGGGTTCACACCGGGGGTGACCTTGCGGAACACCTTCATCAGCGAGTCGTCCCCGAACGCCACGGACGAGTTGGACTGCTCACCCGTGAACAGCGTCGAGTGCGCGGTCTGGTCGAGGTCGTGTCCGGCAAGCCGGTGGAACGTGAGGCCTTCGGCTGACGTCAGCGGCTCCTCGCCGGCCGCGCCGAACGAGCGCAGCCAGCACGCCATCGCCTCACGGTCGTGCAGGGCGTCGTAGGCGTGCACCCAGCCCAGGTCGGGGTCCTCCCACCAGCCGAGGAAGGCGTGGTCGAGGCGCGACTCGGGGTTCCGGTAGAGCGCGAGCGGCACCTGGTAGAGCTCGACCTTGTCGACGGCGTCCTGAGCCACGTCGTCGTAGGTGACCTCGACCAGGATGATGACCACGTATGGTCCGTCCTCCAGCCGGCCCGGCACCTCGCCGATCCGACGGACGTCGGACACCGCGAAGGGCCGGCCCTTTCCGCCGAACCACCGGGTCTTCGCCAGATAAGTCTCGAAGACGGTGGGATCTATGTGGGCGGTGCTGGACTCGGGAGTCACAGAAGCGGGCCCTCCTCATTGTGGGTGTCGGACAGCCGGAACCAGTAGAAGCCGTAGCCGCCCAGGGTGAGCAGGTACGGGAGCTCGCCGATCCTCGGGAACGGCACCCCCCCGATCAGCTCGACCGGCTGCATGCCTTCCCAGCGGCGCAGGTCGAGCTCGACCGGCTGAGGGAAGCGCGAGAGGTTGTTGACGCAGACGATGATGTCCATCTCCCCGTCATCGCCCCGGTGCTCGCGGGCGTAGGACAGGACGCTGGCATTCGTGCCGCCCAGGTCCACGAAGGACCCGAGCCCGAAGGAGTCGTGCCGTCGACGGATCTGGATCATCCGGCGGGTCCAGTGCAGCAGCGAGGAGGAGTTCTCCAGCTGGGACTCGACGTTGACGCTCTGGTAGCCGTAGACCGGGTCCTGGATCGCCGGCAGGAAGAGCTTGCCCGGAGTGGCCACGGAGAAACCCGCGTTGCGGTCCGGGGTCCACTGCATGGGGGTGCGGACCCCGTCGCGGTCACCGAGCCAGATGTTGTCGCCCATGCCGATCTCGTCGCCGTAGTAGAGGACCGGCGACCCGGGCAGCGACAGCAGCAGGGCGGTGAAGAGCTCCATCTGGTTCGTGTCGTTGTCGAGCAGGGGAGCGAGGCGGCGGCGGATGCCGATGTTGGCCTTCATGCGGGGGTCCTTGGCGTACTCACCCCACATGTAGTCGCGGTCGTCGTCGCTGACCATCTCGAGGGTGAGCTCGTCGTGGTTGCGCAGGAAGATGCCCCACTGGCAGCCGTCGGGGATCGGCGGCGTCTGCTCGAGGATCTCCGAGATCGGGAAGCGCGACTCGCGGCGGACCGCCATGAAGATGCGCGGCATCACCGGGAAGTGGAAGCACATGTGGCACTCGTCGCCACCGGACTCGAAGTCGCCGAAGTAGTCGACGACGTCGGCCGGCCACTGGTTGGCCTCGGCGAGCAGGACCCGGCCGGGGTACTTCTTGTCGACGTACCTGCGCACCTTCTTGAGGAACTCGTGGGTCTCGGCGAGGTTCTCGCCGTTGGTGCCCGGGCGCTCGTACAGGTAGGGCACGGCGTCGAGCCGGAACCCGTCGAGCCCCATGTCGAACCAGAACGAGATGGCGTCGAGGATCGCGTCGTGGACCTTGGGGTTGTCGAAGTTGAGGTCCGGCTGGTGGGAGAAGAAGCGGTGCCAGAAGTACTGCTGACGGACGGGGTCCCAGGTCCAGTTGGACGGCTCGGTGTCGACGAAGATGACCCGCGCGTCCTGGTAGACCTCGTCGGTGTCGGACCACACGTAGAAGTCGCCGTACGGCCCCTCGGGGTCCTCGCGGCTGGCCTGGAACCATGGGTGCTGGTCCGAGGTGTGGTTCATGACGAAGTCGATGATCACCCGGATGTTGCGCTTGTGCGCCTCGTCGAGGAACTCGTGGAAGTCCTCGACGGTGCCGGCCTCCGGAAGGATGTCGGTGTAGTCGGACACGTCGTAGCCGCCGTCTCGCAGCGGCGAGCTGAAGAAGGGTGGGACCCACAGGCAGTCCACGCCGAGCCACTCGAGATAGTCCAGCTTCTCGGTCAGGCCCTTGAAGTCGCCGGTCCCGTCGCCGTTCGAGTCCCGGAACGAGCGGACCATGACCTCGTAGAAGACGGCGGTCTTGAACCAGTCGGGGGTGCTGCCCACCGAGTCGGGAAACGGATCCCCGTCAGGGTCGTGCGTCGGGACCTGGCTGGCCTCGGTCGATACCGGGGTGTCGTTGGTCCACCCCCGGGCGCCGTCGGTCGAAGCCCGGGTCTCGCCGGTCGTGCCCCGGGTGTGGTCGGTCGGGCTTCGGGTGTCGTCGGTCGGGCCTGTCGAAACCGCCTCGGTCAACGGGTGCTCCTCACGGTCAGGATGTGGGCGGGTTCGTGGCCGGGGTCCAGCCGGACGTAGTTGTGCTGGCTCCAGCTCCAGTCCTGCCCCGTGATCTCGTCGTGGACCGCCAGGGAGTCGCCCCAGGACAGGCCCAGCGCGGGCAGGTCGAGGTGGACCATCGTCTCGCGGGCCGCGTGCGGGTCGACGTTGACGACCACGATCACGGTGTCGGTGACCGGGTCTCCGGTCGGGCTCGTGGAGACCGCGGCGGACTTGGAGAAGACCAGGATGTTCTCGTCGTCGCTGTGATGGATGGTCAGGTTGCGCAGCTGCTGCAGCGCCGGATGCGCGCGTCGGATTTCGTTCAGGCGCGTGAGGTACGGCGCGAGGCTGCGCCCCTCCTGCTCCGCGGCGTCCCAGTCACGGATCCGGATCTGGTACTTCTCGGAGTCGAGGTACTCCTCGCTGCCCGGCCTGACCGCCACGTGCTCGAAGAGCTCGTAGCCGGCGTAAACCCCCCAGCTGGGCGATCCGGTGGCCGCGACGACGGCCCGGATCCTGAACGCAGCCGGTCCGCCGTACTGCAGGTAGGCGTGCAGGATGTCGGGGGTGTTCACGAAGAAGTTCGGCCGCATCAGGTGGTCGGTCTCGGAGGAGAGTTCGGTGAGGTACTCCTCGATCTCCCACTTCGCGTTGCGCCACGTGAAGTACGTGTAGGACTGGTGGAAGCCGATCGCGCCGAGGCCCTGCATCATCGCGGGTCGCGTGAACGCCTCGGCGAGGAACAGCACGTCCGGGTCCGTGCGCCGGATCTCCTTGAGCAGCCACTCCCAGAACGGAACGGGCTTCGTGTGCGGGTTGTCGACCCGGAAGATCCGGACCCCGTGCGACATCCAGATGCGTACGACGCGCAGCACCTCCCGGCAGATGCCGGTCGGGTCGTTGTCGAAGTTGACGGGATAGATGTCCTGGTACTTCTTCGGCGGGTTCTCGGCGTGCGCGATGGTCCCGTCGGCGCGCGTGGTGAACCACTCCGGGTGGCTCCTCACCCACGGATGGTCCGGCGCGCACTGGAGGGCGAGGTCGAGTGCGACCTCGAGGCCGAGCTCGCCTGCCCGGGCGACGAAGGCGTCGAAGTCCTCGAACGTGCCGAGCTCGGGGTGGATGGCGTCGTGACCACCGTCCTTGGAGCCGATCGCCCAGGGTGATCCGGTGTCGTCGGGGCCAGGCGTGAGCGTGTTGTTCGGACCCTTGCGGTTGACCTCCCCGATGGGGTGGATCGGTGGCAGGTAGATGACGTCGAAGCCCATCGCGGCGACCGCGTCGAGCCGCCGGGCCGCGGTCCGGAAGTTCCCCGAGCGGACCTTGCCGGTCTTCGGGTCCTTCCTGGCCCCTTCGGAGCGCGGGAAGAACTCGTACCAGCTGCCGAAGAGGGCGCGCGGCCGGTCGGCGTACGCCGGATGGGGCCCATTGACGGTGACGAGCTCGCGGATCGGGTGCTCGTCCAGGACCCGGGTCACGTCCGGCGACTGGAGGACCGCGAGCCGTGCTGCGGCCGGGCGGCTGACATCGATGGCGGCATCGATCGCGGCCTGGAGCACCGAGAACGATCGCTGATCGGACCCGTCGAGATCCTTCTGCACACGCTCCAGCAGGATCAGCACCTCGGTGAACATCAGCTCGACGTCGACACCCGCGGGGATCTTGAGCGCGGCGTCATGCTCCCAGGTGGCGATCGGGTGGGACCACGACTGCACCTCGAAGGTCCACGAGCCGCCCACGTCCGGTGTCACCCAGGCCTGGTAGCGGTCCGGCGTGTCCGGGAGCTCCACCATCCGCACCGGCGCCCGGCGCTGGCCGTCCGGGCCGGTGAGCACCACGTCGGCGCCGAGCTGGTCGTGTCCCTCCCGGAAGATGGTGGCCGTCACGCGAAATGGCTCACCAACCGTCGCCTTCGCCGGCAGCCGACCGAGGTCGACGACGGGCATGACGTTCATGACGGGTATGCGTCCGACCATTCATCCAACCTATCGGCGGCCCGAGGCGGGAAGGCAAGTCGCCTCCTCCCGCCGCCCGGCCCGGTCGCGTCGACCGGGGGTGTCCGGGTGGTACCCACGAGGGTCCTGCTTGGAACGTGCCAACCCGTTGGGCGGGGTGTCAGAAGACCTGGAGCTCCGCCGCGTGGACGAACATTCCGCGATCCGAGGCCGACCGGCAGTCGGTGGCGTTGAGCGGGTCGCTGTCCTGCTCGCCCGCGTAGCCCCGGTAGCCGGTGCACTGATTCTCCAGCACGACCAGACGGACGGCGGCCGCTCGGGTCGGCTCGACCTGGAAGGACCGCATGGTCAGGTTCGGTGCGACCGGGCGGGGGACCAGTGCGGGGAACGCGTCCTGGCTCGAGGTGTAGAAGCGCTTCCACGTCGCAGTCGGCTTCGAGCATTGCCTCACGCACGCGTCGAGTGCGAACTTGCGCAGCGCCGTGAACCGCGAACCCGAGTCGGGGTCGCCGTCGTTGGCTCGCGGGTTCAGCATCGCGCTGACCTGCACGCGGTGGATCCTGTGCACACCGCCGGCCAGGTCGATGGCTACGAATGGGTGCGACCGGTCCACGTTGACGGCGCTGACCCCACCCCAGTTCGTGTCCTCGGTCCCGTCTATGAGCTGGTTCGGGTTGAGCGAACCAGCCGTGGACCCGATGACCTTGGCTCCGGACCCCTTGGCTGCGAAGTTGCGCGAGCCGGGGACGCGGACCTTCTGGTTCGCACCGGGCACCACGGTCATGGTGAAGCGCTGGAAGCCATGGGTGTGGGACGCGTACAGCATCCGGTAGGTGCCGGGGGCGAACGTGGCCGTGTCGGATCGCTTCGTCCTCGACAGCGTGTCCGCGACCGGAGTTGCGCGAGCCTCGTACGCACCGACGAAGACCTCGCCCTTGCCGGGGGTCTTGAACGTGATCGTCGAGTTCTTCGCCTTGGGCGACGCGAAGCTCGGCTCCGGAGCCCCGGAGTCGGCGTTCGGCGTGTGTGCGCCCTTGCCCATGCCACGCTTGGCGAACGCGGCCCACATGACCTTCAGGTCCTTGCCGCCGAAACGCATTCTGTCGGCGGCAAGCATCGCGTCGCGGGCGTCGAGCATCGAGGTCGCTCCCTGCTGGAGCAGGAACGAGTCGAAGATCAGCTGGACCCACCGACGGTTGCCCGGGCACAGGTCGGCCGGCAGGGGGCTGCCGGTCGAGGTCGCCTGGGCGCACCTGAGTTGGAGCGACTTGTTGCCGTACGGGAACTTCTGGTTCCACTTGTTCACCAGTGCCTGGCGGACCTGCCACTGGGTGCCGTTCCAGATCTCACCGTCCGCGTGGACCTCGACGCCGGTGCTGTCGAAGCCGTAGTCGGAGTAGTTGAGCGGGTTCCTGTTGATCGCGTAGTCGCGGATGGCAACCGATTTGTTCCCGGTGGCGTAGACGCCGACGGCCCACGGGTTGCCGCCGTTCTTGTAACCGTGGCTGAACATGTACTCACCCGCCACGAGGTCGCTCCACGACTCGCCCATCGCGCCGCCCTGCTCGGATGTCAGGCCCTCGTCGGGGCCGGCGACCATGCGGTTGCTGATCGCGTGGGTGTACTCGTGACCGACGATGCCCATGTCGAGGCCGCCGTCGGCGCAGGGGGAGTAGAACGCCCCGGCGAGGGGCTGGAAGAGGTACTGGTTGGTGATGCCCGGGAC
>JAOPXC010000413.1 GCA_025965335.1 Nocardioides sp. | reverse complement strand
GACCCGGTCTCCGTGCGGGCCGTCCTGCTGGGTGGAGCCTGCCTCGCGCTGACCCTCGTCGGCACCCGGCTGCACTGGAACGCGCCCCTGGCCGTGGGTTCGGTCGTGGGCGGGCTCCTGGTGCTGCGCGAGCTGGCGCCGTACGCCGCCCAGACTCCCCAGTGGGTGCTCGTCGGCCTGGCCGGCACGCTCCTCACGGTCGTCGGCGTGACCTGGGAACGCCGACTCCGCGACCTCCAGCAGGCCGCGACGTATCTGGGCCGACTCCGCTAGGAGGATCGCTAGGCCTGGGTGGCGACCCGGTCCTCGAGCTGGTCCGCGTCGAGGTCGCCGGTGTGGCCGCGGCGCACGGCGTTGCGGCCAAGGATGAAGACGTAGGCGAAGAAGACCGTCTCGGCCAGGATCCCGATGCCCACCCGGGCCCAGGTCGGGAGCCCCGAAGGCGTCACGAACGCCTCGATCACGCCGCTGACCAGCAGCACCGCCACCAGCCCGAGGGCCACGGTGCCGGCGGTGCGGCCCTCCCGGGCGATGGACTGGGTGCGGGTCAGCGCGCCCGGCTCGATCCAGGACCAGAACAGCTTGAGCCCGACGCCGCCGGCCACGAAGACCGCGGTGAGCTCGAGCAGCCCGTGCGGGAGGATCAGCCCCCAGAACTGGGGCCCTCGGTCGTGCCGGATCATGATCGACCCGATCACGGCGAGGTTCGAGATGTTGTTGAACAGCAGGTACACCACCGGGACGCCGAGGATCCCCAGGGACAGGCAGAGCGCCGACACCCAGGCATTGTTGACCCAGACCTGGGCGGCGAAGTGGCTGGCGGCGTACTCGCTGTAGTAGCCCTCGAAGTCCTGGTTGACGAGCTGGTCGATGTCGGCGGGCGAGATCAGGCTCTGCTCGACGTTGGGGTGGTCGAGCAGCCACAGCATCATCACGCCGGTGACGACCACGTTCGCCGCGAGCGTGCCGAGCCACCACCAGCGCAACCGGAAGAGCGCCGCCGGGAACCGGTTCACGAAGAAGGACCCCACCCCGCGCCAGGTGCTGACCCGGGTGCCGACCGCACGGTTGCGTGCCCGCGAGAGCAACGACGAGAGGTGGGCGACCAGCGAGGGGTCCGGAGCCGAGGTGCGCACCACGGACAGGTGGGTGGCCACCTGCTGGTAGCGGTCGACCAACTCGTCGCTCTCCGCGCCGCTCAGCCGGCGACGGCGTACCAGCGCCTCGAGGCGCTCCCACTCGTGCGCGTGCGCGAGCACGTACGCGTCGAGGTCCACCCATGCAGCGTAATCGGGGGGCCGCCCTGGTCCGGGGCCGTGGGGGACTCGGGCGAGCCGATCGGCCTCCCTGACGGCCGGCTCCTCGGCAGCCTCCTAGAGTGAGAGCACGATGTCGACCCCCGAGTACGCGACGCTGACCGCCGATGACCTGGTCACCGGCGAAGCGGTCGCGCTCGACCTGCCCGCGGCGGGTCTCGGTTCGCGCATCGCCTCCGGACTGATCGACGTGACCGCCACCCTGGTGCTGCTGATCGCGATGATCTTCCTGCTGGTGACCGCGACCCTCCAGACCGATGCCGCGCTCGCCTGGGTGGCGTGGATCGGCGCCCTGGTCGTCGTCTTCATCGCGGTCCCGACCGCGGTCGAGACGCTCACTCGCGGCAAGTCGCTGGGCAAGGTCGCGGTCGGGCTGCGCACGGTTCGCGACGACGCCGGCCCGATCACGTTCCAGCACGCGCTGATCCGGTCCCTCGTCGGTTTCGTGGAGGTCTACCTCCTGTCGGGTACGCCCGCGTTCTTCTCGGCGCTGGTGAGCAGCCGCGGCAAGAGGCTCGGCGACTACGCGGCCGGCACGTACGTCGTGCGCGACCGCGTGCGGCTGCGGCTGGCACCGCCCACACCGATGCCGCCGCCGCTCGCGGGCTGGGCGCGGGCCGCCGACATGGCGTCGCTGCCCACCGGGCTCGCGCTGGCCGCGCGCCAGTTCCTGGGCCGGCTACCCGCGATCGACCCCGCCGCCCGCGCCTCGCTCGGGGGCCGGCTGGCCCAGCAGGTCCAGCAGTACGTCGCTCCCGCGCCCCCGCCGGGCACGCCGCCGGAGGAGTTCCTGGCCGCGGTGATCGCGTCACGTCGTGAGCGGGACCAGGCCCGGCTGTCCCGCGAGGCGGACCTGCGGCAGCGTCTGACCGCCCGCCGGTGAGCGCACCGCCGTCCCGGGCGCCCGGCGACGTCCTGGTCCACCTGCGTCGGGCCCGCGACCACGCCGACCGCCACTACGCCGAACCCCTCGAGCTCGCCGGGCTCGCCGAGGTGGCGGGGCTGAGCAAGTTCCACTTCCACCGGCTGTTCAAGGCGACCTACGGGCGCACGCCCGCGGCGTACGTCTCCGAGCGCCGCGTCGAGCGCGCCCAGGACCTGCTGCGGGCCACGAACCTCACCGTGACCGAGATCTGCCACGCGGTGGGGTTCTCGAGCCTGGGGTCCTTCAGCAGCCGGTTCCGCGAGCTGGTCGGAGAGACGCCGAGCAAGTTCCAGCGCCGCTACGCGGGCAAGGCGCCGCACATCCCGGGCTGCTACGTGTTCATGTGGGGACTCGCCGAGTTGGTTGCTGAGGAGGTTGCCCCGGAACCGTCTCGAAGCACCGCAAGCCAGGAGAAGCAGCCGGGGGGTGAGGGCGCCTAGCGTTCTCGCATGATCACCAACATCTCCATTGCGTCCGTGTTCGTGAAGGACATCGACGAGTCCAAGCGCTTCTACACCGAGATCCTGGGCTTCGAGGCCAAGGACGACGTCACCATGGGCGACTACCGCTGGTGCACCGTCATTCACCCCAGCCAGCCCGAGCTGGCGGTCAACCTGGCCATTCCCGGCCCGCCGTTCTCGCCCGAGCTCGTCGAGGCGATGAAGCGGGCCCAGGACGACGGCGGCCTCAACGGCCTGGGCATGAACGTCGACGACTGCCAGAAGACGTTCGAGGAGCTGAGCGCCAAGGGCGTCGTGTTCCTGCAGGAGCCGTCGGAGCGGCCGTACGGCGTCGAGGCGCTGTGCCGCGACAACTCGGGAAACTGGATCGTCCTGGTGGAGCAGCGGGAGTACACCGCCGCCGACTTCGCCTGAGTCACTCGGACGATCGCCTGCTCACATCGAGTCGGTGACCGGCTCTCCGATCCCGGGATTCCCGGGGTGGCTCATCCTCGGGATCGCGAAGCACAGCGCCGAGGCGACCAGACAGAGGGCTCCCGCGGTGAGCCAGGCGACGAAGTAGTCGCCGTTCACCTGGCGGAGCCAGCCCGCGTAGCTCGCCGCGACGCCCGCCCCGACCATGTGGCTGGCGAACACCCAGCCGAAGACCACACCCGCCTTCTCCACCCCGAAGTGCTCCCGACACAGCGCCACCGTTGGTGGCACCGTCGCCACCCAGTCGAGTCCGTAGAACAGGATGAAGACGAACAGGCTGGGGTGGACGTGCGGCCCGAGCAGCGCGGGCACGACCAGCAGTGACAGGCCGCGGAAGAAGTAGTAGAAGAACAGCAGGTAGCGGCTGTCCACGCGATCGGTGAGCCAGCCGCTCGCGATGGTGCCGACGATGTCGAAGATGCCGATCAGGGCCAGCAGGTTGGCGCTGGTGCCCATCGGCATCCCGTGGTCGTGGGCGGCCGGGATGAAGTGCGTGCCGATCAGACCGTTGGTCGACCAGCCGCAGATCCAGAACGTCCCGAAGAGGATCCAGAAGGTCCGCGAACGCGCGCTGTCCTTCAGCGTCCGGACCGCGACCGTCGCCGCCCCGACGGTCACGGGAGCCGGTGGTGGCGGCGCCCAGTCGGCCGGTGCGCCGTACGGCGTGGTGCCGACGTCGGCGGGCTGGTCGCGCATGACGAGCCACACCAGGGGGACGAGTCCGAGAGCGAACACGGTCACGAGCCCGGCCGCCCAGCGCCAGCCGGGGCCGTCGGCCAGGTGGGCGATCGCCGGCAGGAAGACCAGCTGCCCGGTCGAGCTGGCGGCGGAGAAGACGCCGATCACGACGCCCCGGTGCCTCACGAACCACCGGTTGGCCACGATCGCGCCGAAGACCAGGGCCAGCGCCCCGGTGCCGACCCCGACCGCGAAGCCCCAGAGCACCCACAGCTGCCACGCCGCGGTCATCAGCAGGGTCAGGCCGGACCCGATCGCGACCAGGGTCAGGGCCGCGGCGACCACCCGCCGTACCCCGAACTTCTCCATCAACGCGGCGGCGAACGGCGCGGTCAGGCCGTAGACCACCAGGTTGAGGCTGACCGCGCCGCTGGTGGTCGCGCGCGACCAGCCGAAGTCCTCCTCGAGGGGCACGAGCAGGGCACCGGTCGAGGACCGGAACCCGGCGGCCGCGATCAGCGCGCCCATCGTGATCGCGGCGACCAGCCAGGCGCGGTGCAACCGCCGCGTCACCGGGGGCAGGTCGAGGCTGGCGGTCACCCGGTCAGCCTAGGGACGCTCTCCGGAGCGAGAGCAGGGCGAAGACCGCCATGCGGGCACGACATCCCGCCACTGCTCGGCGAGGATGGCCCCATGATCGACCCGACCCCGCTGTGGGACTTCGACGACCCGGCCGGCAGCGAGCAACGTCTCCGTGACGCTGCCGCGATCGCCGAGGGCAACGACCGGCTGGTGCTGCTGACGCAGGTGGCTCGGGCCCTCGGCCTCCAGGAGCGGTACGACGAGGGGCACGCGCTGCTCGACGACCTCGCCGCGCACGACGACGAGGTCGCGACCCGGGTGAGCCTGGAGCGGGGCCGCCTGCTCCGCTCGTCCGGACGCCCCGACGACGCACGACCGCACTTCGAGGCGGCGTCCGCCGCGGCCGCGGCCGCCGGTCTGGACGCGCTCCGCGTCGACGCGCTGCACATGGTCGCGCTGGTCGCCGATCCCGACGAGGCAGTACGTCTCGACGACGAGGCGCTGGCCGTCGCCCGCGGCTCGGCCGACCCGAGAGCCCGAGACTGGGACGCCTCGCTGCTGAACAACATCGGGATGGCGCATGCCAACGCCGGCGACTTCGGCGCCGCGCTCGCCGCCTTCGAGGAGGCGCTCGAGGCCCGCCTACGGATCGGCGACCCGGCCCGGACCCGCGTGGCCCGGTGGATGGTCGCCTGGGCGCTGCGCAACCTCGGCCGTCCGGCCGAGGCCCTCGAGATCCAGCGTGCCCTCAAGGCCGAGCTGGCGGCCACCGGTGCGGAAGACCCCTACGTGGACGAGGAGATCGCCCTGCTCGAGGGCTGACCTCCGGCACGTGGGTCGTGTGCCTGAGAACGCCCCACAGGTCGGTGTGGGGCACACGACCCGTCAGTGGCGGGTGTAGGCGAGGTCGGTGATGGTCCGGTCGGCGTTGCGGCCCTTGCGCTCGAACTTCGTCACCGGCCGGTCCTCCCAGCGCTCGACGGGCCCGCCGGTCAGGGTGGGCTCCCCGTCAAGCACCTCGATCATCCGCCGGGCGTAGTCGGGCCAGTCCGTCGCCAGCCGCCACACCCCGCCCGGCGCCAGCCGCGACGCGGCCAGCCGAGCGAACCCCGGCGTCAACAGCCGACGCTTGTGGTGCTTCTTCTTGTGCCAGGGATCGGGGAAGAAGGTCCAGAGCTCGGCCAGGCTGTCCGGCGCCACCAGGTGCTCCATCGACCAGACCGCGTCGACGCTGCACAGCCGCACATTGTCGACCCCCGCGGCCGCCAGCCGCCCCAACGTCTCGGCCACCCCGGGCCGCCACACCTCGAAGGCCAGCACGTCGTACGTCGAGCGGACCGCGGCCAGCGCCGCGGTGGCCTCCCCCACCCCCGAGCCGATCTCCACGATCATCGGCGCCTCGCGACCGAAGACCTCGCCCCACGAGAACCCCGGCCGGTCGACGGCCTCGTCCGGGAGCACCCAGCGTTCGGCGTACGCATCCCAGGCCGCGGCCTGGGCGGCGGTGAACCGGCTCCCCCGGCGCGCATAGGTCAGCACCTCGCGCACCCGGTGCCCGTCCTCGGTCACCCGGTGGTGCGGTCGCGCCGGCCGGACCCCGTTGTCGGTCATGCCCCCATCCTTTCAACCGCGCCCACCGGTGCAGGCCCCGGCCGAGCGGAAATGCAGGACGGCCCCGGACCAGGAGGTCCGGGGCCGCACTGGATGTGGTCTCGACAAGCTCGACCAGCGAAGCCGGTCAGCTCGACCAGCGATCAGCTACTTGGTGATCTTGGTGACCCGGCCGGCGCCGACGGTGCGGCCACCCTCACGGATCGCGAACCGCAGACCGTCTTCCATCGCGATGGGCTGAATGAGCTCAACCAGCATCTCGGTGTTGTCGCCGGGCATGACCATCTCGGTGCCCTCGGGGAGGGTCACGACGCCGGTCACGTCCGTGGTGCGGAAGTAGAACTGCGGGCGGTAGTTGTTGAAGAACGGCGTGTGACGGCCGCCCTCCTCCTTCGAGAGGATGTAGACCGAGGCCTCGAAGTTGG
>JAOPXC010000389.1 GCA_025965335.1 Nocardioides sp. | reverse complement strand
TCGACTTCGGTCGGGACGGCTGCGGCGGGCTGACCGGGTGGTCCGTGGACAACGTCACCGTCTCCACCTGCAAGACCAGGGGTGCAGGCCGCGTCGTCGAGCAGGGGCCGGCCCGTCCGGCCGCTCGCAACGGATCGAAGGTCGCCACGCGCTAGCCTCGGCGAGCACGAGAGGCCCCGCCGGACTCAGGTCCGGCGGGGCCTCTCGCCGTCCGGAGGCGTCACTGCCATGCTGCCGTCGTGCCCTCTGCGCTCGTGTGGCTGCTGCCGGCAGTCCTGGCCCCGGTCGACTGGGTTGCGGTCGCCCGCCACGACCGTCGTACCGAGACCTGGGCCAAGCCGACCACGCTGGCCGGCCTCCTCGTCGTGGCCCTCGTCCTCGGTGCCGCGTCGAGCGTCCCGGGTCGGTGGACGCTGGTCGCGCTCGCGTTCGGGATGGTCGGCGACGTCGCCCTCCTGGACGACTCGGTGCAGCGGTTCCGCGCCGGTGTCGCGGCGTTCCTGGTGGGCCATGCCGCCTGGATCGTCGCCTTCGTGACGCTGGGACTCCCCCGCCCCGACTGGTCGTGGGCCGTGCTCGGTCTCGTCACGGCGTCCGCCGTAGCGACCCGCAACGTGGTGCCGGCCAGCCACCGGGCGCACGGCATCTCCGTGTCGCTGCCGGTCGCGGTCTACACGCTCGTGCTCGGCGCGATGCTCGTCTGCGCGTGGTTCACCGGTGAGCCCCTCGTCGCGGCCGGCGCAGCGATCTTCGTCGCCAGCGACGCCACCCTCTCCGTCGACCGGTTCGTCCGCCGACTCCCGTCGGGCCACGTGATCGTGATGGTCACCTACCACGTCGGCCAGGCGTTGATGCTCGCCGGAGTGCTCGCCGCGACCTGAGGAGCGAATGCAGGTGGTGGCGACCGGCTCGCCCGCCGGGACCTCACGGGGAGGCGTGGCGGCGCGCGGGACCGGACGACCCGCGCGCCGGCGCCCTTGCTCAGGCCTCGATCACGACCGGGATGATCATGGGCCGACGGCGGTGCGTGTTGTTGACCCAGCGACCGACGACGCGGCGGACGGTCTGCTGGAGCTGGTAGGCGTCGGTGTTGCCCTCCGCCATGGCCCGGTCCAGCGCGTCGATGATGGGCTGCTTGATCTCCTCGAACGACGAGCCGTCCAGGGCGTTGCCGCGCGCGTGGATCTCGGGCCCACCGGCGACCTTGCCGCTGACCGAGTCCATCACCACGATGACCGAGATGAAGCCCTCCTCGCCGAGGATCCGGCGGTCCTTGAGGTCGGACTCGGTGATGTCGCCGACCGAGGAGCCGTCGACGAAGACGTAGCCGCAGTCGACCTTCCCGACCACGGACGCCACCCCGTCGACCAGGTCGACGACGACGCCGTCCTCGGCGATGACGACGTTCTCGATGCCGGTCTGCCGGGCGAGCTCGGCGTTGGCGAGCATGTGCCGGATCTCGCCGTGCACGGGCAGGACGTTCCTGGGCTTGACGATGTTGTAGCAGTAGAGAAGCTCGCCGGCGCTGGCGTGGCCACTCACGTGCACCAGCGCGTTGCCCTTGTGGATCACGCGGGCACCCCAGCGGGCGAGCCCGTTGATGACGCGATAGACGGCGTTCTCGTTGCCGGGGATCAGGCTCGAGGCGAGCACGACGGTGTCGCCCTCCTCGATGTGCACGAAGTGGTGGTTGCGCTGGGCGATCCGGCTCAGCGCGCTCAGCGGCTCACCCTGCGACCCGGTCGAGATCAGGACCTGTCGCTCGGGGGCGAGGTCGGCGAGCTCCTTGGCGTCGATCAGGACACCGGGCGGCACGTGCAGGTAGCCGAGGTCCCGGGCGATCGCCATGTTGCGGACCATCGAGCGGCCGACGTACGCCACCTTCCGGTTGTGCTTGACCGCAGCATCGAGCACCTGCTGGACGCGGTGCACGTGGGAGGCGAAGCAGGCAACGATGATCCGCTGCTTGGACTCGTAGAAGACGTTCTCGAGGACCGGCGCGATGTTCTTCTCAGACGTGGTGAAACCGGGGACCTCGGCGTTGGTGGAGTCGGTCAGGAAGAGGTCGACTCCCTCCTCGCCGAGCCGGGCGAAGGCCCGCAGGTCGGTGATCCTGCCGTCGAGCGGGAGCTGGTCCATCTTGAAGTCGCCGGTGTGCAGGACCAGGCCCGCACCCGTGCGGATCGCGACGGCCAGGGCGTCGGGGATCGAGTGGTTGACCGCGATGAACTCCAGGTCGAACGGACCGAAGGAGATCCGGTCGCCCTCCTTCACGACGTGGTGCACGGTCTCGCGCAACCGGTGCTCGCGCAGCTTGCTGCCCAGCAGGGCCAGCGTCAGCTCCGAGCCGACGAGCGGGATGTCGCCGCGTTCGCGCAGGAGGTACGGCGTGGCGCCGATGTGGTCCTCGTGCCCGTGGGTGAGGACCAGGGCCTCGACCTTGTCGAGACGGTCCCGGATGGAGTCGAAGTCCGGAAGGATCAGGTCGATGCCGGGCTGGTTGTCCTCCGGGAAGAGGACCCCGCAGTCGACGATCAGCAGCCGGTCGTCGTACTCGAAGACCGTCATGTTGCGGCCCACCTCGCCGAGGCCGCCGAGCGCGGTGATCCGCAACCCTCCCTCGGGCAGCGCGGCAGGCGTGGAGAGCTCGGGATGGGGGTGACTCAAATTGTGTTCCTCACGTGAGAAGCCCGGAAGCGACGAGCCCGGTCCGCAGGGCGGCCATCTCGTCGTCGTCCAGCGGCACCAGCGGCGCGCGGACGTTCCGGTTGTCGAGTACGCCGAGGAGCTGGAGTGCTGCCTTGGCGGTGGTGGCTCCGTAATTCGCGACGCCCATGACGGCGTCGATCGCGGGGAGCAGCCGCGTGAAGATGGTGAGGGCTCCGGCGTGGTCGCCGGCCCAGAAGGTCTCGGCCATGGCGCGCATCTCGTTGCCGGCCGCGTGGCCGACGACCGAGACGAAGCCGGACCCGCCGTGGGCCAGCCAGCCGAGGTTGGCGACGTCGTCGCCGGAGTAGACGGCGTAGCCCATCTCGATGAGCTTCACGCCTCGGGCGAAATCGCCGACGGCGTCCTTGACCGCGACCACGCCGTCCCACGCGATGGCCCGCTCGAAGGTCTCGAGGGCGATGGTGGTGCCGGTGCGGCCGGGCACGTCGTACAGCATCACCGGCACGGCGCTCGCCTCGACGACCTGCCGGAAGTGGTTGAGGACGCCGACCTGGCCGGGCTTGTTGTAGTAAGGGGTGACGAGCAGCAGCCCGTCGGCGCCGATCTTCTCGGCCTGGCGCGCGAGCTCGACGGAGTGGGCGGTCGCGTTCGTGCCGACGCCCGCCACGACGCTGGCCCGGTCGCCCACGGCGTCCTTGACCGCGGACAGGATCTCGCCGTCCTCGGCCACGGTGGTCGTCGGAGACTCCCCCGTCGTACCGGAGACCACGACGCCGTCGTGACCGTTGTCGACCAGGTGGGTGGCGATGCGCGCGGTGCCGTCGAGGTCCACGGAGCCGTCGTCGTGGAATGCGGTCGCCATGGCCGTCAGCAGGTGGCCGAACGGCGCTGCAGGCGAGGTGGTCATGGGTTCAGGTTATCGCTCGCCCGGTGCGTCACACCGCCGGCATCACGTCTCGGGCGACGAGTCGGAGGTGATCGAGGTCGGCGAGGTCGAGCACCTGGAGGTAGACCCGCTGGCTGCCGAGGTCGCCGAAGCGGCCGATCTTGTCGATGACCTCCTGCGGGGTGCCGGCCAGGCCGTTGGCGCGCAGGTCGTCGGTGTCACGACCGATCGCCGCCGCCCGGCGCTGGATCTCGGCCTCTCCCTCACCGACGCAGAGGACCAGCGCGTTCGACCAGGTCATGGTCGCGGGGTCGCGGTCGGCCGCCTCGCAGGCGGCCGCCACCCGCGCGAACTGGCCGCGGGTCGTGTCCTCGTCGGCGAACGGGAGATTGAACTCGTCGGCGTACCTCGCGGCCAGGGCAGGTGTCCGCTTCTTGCCGACGCCGCCGATCAGCACGGGAGGCTTCGCCTGGACCGGCTTGGGCAGCGCGGGGCTGTCGCTGAGCTGGTAGTGCGTCCCGTCGTGGGCGAACCGCTCACCGACCGGCGTCGCCCAGAGGCCGGTGATGATCGCCAGCTGCTCCTCGAACCGGTCGAAGCGCTCCCCCGTGTCCGGGAACGGGATGCCGTACGCCGTGTGCTCCTGGGCGTACCACCCGGCGCCGAACCCGAACTCCACCCGCCCGCCGCTCATCTGGTCGACGTTGGCCACCGTGATCGCGAGAGGTCCGGGGTGGCGGAACGTGGCGCTGGTCATCATCGTGCCGAGCCGGATGCTCTGCGTGTCACGGGCCAGCCCGGCCAGCGTCGTCCAAGCGTCGCTCGGCCCGGGCAGCCCGTCGGTGCCCATGGCCAGGTAGTGGTCGGACCGGAAGAACGCGCCGAAGCCCAGCTCCTCCGCGGTCCGCGCGACGGCGAGCAGGTCGTCGTACGTCGCGCCCTGCTGGGGTTCGGTGAACACTCTCAACTCCATGGGTCCACCCTGCCAGCCCGCCGGCGCTCCG
>JAOPXC010000322.1 GCA_025965335.1 Nocardioides sp. | reverse complement strand
CTGGCCAGGTCCCTGCCCGACGCACGAGCGATCGCCGACGAACTCACCACCCGGCAGATCAGCCTCTCGCTGGGAGGGTCGGTCTACGACCCCACCGACGCAGTCGGCCGACTGCTCTTCAACGTTCTGGCCATGGTCGGGCGATGAACCGTCTCGCGGCGAGTTCCTCCAAAGACGATGTCGTCGGGCGCTGTCGTTGGTCGGCAGCCGGCATTTGGCCTGGCCGCGTGGGTATTTCCTGCGCGAAGCGTCCGCCGTCCGCGCACCGTCTTGCTCGGCGAACGTTCTTCGGCGCCGGCATAGGGCCGCTGGGACCGGGCAGGGCCGCCGCCCCGCAGACGGATCCCCGACTGGGTCATGGGGGCGACCTCCTCCGGGTCCTGGTGCTCGGAGCCGCGCGGCCCCGGGGATAACCATCCCCTGAATCGTCGGCCAGTCGTTGACCCGCCACGCGTCGAGAAGGTCACGCGTGGTGACGATCGGGTGCTTCTGAGCGCCGAGGAAGGCGGCCAGCTGGTACGGCCTGGCTGAACGCTGCGACGGGTCGGTCTTCAACTCGTGATTCATCACCAGTACGCCGCCCTCTATATCCGCCTGTCCATGGACGGGCGTCGCGCCAGGCAGAGCGACGCTTATCGCCGACGGCGGGGAGTCGCTTCCCAGTCTCCGACCGGTAACGCGTCCTTGCATGCATGGGCCATCCGCTCACCGCCGGGGTGCGGGCGGCCGCCGCTGAGGACCGCGAGGATCGGAGGTACGCCGCGCTCTGGACCGATCCCAATGGCTCTGCTAGACATCTACGACCAGGGCAGGTTGGAAGAGGGTGGGCGGCATGGGACGATCCAGGACTCTCGCGGCGGCGACAGCGACTGCGGCGCTAGCGCTCACCGGGGTTACGACCGCGACCGCGAGCGACGATCACGACCGAGACGGCTTCCGCACGTCGCGGCCCGCCATGCTTAAGCCAGTCCGACCTGGCGTCGAGGTGACGCCCCTGCTGACGGTCGGTGACCAGCTCCCCAGCGGGTACCGGTTCGAGGCGATCCCGGACGGGATCTCGCTCCTGCCCGGCCGCCACGGCCAGGTGGAGGTGTACGTCAACCACGAGACGAGCAAGATCCCTTTCCCCTACTCGACAGCCGCGCCCACGGCCGACAACGGCGAGAACGACTTCGACAACGCGCAGTTGAGCCACCTGGTGCTGACCCAGTCCGGGGCTGCCACGCTGAGCGGGGAGATGGCCATCGACAGCAGCGAGGGCTACCAACGCTTCTGCTCCAACTACCTCGCCACCGAGCGCGAGGGCTTCCACCGGCCCACCCTGTTCACCAACGAGGAGACACCGGACTACGTCTACCGCCGTGAAGCCTCATGGCCGCCGGTCCCGGGAAGCCCGGACGAGCAAGAAGGCGGCGTCGTCGTGGCACTGGACGTGAAAAGTGGCAAGCACGTCCCGATCTACGGCATGGGCCGCCACAACCACGAGAACGCCGTCCCCATACCGGGCTACGAGAAGCCGGTCGTGCTCTCGGGCGACGACACGTTCACCAGCGGGCCACTCACGGGCGTCCCCTCCGCGGGTGCGGTGCCCGCGCAGTCGCAGGTCTACTCCTACATCGCCAACAACTCGCAGTCCTTGATGAAGGACAAGGGCGACCTCTGGGCGTTCGTGTCCGACACCCCCGGCGTGAAGAACTACTACGACGTACTCCCCGGATCCGGAACCGACGTTCGGGGCCACTTCATCAAGGTGCCCAAGAACATCGCCACCGGCCTGAACCCCGACGGCACCGACATCAAGGCCGCCGACGTCGGCTTCCCCGCACCGCCCAACGACGGCAGCTGGCAGACGGACCTGCGGACGACGACCCCGACCGGCATCGATGGCCCGCAGTGGGTGCTGGAGTACTGGAGCGACATCAACAACGTCTTCCAGTTCGTGCGCATCGAGGACATCGCCTACGACAAGCGCCCCGGCATGCACAACGTCGTCTACCTAGCCGACTCGGGCCGGGGGCGGCGCGCCGACCAGAGCCTGGATACGCCGAACTTCCGCTCGACCAACGGCCGGATCTGGCGCATGGTGCTGGACAAGCGGAACCCGACCAGGGTGACGTCGCTGACCGTGCTGGTCGAGGGCGATGACAACCCAGTCAAGACGCTGGCGGAGGTGCACCAGCCCGACAATCTCGAGTCGACCCCGACCGGCCTGCTGATCACCGAGGACCCGGGGTCGAGCCAGCAGTTCCCGGCCGGTTCGACCGATGCAAACGCCACGACGGCTCGGCTGTGGTTCGTGCCCTTCTCCGGCACTCCTGACGTCATCGCCAAGGTCGACCAGTCGGCCGACGGAGGCGCGACCGACGTCGACGGCCGGACGCCCGGCAACTGGGGCGCCTGGGAGTCGACGGGCGTGGTCGACGCGTCGGCGGCCTTCGGACCAGGTGCTTTCCTCATCAACGTCCAGGCGCACACGCTGTGGGTCGAGCGGGCGCCGGGCGACGACAACAACGGGGACGGCCAGCCCGACTTCACCTACAAGCGAGAGGGCGGCCAGCTCGCGCTGATCAGGATCCCGGGGTTGTAGTACCAGGGGTCGTGTCCCCGCCCACCGTCTCGCGCCCGCAGATCGACGGTGCTGATGGCGGAGGACGTCAAGCCCGAGCCGCTCGAGCTTCGGGCCAGTATCCGCGCTCCCTCATGCCAGCGTCATCAAGCGCGCCCCGACGCTTGAGTCAATCCGTGTGCGACGCTCACGTGATCTCGACCGGACTCTTCGGCAGCGGACGAGATCCGCTTGCGAGACCCTGCCTGCCTTCACGCGGCAGTGCACGATCCTCCGTAGGCGGTCCGCAACGGCAACGCCTGCGCGATTCAACGAGGCCGATGATCGGCATCGGGTCGAGCTAGTCATGCAGACCGCCTCCAGCGCGATCATCTGCGCGGCGACCTCATCGACGGCCGCAACGGGGATAGCCGTCGCGGCCTGCTCGAGCACGAGCAGCCGTGCACCCGGGATCTCGCGCGCGAGCGCTTCGCCGTTGCCGATGGGGAAGAACGGGTCTCGGCGGCCGTGCGCCATCAGCGCCGGGATCGCGAACTCCGACAGGCGCTCGCGCCAGCGCGGTTTGCAGTCAAGCCGGGCGAACACCATGCCCAACTGATTCGCCATCTGCACCGCGGGCTGCGTGCTTGGAGTACGGTCCCACTTCCGCTCGGCGGTCGCACGCGCAACGGTGGGGTCGTCGCCGAGGATCTCCGCGCCTGTGGCCGCAAACTCCGCCACCGCGGCGCGGTCTGACCAGTCAGGCATCGGGCGCGAGAACAGCCGGCCCATCGTCGCCGCGTCATGGTCAGGCAGATCGTCGTCGACCGGGCCTGGAGCGACGGGTCGCGTTCCGACCAGAGTGAGCGCCGAGAACGCCTCGGGGTGGTCGAGCGCAGCGACCTGGGTGACCATCCCGCCGACGCCGATGCCGTCCAGATGCGCCGGCCGGTCGTCGAGTTTGCGGGCGAGCGCCGCGGCGTCGGCTGCGAGGTCGCGGAGCGTGTACGCCGGAGCCTCGGGCTCGACCGTGGTCGACGCACCGGAGTCGCGCAGGTCGTACCGCACGACGTGGCGCCCTGCGCGCGCGAGGGCCTCGCAAAGCGCGTCGGGCCACGAAAGCATGGTCGTGCCGCCCACGAGCAGAACAAGCGGCGCCGCGACCTCGCCGAAGCGTTCGACCCCGAGTGCGACGCCGTTTGCCTCGACCGTCGCCATCACGGCTCCGCCACCACGACGACGTCGCCGGAATTGCAGAGTGATTGGGCCCTTGGATACATCGTGAACCTCCGGTGAACCGCCGTGGACGGGTAACCGGGGCAGCCGCACACGTATGCGTGCCGCCAGTCGTACGGTCGCGTCGAACTACGCGAATGGCGTAGATCTCAGAGATGGACAACTGACGGGGCGCAAACTCATCGGGGCCGGTCAGTGACAGAATCTCGACCGGACGACCACAAGCAGTCGTGACGGTTGACGTGCTCCCAACTCGTCGCCGCAGGTGGATCCGCTTACGGCGACGGGGCGTCGTCGACTCGAACATGGTCGTTGAGCATGACTCGCACCGTAAGCCGTAAGGATCCGCTTACGGGAACCGCCCGGATCAGCCGATGAGCGGTCGTGCTCGATGCACGGCTTGGAGAGCTACGGAGCGGCCAGCGTTTCGAAGCCCGGAGGCCCCGGACATGTTGTTGCGGTCGTCCAGACAGACCTGATTGCGGGCGGGGCCCTCACGTCAGTCAGGTGCTTGCGCGGGAGCGGACGGTCGCGGTGGAGGCGAACCCACGGGCGATCAGCCAGATGGCGAACGTCAGCTCGAACAATCCACCGGGGATGGCGGCGACGAGCGCGGCGCCCGCGACGCCGAACAACTCCAGCAGGTTGCCCGCGGCGAAGCATGCGTAGCCGATGAAGCCCCAGGCAGCTAGCCAACGCGGAACTAGTCCGGTGCGGAAGAGCAGAGCGCAGAGGAAGAGGCTTCCGGTACCGAGCCCGGCCTCGGCGACGTTGTAGAAAGCGGCATTCGCGTCGATGGCGTCGGAGCTGGTGAGAAGGATGAGGCTCACGACACCGAGGGCCAGGACGACGCCCTCGAAGATCCGCGTGCCCAGGTAGCCCGCGGCTATGGCCTTGTTGTGGGCTCGCAGGATCGGGAACATCAGAACACCGATGCCGATCACGATTGCGGAGTTGAGCAGCATCAGCGCGATGCCTGTGACGAACAACGCGGTGGAGTCGCTGCGGTCATCGGAGTCGACGATGCCCGTCGCGATGAGGTTGCCTACGCCATATGTCAAGTAGCCCGCAAGGAACAGCACCCCAACGATTCGGGCGGTCCGACGCACGCTGGAGTCCGGGCGAACGACTGGCGGGGAGGTCGAGTGGTTGGAGGCGGGTGTCGGGTCCTCGCGCAAAATGGCCATGGTCGGGCATCCAGTCCGCAAATGCGACGTCTTGCGTCGGAAGTGGATGATGCCCGGGAGGAGTTGCCAGCGGCGCGATGACTGCTCCCACGAGCCACACTACGCCCGACACCCGGCTGATCGCCAGGAGTGGAGCCGTCGAAGGCGAG
>JAOPXC010000315.1 GCA_025965335.1 Nocardioides sp. | reverse complement strand
ACACCTCCTCGTCGATCCTGTCGAAGTCGGTGGCGCGTGGCGGTGGGCGGACGTCGTACCGCGGCCTGATCCAGATCAACGAGGGCGCGCACGGCTCCAAGTCCAACGTGCTCTGCGACGCGCTCCTGGTCGACCAGATCAGCCGCAGCGACACCTACCCGTACGTCGACATCCGCGAGGACGACGTGTCGATGGGCCACGAGGCCTCGGTCTCGAAGGTCTCCGACGACCAGCTCTTCTACCTCATGTCCCGCGGCATGGAGCAGGACGAGGCGATGGCGATGATCGTGCGCGGCTTCATCGAGCCGATCGCGAAGGAGCTCCCGATGGAGTACGCCCTCGAGCTCAACCGGCTCATCGAGCTCCAGATGGAGGGAGCAGTGGGCTAGCGCCCCCGGCTCCGTGGGGAGGAGCAACCCGTGGCTACGGACCGTGGTTGCCCTCGCCTGTTCGCTCACCGTTCGCTGTTCGACGTAGGAAGACGACGTAAAGATTGTGACCCTGACTGACAACCCGGTCGCTGACGCGATCGAGACCACTGCCCCCGGCACGGTGCTCTCGCACCTGCACCCCGTGGGCTCCTTCGAGGTGGCGGACCACGAGGTCCCCACGGGCCGGGAGGAGATCTGGCGGTTCACGCCGCTGAAGCGCCTGCGCGGCCTGCACTCCGACGCCGGGTACGGCGCCGGCGCCACGTCGAGCACCTGGAACACCCCCGACGGCGTCCGCATCGCCAGCGTCGACGGCGACGAGGCCCGCGGGCTGCGCGGCGTGAGCGGTCTGGTGCCCAACAACCGGTTCGTCGCCCGCGTGCTCGCCGAGGTGCCGTCCACGCTCCTCGTCGACGTCCCCGCCGAGCTCGAGGTCACGGAGCCGATCGTGGTCGACCTGACGGGGTCGGACGCGTCCGTCACCGAGGCGGGCCACGTCGCGCTGCGTTTCGGTGCCCACTCGCGGGCCGTGGTCGTGCTCAACCACGTCGGTCACGCCGCGCTGGCCCAGGTCGTCGAGGTCAAGGTCGGGGACGGCGCCCAGGTGTCGGTCATCTCCCTGCAGGACTGGGACGACGACTCCGTCCACCTGACGCACCACGAGGCCACGGTCGGTCGCGACGCGTCGTACAGGCACGTGGCGATCAGCTTCGGCGGCAGCGTCGTGCGCATGGACAGCAACGTGTCGTACGCCGGTCCCGGCGGCGCCGCGGAGCTGCTCGGCCTGTACTTCGCCGACGAGGGTCAGCACATCGAGCACCGGCTGTTCGCCGACCACACGGCCCCGAAGACCAAGAGCCACGTCGTGTACAAGGGCGCGCTCCAGGGCCAGGGCGCGCACACCGTCTGGGTGGGCAACGTGCTGATCCGCAAGGTCGCCGAGGGCATCGAGACGTTCGAGGAGAACCGCAACCTGGTGCTCACCGACGGCTGCCGCGCCGACTCGGTGCCCAACCTCGAGATCGAGACCGGCGAGATCGAGGGTGCCGGCCACGCGTCCGCCACCGGCCGGTTCGACGACGAGCAGCTGTTCTACCTGCGCTCGCGCGGCATCGACGAGCCCGAGGCGCGTCGCCTGGTCGTGCACGGTTTCTTCAATGACCTGATCCGCAAGATCGGGGTGCCCTCCCTTCAGGAGAAGTTGATGGCAACGGTCGAGCTCGAGCTCGCCAAGAACGTGCTCAAGGACCTGGACTGATGGCTTTCGAGCGCGTCTGCGCCCCCGAGGACGTCCCGACCGACGAGGGGCTCGCCGTCGTGGTGGGCGACCTCGAGGTGGTCGTCGCCCGTGGTGGCGAAGAGTTCTTCGCGCTGCAGAACCTCTGCTCCCACGCCGCGGTGCCGCTGAGCGAGGGCGAGGTGGAGGACTGCCAGATCGAGTGCTGGCTGCACGGCTCCCGCTTCGACCTGCGCAGCGGCAAGCCCACCGGCCTGCCCGCCACCGAGCCGGTCGCCGCGTTCCCGGTCGACATCCGCCCCGACGGCGTCTACGTCGACACGTCCGTGACGCTCAACGGCGTCCGTCCAAGCTGAACCAACCCGCCGGTCGAGCTTGTCGAGACCTAGGAAAGAGAGACACACAATGAGCACCCTCGAGATCAAGGACCTGCGCGTCTCGGTCGACACCGAGGACGGCCCCAAGGAGATCCTCAAGGGCGTCACGCTGACCATCGGCGACGGCGAGACCCACGCGATCATGGGGCCCAACGGGTCCGGCAAGTCGACCCTGGCGTACTCGATCGCGGGGCACCCGAAGTACACCATCACCGGCGGGACCGTCACGCTGGACGGCGAGGACGTGCTGGCCATGTCCGTCGACCAGCGGGCGCGCGCGGGGCTGTTCCTGGCCATGCAGTACCCCGTCGAGGTGCCCGGCGTCTCGGTGTCCAACTTCCTGCGCACCGCCAAGACCGCCATCGACGGCGAGGCGCCCAAGCTGCGTACCTGGGTGAAGGACGTCAACACCGCCCTCGAGCAGCTCAACCTCGACCCGAGCTTCGGACAGCGCTCGGTCAACGAGGGCTTCTCCGGCGGCGAGAAGAAGCGCCACGAGATCGCCCAGCTCGAGCTGCTGAACCCCCACGTTGCGATCCTCGACGAGACCGACTCGGGCCTCGACATCGACGCCCTCAAGGTCGTCGCGGAGGGTGTCAACCGGTTCCGTGCCCAGGAGGGCAAGGGCGTCCTGCTGATCACCCACTACACGCGGATCCTGCGCTACATCACGCCCGACTACGTGCACGTCTTCGTCAACGGCCGGATCGCCGAGCAGGGCGGCCCGGAGCTCGCCGACCAGCTCGAAGCGGAGGGCTACGACAAGTACCTGAGGGTTCCCACCGGTGGTTGAGGAGGGCGCCCTGGCGCCCGTCTCGAAACCCGGTGAGTTGAAAGGAGGACAGATGCACGGGCTACTCCCGGAGTTGGAGGTCATCCGCAAGGACTTCCCGATCCTCGAGCGCACGCTCGCTGGTGACCGTCCGCTGGTCTACCTGGACAGCGCGAACACCTCGCAGAAGCCCCAGATCGTGATCGACACGATGGTCGACCACCTGGAGCGGCACAACGCGAACGTCGCACGGGCGATGCACCAGCTCGGCGCGGAGTCGTCGGAGGCGTTCGAGGCCGCCCGCGACACCGTTGCCGCCTTCCTGAACGCGCCCAGTCGCGACGAGGTGATCTTCACAAAGAACGCGTCCGAGGCGCTGAACCTGGTCGCCAACACGCTGGCGTGGGCGACCGGAGACCTGTCCATCGGTCCCGGCGACGAGGTCGTCATCACCGAGATGGAGCACCACTCCAACATCGTGCCGTGGCAGCTGCTCACCCAGCGCAAGGGTGCGACGCTGCGCTGGTTCGGGCTGACCGACGACGGGCACCTCGACCTGTCGAACATCGACGAGCTGATCACGGAGCGGACCAAGGTCGTGTCACTGACCTGGGTGTCCAACATGCTCGGCACCATCAACCCGGTGGCCGAGATCGCCCGCCGTGCCCACGAGGTCGGCGCGCTGGTCGTCGTGGACGCCTCGCAGGCCGCACCGCAGCTGCCCGTGGACGTCGTCGCGAGCGGGGCAGACTTCGTGGCCTTCACCGGTCACAAGGTGGTCGGTCCGACCGGCATCGGCGTGCTCTGGGGCCATCGGGCCGTGCTCGACCAGCTGCCGCCTTTCCTGGGTGGCGGCGAGATGATCGAGACCGTCGCCATGGCGCGCTCGACGTACGCGCCGATCCCGCACAAGTTCGAGGCCGGCACCCCGCCGATCGTCGAGGCCGTGGGGCTCGGTGCCGCGCTGGAGTACCTCCGTCACATCGGCATGGAGTCCATCCACACCCACGAGCAGACGATCACGGCCTACGCCCTCGAGGGGCTCGCGACCGTGCCGGGCCTGAAGGTGCTCGGCCCGCTCGACGCCACCCAGCGCGGGGGAGCGATCTCCTTCGAGATCGACGGCGTGCACCCGCACGACGTCGCTCAGGTGCTCGACTCGCGGGGGATCGCCGTGCGCGCCGGCCACCACTGTGCCAAGCCCGCCCACGCCCGCTTCGGCGTCCAGAGCTCGACGCGGATGTCGTCGTACCTCTACACCACGCCGACCGAGATCGACGCCCTGGTCGAGGGACTGGAATACACCCGGTCCTACTTCAAGTTGAGTTGAGTGTCATGAGCCAGGATCTCGATTCGCTGTACCAGGAAATCATCCTCGACCATTACAAGCACCCCCATCACAAGGGCCTGCGCGACCCGTTCGAGGCTGAGGTCCACCACGTCAACCCGACCTGTGGTGACGAGGTGACGCTGCGCGTCCACCTGTCCGACGGGGTCGTGACCGACGTGTCGTACGACGCCGTCGGCTGCTCGATCTCGCAGGCGTCCGCCTCCGTGATGACCGACCTCGTGATCGGCAAGTCTGTCGACGAGGCGATGTCCATCCACGAGGAGTTCCTGACCCTGATGCAGGGCAAGGGGAACGTCGTGCCGGACGAGGAGGTCCTGGAGGACGGCATCGCCTTCGCCGGGGTCGCCAAGTTCCCGGCGCGGGTCAAGTGCGCGTTACTGTCGTGGATGGCCTGGAAGGACGCGACCGCTTCGGCGGTGGAGCTTGGTATCGAGCCGGTCGAGATGACCACAGAGGAGATCAGATGAGCGACCAGACCATTGACCACGGAGACCTGCCCGACGTCCCCGAAGCGACCGGTGGAGTCGGCACCTCGACGGTGAGCATCGACGACGTCACCGAGGCCATGAAGGACGTCGTCGACCCCGAGCTGGGGATCAACGTGGTTGATCTCGGCCTGGTCTACGACGTGCACCTCGACGAGGGAAGCAACGTCGTGCTCGACATGACCCTGACCTCGGCAGCCTGCCCGCTGACCGACGTGATCATGGACCAGACCAACGCCGCCCTCGAGGGGCTCGTCAACGATGTCGCCATCAACTGGGTCTGGATGCCCCCGTGGGGCCCCGACAAGATCACCCCGGACGGCCGCGAGCAGCTGCGCGCCCTCGGCTTCAACGTCTGA
>JAOPXC010000309.1 GCA_025965335.1 Nocardioides sp. | reverse complement strand
GAGGGGCTCGACCTTCCCGAGGTGTCGCTGGTGGCGATCCTGGATGCCGACAAGGAGGGTTTCCTGCGCTCCGACAAGTCCCTGATCCAGACGATCGGTCGGGCCGCGCGCAACGTCTCCGGTCAGGTGCACATGTACGCCGACAAGATAACGCCCTCGATGGAGAAGGCGATCGACGAGACCAACCGGCGGCGGGCGAAGCAGGTCGCCTACAACACCGCAAACGGCGTGGACCCGACCCCGCTGCGCAAGAAGATCGCCGACATCACCGAGATGCTGGCCCGCGACAGCGAGGACACCCAGGCGCTGCTCGAGACGTGGTCCAACACCGAGGCCAAGGGTCGCGCCGGGGGTGTCTCGACGGGCTCGACAACCGGGCGACGGCAGCCCGTCCCGGCGCTGGCGAAGTCGGCCGCCGGCCAGCACGCCGCCGGCCTGGCCGGCATGCCCAGCGCCGACCTGGCCCAGCTCATCCAGGACCTCACCGACCAGATGAAGGCGTCGGCCGCTGAGCTCCAGTTCGAGGTGGCCGCCCGGCTGCGCGACGAGATCTCGGAGCTCAAGAAGGAGCTCCGGCAGATGATGGAGGCCACCAAGTGACCGAGCTCCGGGAGTTCCAGGTGACGGTCGACTGTGCGGACCCGGGGGCGCTGGCGGCCTTCTGGACCGAGGTCCTCGGCATGCCGCTCGACGCCCCGCCGCCCGGCTTCGACGACTGGGACCAGGCGCTCGCCTCCTTCGGCGTCCCGCAGGAGCGCCGCAACGACGCCTCGGCGATCAGCGACCCGGCAGGTGCCGGAGTCCGGATCTTCTTCCAGAAGGTGCCAGAGGGCAAGACGGTCAAGAACCGCCTCCACCTCGACGTGCGGGCCGCGCCCGGGCTCGAGGGCGAGGAGCGGATGGCCGCGCTCGAGGCCGAGTGTGAGCGGCTGGTCGCCCTCGGGGCCGGCCGCGTCGAGCGCCGCGAGCCCGAGCCGCCGCTGAGCGCCGGCTTCATCGTGATGCAGGACCCGGAGGGCAACGAGTTCTGTCTCGATTGACCTCCCTAGAATTGCGGGAGTGACGTCGACCGCCCGCAACGCCTATGTGGTCTGGCTGGTCGGGCTGGCGGTCTACCTCCTCGCGGTCTTCCACCGCTCCTCGCTCGCGGTCGCGGGCCTGGCCGCCACGGATCGCTTCGACATCTCCGCCTCGCAGCTCGCCACGTTCACGATGCTCCAACTGCTCGTCTACGCGGGCATGCAGGTACCCGTCGGGCTGCTCGTCGACCGGTTCGGGTCGCGCAGTGTGCTGCTCACCGGGGTGTTGGTGCTGTCGGCCGCCCAGTTCGGGTTCGCCCTCGCGACGACCTACCCGCTCGCCCTGCTGGCCCGGGTGTTCGTCGGCCTGGGCGACGCGATGACGTTCATCTGCGTCCTGCGCCTGGTCAGCACCTGGTTCCCGGTCCGCCGGATTCCCCTGATCACCCAGCTCACCGGGACGCTGGGTCAGCTCGGCGCGGTCCTGGCGGCCGTGCCCATGACCTGGGCCCTGCAGGACTTCGGCTGGACCCGTGCCTACCTCGCGACCGCCTCCATCGGCGTCGTGCTCTCGGTGGTGGTCCTGTTGCTCCTCCACGATGCGCCCGACCGCCGCAACCTCCGTGGTCCGCTGATGTCCCTGGCGGCGGTCCGCAGGAGTCTGGCGGCGTCGTGGTCGCATCCGGGGACCCGCCTCGGCTTCTGGATGCACTTCTCGACACAGTTCAGCGCGACCACGCTCGGACTGCTGTGGGGATACCCGTTCTTCGTGCGTGGGGAGGGTCGTTCGCCGGAGACGGCGGGTCTGCTCCTGACCGTGATGGTGGTCGCGGTCATGGCAGCCGGTCCGGTGCTCGGCTGGCTGGTCGGTGCTCACCCGTGGCACCGCTCGTCCATGGTGCTCGGCATCGTCGGGTCGATCGTCGCCGCCTGGACGGTCGTGCTGGCCTGGCCCGGCGACGCCCCGCTGTGGCTGCTGGTCCTGCTCGTCGTGGCGGTCGGTGTCGGGGGACCGGCGTCCATGATCGGCTTCGATGTCGGCCGGACGTCCAACCCGGCCTCCCGGCTTGCCAGCGCCAGCGGGATCATCAACCAGGGCGGCTTCTACGCGAGCCTCACCCTGGTGATCACCATCGGCTTGATCCTGGACTGGCGGACCCAGGGTGGTGGCTCCGACTACTCAGCGTCGTCGTTCCGGTGGGCGATGAGCGCGCAGTACCCCCTCTGGGTCATCGGCCTCCTCCAGGTGTGGCGCTACCGACGCCTCGCCCGGGCGACGATCGACAGGGACCGGCTCGAGGCCGCCGGTCACCCCGACGGTGCCCCAAGGTGATTCGTCTAGATTGGCCCGGTGGACGTGACCGAGCTCCAGGCCTACTGCCTGGCGAAGCCCGGAGCCTGGCCGGACAACCCGTGGGACCACGAGCATCCGGTCGTCAAGGTCGGCGACGGCGAGCGCGGCAAGATCTTCGCGTTCCTCGGCGCCGGGTCGGTCGGGATCAAGGCGGCCTCGACCCGCGAGGTGGCAGACGAGTGGCTCGACCGGTTCCCGGGTGAGGCCACGGTGATGGCCTACATCGGGCGCTCGGGCTGGAACACCCTGTCGATCGCCGGGAAGATCCCCGACGAGGACCTGCTCGACGCCGTCGACGAGTCCTACCGGTTGGTCGTTTCCAAGCTCCCGGCCAAGTACCGCCCGGTGGGCTGGGACGTCAGCGCATCGACCGGCTGACGGTCAGACCGACCAGGCGTGCGACCACGAGCGCGACGTACATGACGCCCGCCACCTGCTCGACGATCACCAGTGACCGGGCGTGCGCGAGCACCGGGGTGACATCGGAGAGCCCGACGCTGGTCAACGTCGTGAACGACAAAAAGAGCAGCTCGAACCAGGTGCGGTCGCCGGGGCCGCCGGCGCCGATGAACGAGCCCGGCCAGATCACCTGGGCCGCGGCGTACACGTAGGCGAAGCCCCAGGCCACGACCGTGAACGCCGCGCCGGTGGCGTAGAGCTCGTCGCGGGTGACCCGGTCGTCGTGGAAGAGGTAGCGGATCATCCCGTAGGACACGAAGAAGTAGAACGGTGCGTGCAACAGCGCGTTGACGAGCACGATCGAGTCGTTGTCGGGCTCGATGGCCTCGATCACGGTGGTGACCATCGCGGGCAGGCCGAAGACCAGGGCCACCCAGGTGAGTACGGGGGTACGCCGGACCGCCCAGAGCGCGATCAGCACGACGAGCATCCCGACCACGCCGAGGACGGCACGCCCGGCCGTCGACTGGTCGAGGAACGGGTAGGCCAGCACGGCAAGCAGCTGGGCGACGAGCAGCACTGCCGAGGGGTGGTCGCGCAGCAGAATCCAGCGCCTCGTGACGGTCGACCCGGGCGTCACTCGGGGTCCGGTCCGTCGGTCTTCTTGGGCTTGAGCGCCTTGGCCTGCTTCCGCTCGAGGCTGCGGACGTGGCCTTCGATGATGTCGGACCTCCGGACCAGCGTCCGGAGCAGGTTGATGCCGGTGCCGAGCATCACGAACAGCGGCCAGGGGAAACCACCGAGCATGACGGCGGCCCAGATCGCCCAGCAGATCAGGCTCGGGCCGAGGAAGCCGAGGAGCGCCTCCCGTCGGTCCGACGCGTACTTCTCCACGGCGCGGGCCCGAAGCTCGTCCGGCGTCGCGGTGGCCAGGTCCGTGCTGCCCGGCTTCGCGAGTGCCCGGCTCGAGACCAGGTCCTGCATCAGTGGGGGCAGCTCACCGAGCGTGCGCGCCGCCACCGTGTGCTCGCTGCGCTCGTCGAACTCCGCCCGGTCGAGACGGCCGTCGGCGTACGCCTCGGTCAGCACCTGCTGCACCAGGTCACGGTCCAGGTCGGAGGCGCGGAGCGCCGCGTGCGCCGGTTCGCGTGGGTCGTGGGAGAACCCCGACCAGGGGTTGGTCGGTTGAGTCACGAAACGGCTCCGTGCCGGCGGTCTTCCACACTCCGCATCCTAGGAGGGCCAGCGTGCCTGGCCTGCGACCAGGGCGAATCGGCTAAGACATGTCTCGTTGCCCAAAACAAGAACACGTTCTACTGTGTGACGGCCGTCGACACGATGGGGAGGTGACCGATGGCGTTCAGTGCCGTTTCGGTCATCCGGGGACCGGGCGAGATCGCCGCCATGGTCGTCGAGGTCACCAAGCGCATCTTCACCACCCCCTTCCAGTTCCGCGAGTTCATCGAGCAGGCGTGGTTCATCACCAGCGTCACGCTGATGCCGACCCTGCTCGTGTCGATTCCCTTCGGCGCCGTGATCTCGCTCCAGGTGGGCAACCTCACCGGCCAGCTCGGGGCCCAGTCGTTCGCCGGAGCGACCGCGGTGCTGGCCGTGGTCCGCGAGGCCGCACCGATCGCCGCGGCGCTGCTCATCGCCGGTGCCGCAGGCTCGGCCATCTGCTCGGACATGGGCGCCCGCAAGATCCGCGAGGAGATCGACGCCATGGAGGTCCTCGGCGTCGACCCGCTGGCCCGGCTCGTGGCCCCGCGTGTGGTCGCGACGATGTTCGTCTCGGTGATGATCAACGGGCTCGTGATCGGCGCCGGCATCGGCGGCTCGTACTTCTTCATCGTGATCGTCCAGGGTGGCTCGGCCGGAGCGTTCCTGTCGTCGTTCACCGCCCTCGCGACCCTGCCCGACCTCTACATCTCCATGGTCAAGGCGCTCATCTTCGGCTGGCTGGCCGCGATCGTCGGCGCCTACAAGGGCCTGAACGCCGGCGGCGGCCCGAGCGGCGTGGGACGAGCCGTGAACGAGTCGGTGATCATCTCGTTCATGCTGCTGTTCTTCCTCAACGCGGTGATCACGGCCATCTACTTCCAGATCGTTCCACCCCCGGGGTTGTGATGGCGACCATCGGCTCGATCGGCAGCGCCATCATCAGGGGGCCGAAGAACTCCCTCGAGACGTACGGCGACCAGCTCCTCTTCTACGTCAAGGCACTCGCCTGGACCCCGCGGGCGATCAAGCGCTACCCCCGCGAGATCCTCAACACGCTGGCCGAGGTCGCGTTCGGTGCGGGTGGTCTGACGCTCATCGCGGGCACCACCGGCGTCATCGCGTTCCTCGCCTTCTTCGCCGGCACCGAGGTCGGGATCCAGGGCTACGCGTCGTTGAGCCAGATCGGGGTCGCGAAGTTCAGCGCCTTCATCTCGGCGTACTTCAACACCCGCGAGGTCGCCCCGCTGGTGTCCTCGATCGCCCTGGCTGCCACCGTGGGCTGCGGCTACACCGCACGCCTGGGCGCCATGCGGATCTCGGAGGAGATCGACGCCCTGGAGGTCATGGGCATCCCGTCACTGCCGTTCCTGGTGACGACCCGCATGATCGCCGCCTTCATCGCGGTCATCCCGCTGTACGTCGTCGCCCTCTGCGCGTCGTACCTCTCGCCGCGCCTGATCACGACCCTCGTCTACGGCCAGTCGACGGGCACCTACGACCACTACTTCCTGCAGTTCCTGCCACCGATCGACATGCTCTGGTCGTTCTTCAAGCTGTTGTTCCTGGCCACCGCGATCATCCTGATCCACTGCTACTACGGCTACACGGCGTCCGGTGGTCCGGCCGGCGTGGGCCAGGCTGTCGGCCGCGCCATCCGGACGAGCATCGTGACCGTCGTCGTCGCCGACTTCTTCCTGAGCTTCGCCATCTGGGGCTCCACGACGACCGTCCGGATCACGGGATAACGGGCCCGGATGCTCGTCAACATCTACCACGACAGCCCTCGGGAGCACCGACGGCTGATGGTCGCGGGCGTTGGGTTCCTGACCGTCATCGCGCTGCTGATCGGGCTCTCGATCGCCGTCTACCAGAAGAAGTTCGAGACGGTCACGATGGTGACGATCAAGGCGGACCGGGCGGGGCTGCAGCTCGCGAAGTTCGGCGACGTGCGCATCAACGGGGTGCTGATCGGCCAGGTCCGCGAGATCTCGCAGGATGGCCAGGAAGCCTCGATCAAGGTTGCTCTCAGGCCGTCAGCTGCCCGGGAGATCCCCGCGAACGTCAACGTGCAGATCCTCCCGACCACGCTGTTCGGACAGAAGTTCGTGTCCTTCGTACGTCCGGCCTCGCCATCGGAGCGGCATCTCCAGAACGGGGACGTCATCCCGGCCGGCCGGGTCGAGACCAACGTCGAGCTGAGCCGGATCCTTGCGAACCTCTTCCCGCTGCTGCGCTCGGTGCAGCCGGCCGACCTCAACACGACGCTCAACGCACTGGCGACCGCGCTCGGCGGTCGAGGCGAGCAGCTCGGGAAGACGTTCGACCAGCTCGACGCCTACCTGGGCAGGATCGACGACCATCTGCCGACCCTGCGGCAGGACCTGGTCAAGCTGGCCCAGGTCGCCGACACCTACGACCACGCCGCTCCTGACCTGCTGGGCATCCTGCGCAACCTGACCGTCACGAGCCAGACCATCCTGGACAACAAGGAACAGCTCGGCGTGTTCTTCTCCGACCTCCAGGGCCTGGCCAGGACGTCGACCCGCATCCTGCAGGAGAACGGCAGCAACCTGATCCGCGTCGGTGAGGTGACCGAGCCGGTGCTCCGGCTGCTCGCGGTCTACTCGCCCGAGCTGCCGTGCCTGCTCGAGGGAGCCGCTCGCTACGCACCCCGGCTGGCCAAGACGTTCTCCGGCAACCAGGTCAAGCAGTACATCGAGTTCGGCACCGCGCAGTACCGCCCCTACGACGAACGCGACCGTCCGGTGTACGGCGAGGTGGGCCACGGGCCCTGGTGCCTGGGCCTGCCCTACCCGAAGGTGCCCGCGCCGCCGGTCGCCCTGAACCAGGGTTCGGACCTGGACGAGCACCCGCCCACCAGCCCGCTGCCGTCGCAGCTCGGTCTGGGGCGCGGCGCCACCGGCGCCGGCATCACGAGCGGCTTCGCGGGCACCGACGGTGACAAGGCGATCATCAACGCGCTCCTGGCCGGCCGGACCGGCCGCGCCGCGGACAGCTTCGGCTCGCTGGGCTCGCTGATGTACGGCCCCGTGGTCCGGGCAGGTGGCGCCGGATGAGTCGTAACTCGACCACGATCGCGGCCGGCGTCAAGCTGCTGATCTTCACGATCGTCTCGATCCTCGTGACGGGCCTGCTGGCCGCGATCATGGGCAACATCGGCTTCGGCGCAGGCAAGACCTACAAGGCGGTCTTCTCGAGCGCCTCGATGCTCGAGAAGGGCGACGACGTGCGGGTCGCCGGCGTGAGCGTCGGCGAGGTGAAGAACGTCGACCACTACGAGCGCAACCGCGCGATCGTGACGTTCCGGGTCAAGGCCGACGTGCCGCTGACGACCGCCTCCCGGGCCGAGGTCCGGTTCCTCAACCTGGTCGGCGACCGCTACCTCGCCCTCGAGCAGGGCGCCGAGGCCGGCGCCGCGCCGCTCGACCAGGACGCGACCCTGCCGATCTCGCAGACCAGCCCCGCGCTCGACCTCACCACCCTCTTCAACGGTTTCCAGCCGCTCTTCCAGGCCCTGAAGCCGTCGCAGGTCAACGACCTCAGCATGAACCTCGTCCAGGTGCTGCAGGGCGAGGGCGGCACGGTGCAGGGGCTGCTGCAGAAGACCGCCTCGTTGACGAACACCCTGGCCGACCGCGACCAGCTGATCGGCGAGGTGATCGACAACCTCGGACAGACGCTGCTGACCGTCGACAACCGGCACGCACAGCTCAGCGACCTGATCATCGAGCTCAAGGGCTGGATGAGCGACCTGGCCCGCGACCGCACCACGATCGGATCCTCGCTGGAGAACCTCTCGGACCTGACCGTGGTCGTTGCCGACCTGCTCAAGCAGGGCCGCCCGCTGGTGAGGTCCGACGTGGCCGCACTGCGCAGGCTCGCGACGCTGCTGAACGAGAAGAAGAGCAGCAACGTGCTCACCGAGCTGTTCGACCGCCTGCCCGAGTCGATGACCGACCAGACCCGGACCGGCACCTACGGGTCCTGGTACAACTACTACGTCTGCGGGTTCAGCGGGCGGATCACGCTCCCGCTCCTCAGCGGCATCCCCGGTCTCAGCCAGCTCCAGGACCAGCTGAACAAGCTGAACTTCCACTCCTCGGCGCCGCGGTGCAACGGGGCGGTGACCCCATGAGGCGCTACACCGACGGCCAGATCCTGCGACTCGGCGCCATCACGATCGTCGTGATGATGCTGATCATGGCGGCGGCCTTCAACCTGTCGAAGTTCCCCGGGTTCGGGGGCACGATCTACCGCGCCGAGTTCGCAGACGCCAGCGGCATCCACAAGGGCAACATGGTCCAGGTCGGCGGGATCCGGGTCGGTCGCGTCCAGAACGTGGAGCTCGCCGGTGCCAAGGTGATCGTGAGCTTCGAGGTCGAGAACGGCGTCGACTTCGGCCCCGACAGCCACGCCTCGGTGGAGGTGCTCAACCTGCTGGGCGAGAAGTACCTCGAGCTCACCCCCGCCGGCGACGGTCAGCTCGCCAAGGGCGGCACCATCCCGCTCGACCACACCGAGTCGGCGTACGACATCGTCGGGGTCTTCGGCGACCTGACCACGACCACCGAGCGGATCGACACCAACCAGCTCAAGGACGCGCTCGACGTCGTGGCCCAGACGACGAACTCCGCGGCACCCGAGATCGCGCAGAGCTTCCGGGGCATCTCGCGGCTCTCGCAGACGGTGGCGTCCCGCGACTCCCAGATCCGGACCCTCCTGGCGAGCTCACGCAACGTCAGCAAGGTGCTGGCCGCACGCAGCGACGACCTCGTCAACCTCATGAAGCACAGCGACCTCGTCTTCAAGGAGGTCCAGCGCCGCAAGCAGGCGATCCACTTGCTGCTGGTCAACGCGCGCAGCCTCGCCGACGAGCTCCGCGGGGTGGCGCACGACAACCAGCAGCAGATCGCGCCCGCCCTCCGGGAGGTCGACCAGCTGCTCTCGCTGCTCAACAGCAAGGAGAAGGAGATCAAGGCGACGCTCGCGGCGCTGGGACCCTACGTCTCGATCCTCGGCAACATCATCGGCACCGGCCCCTGGTTCGACGCGTACGCCGTCAACCTGGCCTCGATCCCCACGGGTGAGTTCCTGCCCGGGCCCCCGGACTGATCGCGATGTTCACGAGCATGTGGAGCCGGGTCAACGGGCGCACCCTCGCGGTGGCGGCGGCCCTCGTCGCGCTGACGGCGACGTTCTTCCTGGTCCGGTCGCCGGCCGAGTCGAAGACCGTCACCGCGCACTTCTCGCGCGCGGTCAGCGTCTACAAGGGCACCGACGTGCGCATCCTCGGTGTCAACGTCGGCACCGTCACCGCGGTCATCCCCGAGGGCGAGTCCGTCCGCGTCGAAATGCAGTACGACGCGAAGTACTCGCTGCCCGCCGACGCCCAGGCCGTCATCGTCACGCCTACCCTCGTGGCCGACCGGTTCGTCCAGCTCACCCCGGCGTACACCGAGGGGAAGCAGCTGGCCGACGGCGCCGAGATCGCGCTCCCCGACACGGGTGTGCCGGTGGAGCTGGACCGGATCTACGCGAGCCTGCGCGACCTCTCCGAGGCGCTCGGACCCAACGGCGTCAACAAGGACGGCTCCCTCAACCACCTCCTGAAGGCCGGTGCTCACGCGCTCGAGGGCCAGGGCAAGCTCGGCAACCAGATGCTCACCAACCTCTCGCAGGCGGCCGTGACGTTCGGGCAGGGGAGCGGCGACCTCTTCGCCACGGTCTCCGACCTGGCCCAGTTCACCTCGACCCTGGCCGCCAACGACAACCTGGTCCGGGCGTTCATCAAGGACCTGGCCGGCGTCTCCTCGTCGCTGGTGAGTGAGCGTGCCGAGCTCCAGCAGGCCCTGGCGTCCGTGGCCGACGCGGTGGGCACGGTGAAGACCTTCGTCCACGACAACCGGGCCGCGCTCGTCACCGACGTCGAGAAGCTCACCCTCGTCATGAAGACCATCAACTCGGAGAAGGACAGCATCGACACGGCGCTGAGAATTGCGCCGGTCGCCATCGGCAACCTGTCGCTCGCCTACAACAACAAGTCCGGGACCATCGGCTCGCGCATCGGCATCCAGGGCCAGCTCTGGGACGCCGACGGCTTCCTCTGTGCGCTGGTCCAGCAGTCGAGCCTGCCCCGGGCCGGCGCCAACCTCGCCTGCCGGCTCTTCGCGCAGCTCCTCGAGCCGGTGGCCGGCGGGATCCCGGCGATCCCGCCGGGCAAGCAGCAGGCCTCCTTGCCGGCCGGGAGTGACCCGGTCTCGCGCAGCGCGCAGCGCGCCTACTCGGTGAACGACAGCCCCACCTTCGACGAGCTCCTGGGCGGTGGCCGGTGAGCGCGCGACGTGCCACGCGCCGCGTCGCCCGCTGGGTCGGTGCCGTGGTGGCCGGCGCCCTGCTGGTGTCCGGCTGCCAGTTCGACGGCGCCTATGACCTGCCGCTGCCCGGCTCGCCGGTCTCGGACGGCAACTCGTACGTCCTGACGGCCGAGTTCGCCGACATCCTGAACATCGTCCCGCGCTCACCCGTCTACGTCGACGACGTCACCGTGGGTGAGGTCACCGACGTGGAGCGGGTCGGCTGGCACGCGAAGGTCACGATGCGGGTGCGCGACGACGTGACGCTCCCGGACAACGCGATCGCCGAGATCAGACAGGTCAGCCTGCTCGGTGAGAAGTACGTCGCGTTGGAGGCGCCCCCGGGCACCGAGGCCACCGGACAGCTCTCCGAGGGCGACAACATCCCGCTGTCCGCAACGGGCCGCAACCCGGAGGTCGAGGAGGTGCTCGGCGCGCTGTCGTTCCTGCTGAGCGGCGGTGGTGTCGGGCAGCTCGGCACCATCACCGAGGAGCTCAACAACGTGATGGACGGCCGCACCGGCAACCTGCGGCACCTGCTCGGCTCCCTCGCGAGCGTCGTCGGCACCCTCGACGACCAGAAGGCCGACATCGTCAGCGCCCTGGAGTCCCTCAACAACCTCACCGCGACCCTGAACGCCGAGAAACGGACCATCACCGACGCGCTCGACGTCGCCGGTCCCGCCGTCAAGGTGCTGGCCGACCAGCATGACGAGCTGATCGGGATGCTCAGGGCCCTCGACGAGCTGGGTGTCGTCGGCACCCGCGTCATCGGCGCCAGCAAGGACAACATCCTCAGGTCCCTGGACCACCTGCGCCCGGTCCTCAACCGCCTGCACGAGGCCGGCGACGCGCTCGCTCCCGGCCTCAACCTGCTGGTGAGCTTCCCGTTCCCGAAGGAAGCGTCCGAGATCGTGAAGGGCGACTACGCCAACACCTCGATCCGCGCCGACATCAGCCTGGAGAACCTCCTGCCCGGCGGGGGGATCCCGCCGATCGACCTCCCGGGCCCCGGCGAGATCCTCAACCAGGTGCAGAAGTGCCTGAAGAGCGGCGACCTCACCAGCAAGGCCTGCGTGAAGGTGCTCCAGGACCTGAACCTGCTCGGCAAGCTGAAGAAGACCTGCAAGAAGAAGAAGTACCAGCAGAACCCCGTCTGCAAGATCCTCAACGTGGTGCCGGACCTGCCGGGTCTGCCCGGCATCCCCGACCTCCCCGGGCTGCCGGGCCTCCCGGGCCTGCCCCGCCTCGATTCCGCCCTCAGCAGTGGTGCGGCGTCCGCGACCGCCTCCGAGTGGGGCCTGTACGGAGGGTCGGCGCCATGACGTACGGGATCAGGATCCGGATTGCCGCGTTCCTCGTGCTCAGCGCGGTGGGCATCGTCTACATCGCGGCCAACTACCTCGGTTTCGTGGACCGGGTCCTCGGCCGCGGCATCACCGTGCAAGCCACCCTGCCGACCTCGGGCGGCCTCTTCGAAGGCAGCGAGGTGACCTACCGGGGGGCGAAGATCGGCAAGGTCTCGCGGATGGATGCCACCCGCGCCGGGGTCACCCTCACCCTGGGGCTCCAGGACGGCACCAGGCTCCCGCTCGACTCGAAGATGTACGTCCACAACCTCTCGGCGGTCGGTGAGCAGTACCTCGACTTCGAGCCGCCCGACGACAACGGGCCGTACGCCGAGAACGGCGCCACCATCGCGGGCAGCGCGGAGTCGCTCCCGGTGGACGAGGCCGACCTGCTGATCGAGCTCGACCAGTTCGTGAGCTCGGTCGACAAGGTGAACCTCCAGGTGCTGGTGCGCGAGCTCGGTGACCTGTTCGAGAACACCGGCCGTCCCCTCCAGCAGCTGCTCGACAACGGGCAGCGGTTCATCCAGGAGGCCTCGGCCCACACCGCCGAGACCATCCGGCTGCTCGACACCGGCCGGACCGTGCTGGAGACCCAGCAGGGCCAGGGAGAGAACATCCGCAGCTTCGCCAAGGACCTGCGCGGCATCACCGACGCGCTCGCGGCCAGTGACCAGGACCTGCGCACCAGCCTGCAGCTCACCCCGGGTGCGGTCACCGAGGTGGACAAGCTGCTCAAGGACCTCGGCCCGACCCTGCCGGTGCTGCTCGGCAACGCGATCAGCATCAACCAGGTCGTGGTCTCCCACCTCGCCGGCGTCGAGCAGCTGCTGGTCACCTACCCGCGCACGATCTCGGCCGGCTTCACCGGGACCCCGGGTGACGGCTACGGTCACGTCAACCTGCAGGTCGACAACAGCGTCCCGCCCTGCACCGCCGGCTACAAGCCGCACAACAGCTGGCGTCCGCCCAGCGACCTCTCCGACAGCCCGATCTACCCCGCGCAGTGCGCGAGCGGCCCGCCGTACGTCATGCGCGGCCCCACGCACTCCCCGGGGTCGGCCAACAACCCGTCCAGCGGACGCGTCTACCGTGGCACCTACGACCCGGCGAGCGGGCTCGTCTACGGCGCTACCGACCGCCGCGGAAACCCGATCCGGTTGGGTGACCAGGGCAACCTGTCGATCATGGGGAGCGACGCGTGGAAATGGCTCCTGGTGGGTCCGGTGGCGGGCCAGTGAAACGACTGCACGCGGTCCTCTACGTCCTCGCCCTCGTCCTCGCCTGCGGCTGTGTCTTCGGTGGCGTCAAGGTGTGGCGCGAGAACGACACCCAGACCCAGGTCAGCGCCACCCAGTCTCGCTACGGCGCGGTCCAGGCGTCGGCCACGCGTGAGGCCGAGGCCTTGCTCAACATCCGCTACGACGACGCCCAGGCCAGCATCGACAAGGTCGCCGCGGGGGCAACCGGCAAGTTCAAGAAGCAGTACGAGAGCTCGACCGAGGGCACCATCCAGCTGCTCGCCGAGAACAAGTCGGTGATGACCGGCGAGGTGCTCTGGGCCGGCGTCTCCAGCATCGACGGCGACAGCGCCATCGTGATCGCCGCGACCAAGGGCACCGTCGCCAACAAGCAGACGAAGAACAAGCCAGTGGCCCGCAACTTCCGGCTCAAGCTCGACCTCGTGTACGTCGACGGCGCCTGGTTGACCGACAACCTCGAGTTCCTGAGCTGATGGCCGACAACACCCGCCCCCGTCGCCCGGTCGTCGGCTCGCGCACCACGACGTCCCGCCCCCGCAAGGTGGCCGGGCGCGTCGGCGACCAGCCGGAAGCGACCGTCGCGCCCGAGCCTGACGGAACTGAGGAGGCTGCGCCGCCGCCCGCGGCTCCACCGGAGCCCGACGTCATCAGCGCCGACGTGGGCCGGGAGCCGGTCAAGGTGCGCGACCAGGCGGCCGGACCCGGTGCGGCGAGCAGGGTGACGGTCGCGCTCGTCGTGGCCATCGTGCTGCTGGTCGCGGTGGCGGCGGGCGAGTCGTGGTACCTCTGGCTGCGCGACGACCCGGTGGTCTCCGCCGATCGCCCGGTGGTCACCAGCCAGGTGGCGACGGCCTCGGCGGTGGACACCGCGGCCAAGGCGCTCCAGGAGATCGTTGCGACGTCCTGGAAGGACTACGCCCAACAGACCGACGACGCCACCAAGCTCATGACCTCGGCATTCGCCGCGACGTACCGCCAGACCGCCGAGGCCATCCAGGACGACTTCTCGGCCGGCAAGACCGAGGTCAAGGTGGAGGTCACCCACCAGGGCGTCGTCCGTGCGTCTCCGGAGCAGGTCCAGGCGCTGGTCTTCCTCACGGAGTACGTCACGCGCAACGGCAGGGACCTGACGCTCACGCCGTACCGCGCCCTGGTCACGGTGGTGAACACCGACCAGGGCTGGCTGGTGTCGGCCATCGACACCAAGTGAGCGGGGCAGGGGGTTCTGGACATCGTCCGGATCCCCGACTAGGTTCTGACGAAACTAGAACACGTTCCACTCTGGGCCGTCTCGTCGTGCGCGTGCCTCTTGAGCCCGTCAACCTCGAAGGGGGAGGATCGCCGCCGTGACCTCACCACACACGGCCGAGACCGATCTCCTCATCATCGGCGCCGGGCCTACGGGCCTGTTCGCCGCCTACTACGCCGGATTCCGCGGGCACCGCGTGGCCGTCGTCGACTCCCTGCCGGAGCTCGGCGGGCAGATCACCGCGATGTACCCCGAGAAGCAGATCCTCGACGTCGCGGGGTTCCCGACGATCAAGGGCCGCGACCTCGTCGACGGCCTGGTGGCCCAGGCGGCCACGGCCGACCCGCAGTACTTCCTGGACCGCACCGCGCTCACGCTGGCCCAGGACGACGACGGCGTGACCGTCGGCCTCGACGACGGCACGGAAATCCGGGCCGGAGCCGTCATCATCACCGCCGGCATCGGCAAGTTCAGCCCGCGGGCGCTCCCGGCGGGGGAGGGCTGGCTGGGCCGCGGACTCGAGTTCTTCGTGCCCAGCTTCGCGCCCTACGCCGGCAAGGATGTGGTCATCGTCGGTGGGGGTGACAGTGCCTTCGACTGGGCGCTGCACCTCGAGCCGGTCGCGAAGTCGGTCTGCCTGGTGCACCGTCGAGACGCGTTCCGCGCCCACGAGCGCACCGTCCAGCAGGTCCGCGACTCGTCGGTGGACATCGTGACCAAGGCCGAGGTCACCGCCCTGAGCGGCGGCTCCAACGGCTCCAACGGCACCGGCGGCCTCGAGTCGGTCGAGATCACCGTCGACGGTGCGGCCACCACCCGCCCGGCCCAGGCCGTCGTCGCCGCGCTGGGCTTCATCGCGGACCTCGG
>JAOPXC010000297.1 GCA_025965335.1 Nocardioides sp. | reverse complement strand
ACCGGGCGTCTCCCCGCGAGGCACAGGTGCGGGCGCTGGCGCTGTGGCCGGACCTCGAGACCCGGCCTCTCGGCGACTGGGTGCTGCGGCGCTCGACCGCCTCGAACGCCCGCCGAGCCAACTCCGTGCTGGCGATGGGGCCCTCCGGCGTCGCGGACGACTACGACCGGGTGGTCGAGTTCTACGCCGGACCGCCCGCGCAGCGACCCATCGCCGCAGTGCTCCCCGACTCGGCCGAGGACGAGCTGTTCCGCTCCCACGGCTGGGCGCCGGAGAGCAACGACGCCGACACGACCTTCCAGATCGCCGGCGTGGCCCGGGCCCTGAGGTCGCTGAGGGCGTCACCCACGCCGGTCGACCTTGTCGAGACCCCCCCGGTGGTCGAGCTTGTCGAGACCCCCCCGGTGGTCGAGCAGGGAGGCGCGCCAGCGCCGACCGGTGTCGAGACCCCCCCGGGATCTCGACAACCTCGATCACCAGAGCCGCAGCATGCGACCGCCCGGATCGGCGACCTCGCCTCGGGGGTGGCCGCGTACGACCGCGGCTGGGTCGGGTTCCGTGGGATCGAGGTGTCCCCGGAGCACCGCCGGCAGGGGCTCGGGCTCGAGATCATGGCGGCGCTGCTGGAGTGGGGTGCCGAGCGCGGCGCCACCACGGCGTACCTCCAGGTCCTCGGCGACAACGAGCCGGCTCTGGCGCTCTACGAACGCCTCGGGTTCACCACGCATCACTCCTACCGCTACCTGGCGCGCCGAGAATCACGCTGAATGCGACGCCGGCTGCACGGTGACGTGGGTGATCAACGCCCTGCCCGACCAACGGTCTGGAATGACCAATTCCCCGCCGAGGCGGTAATCGTCGAATTGTCCCCCCCAGGGGCAATTCTCCGAATTACCCGCGCCAGCGGGTAGTTGGTCGAAGCCGTGCTATTCACATGTTTGTGCGTGGATCTTCAACCGGGACCGGTTGGAGCGGCCCGGACCTTTCCCTGGCAGCGGCGTCAGAGAATGGCCCGGACCGCAAACCGTGGCACCAGGACGCCTGGATGAACGATCGTCCCTGCGACCCTGGTGGAGAAGCGGGCGGTCCGGCGGGTGCCGGACCGCCCCTTCCCAGGGCCACTCAGCCGAAGCTGAATGCCGTACTTACCTGAGCCTCACCGTGTTGCTGACTCCACGCTGGGTGCGCGGGGTGTTCGACACGATGGCCACGTACTTCGTGACCTTGTTGCCGTTCTTGTCCCGAACCGAGAAGGACTTGATGCCGTTGACGTTCAGCTGGCTCGTCTTCAGGAGGACCAGGCCATGCGCGGTCTTCTTGTAGAACTTCACCGAGGCGCCGGCGGCCTTCTTGGCGCTGACCGTGAGGACGTCCATCTTGCCGGAGTTCTCACCAGTCAGCTTCGGCTTGATCGGCACGACCGAGCCGGTGAAGCTGACCGTGTCGGGACCGACCACGAACAGCCGGTGGTAGTTGCCGCCCACGCGGTCGTCGTAGACGACCGCACTGACCGAAGCGGTCCCAGGCACCGAGCCGGCGAAGTCGTAGAACGCCTCTCCGGCTGCGTTGGTCACGTCATCGGCCTGACCGTCGTCGTCCTGACCCTGGTCGCCGGGGCCGACGCGGAGGAAGCCCACGCCCGACCCGTTGATCGGCTGCCCCTGGGGGTCGATCGCCGTCAGCGTGTAGCTGACGGTGGAACCGACCGGGACGTTCTCCGAACCCTCTTGGGTGAGGGTGTAGAGCGACCGGTCGTTCAGGTTGACGGTGTACCAGTTGATCGGGTCCGTCGTGGTCTGGATGTCCACGGGAACCGAGTCAATGAACGCGGTCGGGGAGGCCGGGTCGAACGAGCTGTCGCCCGGGTCGTCCGAGTAGACGAGCTTCTGCGCGTCTTGGAGCTCGACCTCGAGCGCCTGGTTGGCCGCGCCGGGCGAGAAGGCCTCGATTGCCGGGTTGGTCAGGTCGAACGCGGACTGACAGGGGAAACTGTTGCAGCCGAAGCCGGCCACCGGCGTGTTGTCGGTGACGTTGAGGTCCTGCGACGTGCGGTTACCGAACTGGTCGGTGGTCTTCACGTCGTAGAACACGCTCTGGGCCGAATCGCCATTCCCCGCGCGGGCCTTGGGCAGGATGCTCGAGTCCTGGTCGCCAGCCAGGCTGACGGTGAACGAACCCTGGTTCAACGGGGCCGCGTTGGTCGTCCACGTGAAGTCGTGGTCGTCCGTCGCGCTGCCCGCGGTGGCGTGCAGCTTGTCGTCCACCTCGCCGTCGTCATCGAAGCCGGTGTTGCGCTTGATGTTGACGATCACGAGGCCCTCGCCGTCGTCGGTGCTGACGGTCTGCGACTCACCGGCCGACTTGAAGTCCACCAGGCCACCCACAGCGGGCGTCCCTTCGAACGGGTCGGTGATGTCGACGAATACGCCCTCGTCGATCGTCATGTTGACATCGACGTCGTCCAGCTCGCGGTTGTCGGAGTTGAACGCCTGGACCGTTGCCACACCCAGCGCGCCGGGCATCAGGTCCACACCAGGAAGGCCGACCTGCAGACCGTCGGTCTGGTCGCTGGTGATCGGGTTGTGGATCTCCACGCGGTTCGGGGTGAGCGACCGCAGGAAGTCCAGCGTGAGGTCGGAGTCGGTCTCGCTAGCGAACGACTCGAGAGTCGGGGCGTCGGCGGTGATGACGCTGCCGACCTCCTCTCCGTTCGGCACCGGCGGGTCGGTCACCTTGACGGCGAACTTGCCAGTGGTGGCGTTCGTCGTGGCGTTCGCCGTGGTCGGCGTACCGGAGATGGTGCCGGCCGGCTGCTCGGCGTTCGGAGCGAACCGCGAGTTGCCGGCCGGGGTGTAGGTCAGCGCCACGTTGCGGGCCGGGAGGACCGAACCGGAGGGCAGCTGCAGGGTGGCTGCCTCGGTGACGGAGGTGCCGTTGAGCGCCTGGTCGACCTGGCCCTCGTCCCAGACGATCTCTGCCTCGTCCGTCTCGATCGCCAGGGTGCCGGTGATCGCGCCAGCGGTCGCCTTCACCGTGACGGCAACCTCGTTGTTGTCGACGCCCGCCTGGACGTTGTTGACGACAACCTGGCCGCTCGCGTTGGTGACGAACGGGCCACCGGGGATCGGCGTGGTGCTGTCAGCCGGCGTGTTGTCGGCGACGTCCCGGGAGATGGTCGGGGCGAGCGCGAAGTTCGGAATCGGGTCGCCGTTGGCGTCCTTCACCGTGAACGTCAGATTCGTCTGCTCGTCGTCGTCCATCACGTTGCCCTTGGAGGACGTGATCGTGACGGTTGCAGGCGCCTGCGGCAGCGTGGAGGCCGTCAGCTTGACGATGGTGTCGGTGCCGCCCTGGAAGGCGCCGTCCGCGTTGTTGTCGACCACGATGTAGGTCGCGCCGACGCCGACAGCCGGGTCCTGGTCGACGATGCCATCGACGCCGTAGGCCCCCGACTCGTTGAGGCGGATCGGGAGCACCCCGTTGAAGTTGGTCTCGTCGGCGTCGAACGTACCGGAGTCGTCGGCCAAACGGCCCATGCCATTGAAGCCCGCGAGGTTGTTGCCGGACTCGTCGGACTCGTAGATGTTGACGCCGGAGACCGGCTGGCCCTTCTGGTCGATGACCGTGACGTTGTAGTGCGTCCAGTCGTCGGTGTTGGTGCCGACACCATCTGCGTTGCCTGCGAGGTTGGGGCCGTGGCCGGCCGTGGTGGGCTTGTTGATCGTGGTCACGATCGCGTCGTACACCGAGTAGGCGTTGACGTCGTCGACGGAGACGCCGGGGCTGTTGGTGGCCTCCCCGATGATCTCATCCACGGGGTCGGTCGTGAGGTTCGTCGGGTCCACGGTCACGACGGCGGCGAACGGCGTCAGGCCCGAGCCCAGCGTGTTACCGGAGCGGACAGCAGCGGCGCTGGTCTGGGTGCGCGGGCCGGCGATCCAGCCGGTGACGTTGGGGTAGGCGTCGCCGATGTTCGCAGGCGGAGCCAACGCGGTCAGACCGCGGAGCACGACCTCACCGTCGGGGTTCAGACCAAGGTCGGAGCGCGGGGCGCCGTCCACCGAGATCGCCGGGTTGGCGTTCGGGTTCGGGTCGCCGTTCATCGCCTCGACCGCGTTCGCGAGACTCACGTTGGCCGCGTCCAAGGCGTCCGCCCGGACCTGGCTGACGGAGTCACCGTCGACGCCGGTCGGGGGCGTCCACTCGAAGGTGGCAAGACCGTCGATCGGCACCACCGTCGCGATGTCGTGCGAACCCGTGCCGTTGGTGTAGCTGAACTTCACCGTGTTGACACCGCCGCCGTTCGGCAGGCCCGCAAGCAGCGTGACAGTGTTCTGGCTGTCGGCGCTGCCGTCGTTGGCCGTCGAGTACGAGTTGACGTGCTGGAAGGAGTACAGGTCGAGGATGGTCTCGCCGCCTCCACCGATCGTTCGCGCTTGGGCGGGCGCCATGCTCATGCCCGCGAGCGCCAACGCGGAAATGGCCGATACGGCCAATCCGCGCCTAATGCCGCTGCTAATCATGTTGATCCTTTCGGAATCTTCGCTCCGCCCGAATTTCCCCGTGCGGAATTGAGGGGGGAGACCCTCGATTGGTTGCCGAGCAGCCGTGGGCGGACCCACGGCCGATGCGAGGCTAGACGTTTGGTAAAGAAAGGTCGGTTTAAACGCGGAGCAGCGAATCCCGTTGCAACAATGCGGGCGCCGCGGCTTCGGCAGCGGTCCCTGTCTGGGAGGCGGGGCGTTGAGAGGAACGCGCGTGGCGACACCGCGTCAGAAGAACACGCCGGCTACCCCTGCCCCCACGGCGATCGATGCGCGGCGGCGCCGTGGACGCCCCTACCGGCTGCCGGACGACCCCACGCCCATCCACGCTCCGGTGGCGGGGCTGCACCAGCGGATCGCGTGGCTGCTGGGCGTGTCACGCATCCATGGCTCGCAGGTGGGCAGCACTCGCCGGGAGCGGTTCATCGACGAGCTCAAGAGCCTGGGCATCGCGGCCGACACCTCCCGGATCAGCCGCTGGGAGTCCGGCCGGGCCCCCGTCCCCGGCTCCGTGCTGGATGCCTATGAACGCATCCTGGGGCTCACCCGCGGACAACTTGTGTCGGCCGCCGCCGGGACGTTGGGGAGCTCCGAGCATGTGCCGATCCGGCCCGAGGCGCTCGACATCGACTCCATCCACGCCCACCAGCTCCTGGACGAGCTCTTCGAGGAGGTCTTCGGCGGAGCCGCGGCCGGCCACACCTGGATGAACCTCTGCGCGCTGCTCACCCGTGATCGCGACCTGTACCTGCTGCCCGACACCTGGGCCCAGGTCTCCGAACGATTGACCGACGAGTTGGGCAGGTCCTCGGGACTCGCGTACGTCTCGCGCTTCGAGGCGCTCCGCATGTTGGTCCGGCACCCGGCCTCACAGCGGCCTGCGGTCAAGGCCGTGGGGGCGCTCGTCACCAACCCAGCGATCGAGTTCGTCGTGCACCCGCTCTCCCTGCTGCAGGAGGTTGAGGATCCGAACGCCACCGCCCTACTGCTCCGCCTGCTGGACGACGCGCCCGGTCACCTGCGCTCCGGCTCGGCCTGGGCGCTCGCGGGAAAGGTGGTGCGTGGCCACTTCGCCGGCGAGGAGCTGGAGCGACTGCACGTCGCGTCACTCGAGATGCTGCAGCACAGTCGTACGTCGACCCATCGCCTTGACGCGCTGGCGATCCACGCGGCCCTGCCCCTGGAGTCTGACCGGCGACTGACATCGGCGAGCCTCGACGACGACATCCGCGCCGCGCTGGCCCTGGCCAGGCTCCATGCCGAGCACGTCGAACCCGAGGTCGCGCTCTCGGTGTCCACCACGCTCGCCGAGCGCGTGCAGGACGAAACCGTGACCGCTCATCCGGTCGACCCCGACCTCATGCTGCGCCGCCTCACCCGGGAGCTGCTCTTCCACGTCAGCCACGAACGTCGATACCAGGCAGCGTTGCTGATCGCTGTCAGCCCGTACCGCCCCCGGATGGCAGACGAGCTGCTGCGGCTCGCGCAGGGCCGTGACGAACACACCGCGGCGCTCGCCATGACCGCGC
>JAOPXC010000289.1 GCA_025965335.1 Nocardioides sp. | reverse complement strand
GTGCCGGGCGACCGCCACCGGGAAGGTCGAGCCGGCGCGGGCCAGCTGAACGTTCTGGGCTCTGCTCAGCATGCGGTGCCGCGGTCCACGGAGAGGACAGCGCCGGTGACGGAGGCGGCTGCGTCGGAAACGAGATAGGCCACCGCCTCGGCGATGTCGCGCGGAGGCATGAACCCGTAGCGAGCGCCCGCGGTCTCGCTGAGCAGCGCCCAGTCCAGGTCGGAGCCGACGTGCTCGGCCGCCGCCCCCATCGGCAGGTCGGTCTCCACGCCGCCGGGGCAGACAGTGTTGACGCGGATTCCGTCGGCGGCCAGCTCGAGCGCCAGCGACTTCATCAGCATGATGACGCCGCCCTTGGAGGCGCAGTACGCCGCCTGGTAGGGCTGGGCGCGCAGCCCGGCGATCGAGGCGATGGTCACGATGTTCCCGTGGCTCTCGCGCAGGTGGGGGAGAGCGGCCTGGCTCATCAGCATCGGCCCGGTCAGGTTCACACCCAGGTGGCGCTGCCAGGTCGCGACATCGAGATCCCCGAAGCGGCGGAACTGGTCGATGCCCGCGACGTTGACCAGCACGTCGAGCCCGCCGAGCTCCTCGACCGCGGCACCGACGGCGGTCGTCACCGACTCGGGGTCGCTGACGTCACAGCGGCGTACCCCGTCGCCTTCGCGCAGGTCGATGCCGACCACTCTGGCGCCCTCTTGGGCCAGCAGGTCGGCGGTCGCCCCACCAATCCCGCCCGCTGCCCCGGTGACCAGCGCCCGCCGACCCTCGAACCGTCCCGCCACGTCGTACTCCGTTCCTCAGGGCGGTCACGTCGGGACCGCCGCCAGGCATCCTGACATCCTCGGGCTGTGGGCGACTCGATCATGACCGCTGTTGACGCCGCGGACCTGGTACTCGGCCTTCGCCACGCGGGGATGCGCTGTTGGGTGATGGGCGGTTGGGGCATCGATGCGCTCCTTCAACGCGAGACTCGCCCGCAGCGTCCAGACGCCGGGTCGGGTCTCGACGAAGCGCGGCGAAGTCAGTGGGGGAGAGGTCGACTCGTAGCTGTGGCCGGTCGGTGTGGTGGTTTCGACCGTATGTCGGGGGCCGGGTCTTGGCCGGGCCGTCCACCCGGCCGCTTCTTTGGCGTAGTTGCAGGCTTCGCAGAGGCCCTGCCCGTTCGGCTCGGAGGTCTCGCCACCGTCGATGGCGGGGGTGACGTGGTCGTTGTGTCGGATAGGGGCGTCACACCAGGGGGTACGGCAGACCTGGTCCCGCAGCCGGAACAGCTGACCCAACTTGGCGGGCACCTGGCGGGCCGCCGAGTCCATCGCGACCAGCGATCCGGTCTCGGGTCTTACGTAGAGCCGGCGAAGCCACGCGCCGACGGTCCCCGCCATCTCGCGCGCGAGGTCGGCCGGGACCGGACCGTAGCCCTGGACATGGCCCGCCTCGTCGCTGTCGCCCCAGAGAACCGCATCGGAGACGACCAGGTTGACCATCACGTCGGGATCGGTGCCGGTGGCGAAGGGATCGCCGGAGAGCACGCGCTGGACCAGCGTGTCCGCCATGATCTGGCCGCGGGACCGGGGGTCACCGGAGGCTCGGCGCCGGTCGGCCTCACGGGTCAGCACGGCGTACACCTCCACGCCGTCCTTCACCGGCAGGAGTGCGGACAACTGGCTCATCACGTCGGGTGCGGGACGGAGCGCGACCCGGCGGTCGGACTCCGCCTTGCGGCGGCGCTCCACGAAGGAGGCGGCATCGAGCTCGTAGGCCAGCCTCCGAGCCTCGGCCACCAGCTCGCCGTCACCCATCGCCTCGATGCGCTCGGGGTTGCCGGCGAGCTCGGCATCCACTCGACGTCGGTCCTCGAGGCTGAGGCAGGCGGTCTCGCGAGCCACGAGGGTGACCTTCCACTCGGTGATCCGGCCGGCAGCGAACGCCGTCATGGTGTGAGGCAGCTCGTGGCGGAGGATGTTCGCGAGCCCGAGGTGCTGCCGCCCTCGATGCGGGGACTCCCGTCGGGCGAGCGCGATCTGCTCGGCCACCCCCCGCCCCTGTCGCGCGCGCGGCACGCCTCGGGAGGCCTGATCGGCACGCTGGGAAGCGTCGAAATCCGCGCTGACCACGGCCTGCGCGGCCTCCGACATGCACTTGAGCTCCTCGAGGGCGCGGATCAGCTCAATGCGCTCCTGGTCGTCGAGGTCCGCCGCCGGCGTCGACAGTTCGGAGGCCAGCGCGCGCACCCGCCCCGCGTCTACTCGGCATGACTCGAACATACGTTCGATTCTATCCAAGGGCTCCGACGATTTCAATCAGGTTTGCCATCTGTTGATGAGCCGGTTCCTGCCTCAGGCAGGATGGGGCCTCATGAGCGCTCGGCGGATGGACCAGACGGTCGTCAACAACCACGGAGCCTTCATCTGGCGAATCGCGAAGCTGCTGCGGGGCACCTACAAGCCGGCTCAAAACGGCGCCGTGATCCTCGTCCTGCGCCACGTCGACGCCGCGCGAGCAGGGGACGCGAGCTGATGCGCGTGGGGCTCACCGGTGGCGTGGCGTCCGGCAAGAGCACGGTGTCGAAGATGCTCGCCGAGCTCGGGGCGGTGGTCATCGATGCCGACCTGCTCGCGCGCGAGGTCGTCGGTCGCGGCACCGACGGCCTGAGACAGGTGGTCGAGGCGTTCGGTCCCGGGATCCTGACCCCCGAGGGTGACCTGGACCGGCCCGCGATGGGCGCGATCGTCTTCAACGACGAGACGAGGCGCCGGGTCCTCGAGGGCATCATCCACCCGCTGGTGCGGTCCCGGAGCGCCGAGCTGGAAGCCTCAGCGCCCGCGGACGGCCTCGTCGTGCACGACATCCCGTTGCTGGCCGAGACCGCCGGGGCTGCCGGGGTCTTCGACGCCGTGATCGTGGTGGACACCCCGACCGAGCTCCAGCTGGAGCGGATGATGCGG
>JAOPXC010000286.1 GCA_025965335.1 Nocardioides sp. | reverse complement strand
ACCGGCCGGTCACGGTCAGCACCCGGTCCGGCAACGTGGGGGAGGTGCTCAACCTCGTGGCCCCGAGGCTCAGCGACGCGATGTTCTCGCGCTTCGACCGACTGTTCCCCGACTCCGCGGCCGCTCGGGCTACTCGCCCGGAGCAGCCTGGTTCGGACCCATCAGCATGAACGGCACACCCGCCGGGTCGGCGAGGGAGGCCAGCCGGCCGTACGGCGTTTCATCGATGGGCACCAGCTGGCTCGCCCCGGCGGAAATCGCACGGAGGACCGCGTCGTCGGTGTCCGCGACCTGCACGTAGAACTGCCAGTGCGAGGGCCGGGCGCCGAGGAAACCCGTCGCGTCCATGATCCCCGCGAGGGCCTCCTCGTCCTTGCCCAGCGTGGTGTAGCGAAACTCCGGGATGTCGCTCATCGTGTGGGTGTCCCACCCGAAGACGTTGCGGTAGAACGGGATCACCGCGTCGTAGTCCGAGGCGAGCAACTCGAACCAGCCGGGTGCGCCGTCCTCCGCGCGGGCCGCAAAGCCCCGGTGCTCGAGGGGCTGCCAGACCCCCACCCGGGCTCCGGACGGATCGGTCACGAACGCCATGTGGCCCAGCTCGCCGACCTGCATCGGCTCGATCTCGATCTCGCCGCCGTTCGCCTCCGCCATGCCCACGGTGTCGGCGACGTCGTTGCTCTCGAGGTAGACCGACCAGGAGTTCAGGCCGCCGGTCGTGCCGTCGTTGCGCATCAGCCCGGCGACCGGCTCGCCGTTGCGCTGGAAGGTGACGTACCCGCCGTACGCCGGCCCGCCTTCGACGGTCGTCCACCCGAACAGCTCGCCGTAGAACGCGGCCGCGGCCTGCGTGTCCTCGGTGTACAGCTCGATCCAGATCGGCGCGCCGGGGACGTCGGAGGGGGACATTGCAGTTCCTTCGCTTCAGACGGGACGGTCACGCTCGCTCCCAGCAGGTGCCGGGTCACCACGGGTGCGACCACCTTGGGCCTGACCATGTGGGTCTGTCCAGCGAGCGTCACCAACCGTCCCGAGGGAAGGGCGTCGGCGATCGCCGCGACTCGCCCTGCTCGAAGGGCACCACGATCGACAGGTCTTAGGACAACGTGTGGGCCACTGCCTCGAGCTGCTTCCAGGGTCGCTTGACGCGGGAATCATGGGTTCGGACCGTCAAACCATGATTTCCGCGTCACGTCCCCCCCGAACCGGGACCCGTGCCCGTCAGCTGGCCTTCTTGGCCGCAGCCTTCTTGGTGGTCGACTTCTTGGCGGCGCTCTTCTTCGCCGGTGCCTTCCTGGCGGCCTTCTTCGCCGGCTTGGCCGGCTCGTCCTGCTCGGCTTCGTCGGACGTCTCGCCACGCGCGGTCTTGGCGGCGTCGACGGAGCGCTGAAGCGCCGCGAGCAGGTCGACGACCTCGCCGGAGGACTTCGTCGAGGTGGCGGTCTTCTTGACCTCGCCGCCCTCGATCTTGGCCTTGACCAGGCTCTCGACCGCCTCGGCGTAGTCGTCCTCGAACTCGGCGGGGTCGAAGTCGCCGGCCAGCGTCTCGACGAGCATGTTGGCCATCTTGACCTCGGCGTCCTTGACCTCGCCGGTGTCGATGCTGAAGTCGGGCTGGCGGATCTCGTCGGGCCACATCATCGTCTGCAGCACGATCACGTCATCGCGCACCCGGAGCACCGCGATGCTCGTGCGCTGGCGCAGCGCCACGGTGACCACCGCCATCCGGTCCGCGTCGAGCAGGGCCTGCCGCAGCAGCGCGTAGGGCTTGGCCCCGGTCTTCTCCGGTTCGAGGTAGTAGCTCTTCTCGAACAGCATCGGGTCGATCTGGTTGCTCGGCACGAACTTCTCGACCGCGATCTCGCGGGAGGACGTCAGCGGCAGCTCGGCCAGGTCGTCGTCGGTGAGGATCACCATCTCGCCGTCCTCGGTCTCGTAGCCCTTGGCGATGTCGGCGTACGGCACCTCCTCGCCGTCGATCGAGCAGACGCGCTGGTACTTGATCCGGCCGCCGTCCTTGGCGTGCACCTGACGGAACGACACGTCGTGGGACTCGGTGGCGGAGTAGAGCTTGACCGGCACGCTGACCAGCCCGAACGACACCGCGCCCTTCCAGATCGCTCGCATCGTGTGCTCCTTCTCAGCCAGGGGGTGGTCTCACTGTGACCCGTGGGACCACAAGTATTCATCGGTGTTGAGTGCAGGATGGACCCATGCGCCCCATGCTCGCCACCAAGGGCACCCACGTGCCGACCGGTGACGGCTGGTCCCACGAGGTCAAGTGGGACGGCCTGCGCATCCTGGCCGACACCCACGCCGGCATCACGGCGGCCGGGACCCGGCTGTTCAGCCGCAACGGCAACGACGTGTCCGTCGCCTGGCCCGAGCTCAACGTGTCGCCGCTCGGCGCCCGCGACCACCTGGTCGACGGCGAGGTGATCGCGCTCAACGACGAGGGCCTCCCGGACTTCCGGGTGCTGCAGGACCGGATGCACGTGCGGAACGCCACGTCGGTGGCCCGCCTGGCCAAGGGCATCCCGGCGACGTTCATGGTCTTCGACCTGCTCCGGCTGGACGGGCGCGACCTGACCGGCGAGCCCCTGGCGGCCCGCAGGGAATTGCTGACCGGCCTGAACCTTGACTCAATCGTCGGATCGAGTTGGCAAGTACCTCCTCCGTACGACGACGGGCCGATGCTGTTCGACGCCACGCTCCAGCAGGGGCTGGAGGGGATCGTCAGCAAGCGGCTGACCAGTCGCTACGTGTTCGGGGAGCGCACAGCGGACTGGCTCAAGTTCGCCCACCGCCACCGCCTGTCGTACGTCGTCGGCGGCTGGCGCCCGCAGGAGGGCTCGACCAGCCGCCTGGGCGCCGTCCTCGTGGGTGAGCCCACCGTCGAGGGGCTTCTCTATCGTGGTCGCGTGGGCAGCGGGATCGGCGGCAAGGCGAGCGGGTTGCTCGCCGAGCTGCTCGCGCCGCTGGCGCGGGTCGACAGCCCCTTCGACGACGAGGTGCCGCGCGTGGACGCGCAGGGCACGCACTGGGTGGAGCCCGTGGTCGTCATCGACGTCGACACCCACCACGTCTCGAAGCGTCAGCGGCTCCGGCAACCGTCGTACCGGGGCGTGCGTTCCGACCTCAGGCTCGAGGACCTGTGGTGAGGCGTCTCCTGCTCGGGCTGCTCGCCGCCGTGCTGGTCTCGACAGGCTCGACCACCGATGCGGTCGGCTCGACCCGGACGAATCCGCCCGACGGTGACGCGGCCCGCCACGTCCGGCTCGGTGGCGTCGACGTCGTGCTCCGCGGCGGGACCACCCGCGTTGTCACCGTGAACCGCACCCGCGGCTTCCACGCCCGGGTCGTGCTGTGGGCGCTGCGTGACGGTGCCTGGGTCGCCCGCCTCCGGGCCGCCGACGGCCGGATCGGGTACGGCGGGCTGGTGGTCGGCGCCCGCCGTCGGCAGGGGACCGGGACCACCCCGCTCGGCAGCTACGGCCTGATCTCCGCGTTCGGCACCCACGCCCGCCGGCCCGCCTGGGACCTCGGCTACCGGAAGATCCGCCGCGGCGACTTCTGGGTCCAGGACAACGGCTCCCGGTTCTACAACCGCTACCGCAACCAGCGCCAGGGCGGCTTCCGCTGGCGGCTGCCGGCCTCCGCGGAGAACGGCTCGGAACGACTGACCGACTTCCCGGTGCAGTACGAGTTCTCGATCGTCACCTCGTTCAACCAGGGCCAGGTCCGCCACCGGGGGGCGGGCATCTTCCTCCATGTGAACGGAACCGGTGCGACCGCCGGTTGCGTGAGCGCGCCTCGCTGGTTCCTGGCGGCCGCCATGGCCCGGCTCGACGCCGACCTGCACCCCGTGATCGCGGTCGGCCGATGAGTCCCACGCACGAGAAGACCGAACTGCTCGTGAATGTCGAGGGCCGCACCCTCAAGATCAGCAACCTCGACAAGGTGCTCTACCCGAGGACCGGCACCACCAAGGGCGAGGTCCTCAGCTACTACGCCCAGATCGCGCCCACGATGCTGCCCCATCTCGCGGACCGTTGCGTCACCCGGATCCGGTGGCCGCACGGCGTGCAGGAGGGCAGCTTCTTCGAGAAGAACGCCCCCGCCGGGACCCCGTCGTGGGTCCGCACGGCGAAGGTCCCCACGACCGGGTCCCGCGGCTCCTCGCGCAACGGCGACACCCTCGTCTTCCCGATCGTCGACAACCTGGCGACGCTCACCTGGCTGGTGAACCTGGCGGCGCTCGAGCTCCACGTGCACCAGTGGACCGTCGGCCGCAACGGCCGCCCGCGCAACGCCGACCGGCTGGTCATCGACCTCGACCCCGGTGAGCCCGCCGGGCTGCACGAGTGCTGCGGGGTGGCACTCCTGGTCCGCGACAAGCTCGCCGAGCGCGACCTGGTCGCCAAACCGGTCACCAGCGGAAGCAAGGGCCTGCACCTGTACGCCGACCTCCCGAAGCGGCTGCCCTCCGACGAGTCCACGGCGTTGGCGAAGGAGGTGGCCGAGGAGCTCCAGCAGCAGCACCCCAGGCTCGTCACCGCCACCATGACCAAGGCGAAGCGGTCCGGGAAGGTCTTCCTCGACTGGTCCCAGAACGCGGGCTCGAAGACGACGATCTCGCCGTACTCCCTGCGCGGCAGGGAACGCCCGTTCGTCGCGACCCCGGTGTCCTGGTCCGAGGTGCAGGAGGGCGCGGACGACCCCCTGGGGCTGGAGCAGTTCCGATACGACGCCGTGCTGGAGCGGGTGGCGGAGCGCGGCGACCTCTTCGCGCACCCCGAGTGAGCCGGTCTCCCGTGTTACCAAACCTTGGCGCGCACGTAGGTGGCGCGTGTCCGGAGCGTGGTCGATCCCTCCGTAGCGTGCTCCGTGTCAGCTCGCCGCACGACTGGGAGGGAACGCCGTGGGAGTCACCATCGACCGGAAGCTCGTGCTCCCGGTTGCGTCGGTGGTCGGCGCGAGCCTGTTCGCGGTAGTCCTTGGCCAGCTCCC
>JAOPXC010000283.1 GCA_025965335.1 Nocardioides sp. | reverse complement strand
CCCGGGCTCCGCAAGGACCTCGAGGACCTGGTCCGCATCGAGTCGGTGAGCGCCGACCCGGCGCGGGCGGGGGAGGTCCGGAAGAGCGCCGAGGCCGTGGCCCAGCTGTTCCGCGACGAGAACTTCGACGAGGTCGACATCGTCAGCGCCGACGGCGGCGCGCCCGCCGTCATCGCGCACAAGAAGGGCCCGGCCGGCGCGCCGACGGTGCTGCTGTACGCGCACCACGACGTCCAGCCGGAGAATGACCACGCCGACTGGGACTCGCCTCCGTTCGAGCCGACCGAGCGCGACGGCCGGCTGTACGCGCGCGGCGCCGCCGACGACAAGGCGGGCATCGTGGCCCACCTCGGTGCGCTGCGGGTGTACGGCGACGACCTGCCGGTCAGCGTCACGATGTTCATCGAGGGCGAGGAGGAAATCGGCTCCGACACGCTGCCGGCGCTGCTCAAGGCGCACCAGGGGCGGCTCCGCGCCGACGTGATCGTGATCGCCGACTCCGGCAACTGGGACATCGGCGAGCCGGCCCTGACCACCAGCCTGCGCGGCCTGGTGCGCGCCGACATCGAGGTCCGCACCCTCACCCACGCGGTCCACTCCGGCATGTGGGGCGGGCTCGTGCCGGACTCGCTGATCACCCTCAGCAGGCTGATCGCGACCCTGCACGACGACGCCGGGAACGTCGCGATCGCCGGCCTCCACAGCGGCCCCGCTGCCGACGTCGAGTACCCCGAGCAGCGGCTGCGTGCCGAGTCCGGCGCCGCCCCCGGCGTCCAGTGGATAGGCGAGGGCCCGATCGTCGAACGGCTGTGGACCAAGCCGGCGCTGTCCATCACCGGCCTGGACGCGCCCAAGGTCGACGGCGCCAGCAACACGCTCGTCCCCGCCGCACGCGCCAAGATCAGTCTCCGGATCGCGCCGGGTGACACCACGAAGAACGCCCTCGAGTGCCTCCGCACCCACCTCGAGGCACGGGTCCCGTGGGGCGCCACCCTCACGTTCACGGTCGTCGACACCGGCGAGGCCACCCAGATCGACGCGACCGGGCCGGCGTACGACGCCGCCCGCGCCGCGTTCCAGGAGGCCTGGGACGGCACCGCTCCCGTCGACATGGGCGTCGGCGGCTCGATTCCCTTCATCGCCGAGTTCCTGGACGCGTTCCCCGAGGCCAGCGTCCTGGTGACCGGCGTCGAGGACCCGGACACCCGAGCTCACGGCGCCAACGAGGGCCTGCACCTCGCGGAGTTCGAGAGGGTCGTGCTCGCCGAGGCGCTGCTGCTCCGCAACCTCGCCACCTGAGCCAGGTAGCTCAGGCGGGGGCGGCCGGCAGGAACACCCGGAACGTGCTGCCGACGCCGATCTCGGACTCGACCTCGATCCGACCGTGGTGACGCTCGACGATCCGCGCCACGATCGCCAGCCCCAGGCCGGTGCCGGGCTGGGCCACCGCCACCGGGTTGCTCGAGCGGAAGAACTCTCTGAACAGGTTGCCCCGGTCCGCGTCCGAGATGCCGATGCCCTCGTCCTGGCAGGAGAGCACGATCTCGTTGCCTTTGCGGGCCAGGACGACCGTGATCGCACGGTCCACGGGCGTGTACTTCACCGCGTTGCTGACCAGGTTGGTGAGCAGGCGGTCCAGCTCGTCGGCGTCGCCCAGCGCCACCACCGGCTCCGGAGGCGCCTCGACCCGGACGGTCAGGTTGCGCCGTGCTGCCGCCACGGCGGTGAGGTCGAAGACGTCGTCGACGATCGAGCGCAGGTCCACCGGCCGCGGGATGATGGAGTTGGCCGGGTCGCCGACCTTGGAGAGCAGCAGCAGGTCGTCAACCACGCGCTCCAACCGCTGCGCGCCGCGCTCCATCGCGGCCAGCGACGTCCGGGTCTTGTCGCTCACCTCGCCGGCGGACTCCAGCAGCTCCAGGTGGCCGACGATCGCCGTGAGCGGGTTCTTGAGCTCGTGGGAGACCGTGGCTATCAGCTGGCTCTTGTAGGTGTCGAGGGCCCGCAGCTCCGCGACCAGACGGTGCTCGCGCTCGAAGTTGCGGGCGTTGAGGATGGCGCCCCCGAGGTCGTGGCCGATGTCCAGCGCGGCGCTCGCCTCGGTCTCGGTCCACTCCGGACCGTCCGCGGCACGGGTCAGGACCAGGTTGCCGAGGCGGTCCGGTCCAGCCCCCAGCGGCACGAACAGGATGGAGTCCACGCCGGACCCCGCGATGGACCCGAAAATGAGGTTCACCTGATCGTCCCTGAGTCCCGCCGTCATGCGATCCTTCGACAGCACGTAGACGGTCTGGTCGTCCCAGGCTCGCCGGGCCGAGCGGTCCGCCATGTCGACGAGCTCGCGGGGCAGCTCCACACCCGTTCCGTCGCTCGCATACACCGAGCTCGACCCGGTCCCGTTCGCGTCGAACGTCTGGATCCACATGCCCAGCGCCCGGAACCCGTCGACGAGTGCCTCACCGCACTCCTCCAGCACCCTGACCAACGACGGCTGGCCCGAGGCTCGGCGGACGATGGTGCGGGCGGTGTTGGAGAGCCGGACCTGCTCGGCGAGCTCCTCTCGCGCCAGCGCGGTCAGCACCGCGCGGCTGGCCTGCTCGGCGTACTTCTCGAGCAGCCGTCGCTGGGCGTCGCTGGGCCGGCGCCCGTCGACGGGAAGGTCGATCGAGAGCAGCCCGCGCAGCGTGCCGGCTCCGTCGTACAACGGGGCCAGCAGCGCGTCCATCGGATGCCAGGCGTCCGGACCCTCACGCGGCTCCACGTCGGGGACCCAGCCCCAGGTCTCCACGTCCAGGTCGATGCGGTCGTGCGGGACGAAGCGCAGGGGCCCCCAGTCGTCGGCGTGCTCGATCTCGGCCTCGATCAGCTCGGTCGGCGTACGGGTGCCCATCAGCTGCTCGCGCGCCTCGTCGCTCCCGGCGACGGCGACCACTTCGAGGCCGTCGTCACGGACCACCCTGATCGCCGCCACGCCGAACCCTGCGAGCTCGGTGACGCCCTCCGCGATGAGTTGCAGGGCGTCGCGCGACGACGTATCGGACAGGCTCCAGGAGCCGGCCCGATCCGGTGGAACTGGGGTGTCCGAAGACATCGCACCTCTCGAGTCTCGAAGGTGCTCGTCATGGTACGGGCGTGCCGCCGCCGGGGGGCCGACTCTGCGAAGGTGCCCGATCTGACCGCCACCCGGGGCGGCTCGCGGCACGGCCGTCCGTCGGTGCTGGTCCGCGGGGATCGGACCTCTAGACTCGTGGCGTGCCCTACCTCAGCAGCAGCGGCAGCACCCGCCGAGGCGGCGACGGTCGCCTGACCGCTGCTCTCGACCCGCAGGACCAAGGTCCCCAGGACGCCTGTGGCGTCTTCGGGGTCTGGGCCCCCGGCGAGGACGTCGCCAAGCTCACCTACTTCGGCCTCTACGCCCTGCAGCACCGCGGCCAGGAGTCGGCGGGCATCGCGGTCAGCAACGGTCGCCAGATCCTGGTCTACAAGGACATGGGCCTGGTCTCGCAGGTCTTCGACGAGACCACGCTCGCCTCGCTCAAGGGCCACCTGGCCATCGGTCACGCGCGCTACTCGACCACCGGCGCCAGCACGTGGCAGAACGCCCAGCCCACGTTCCAGCCCACCGCCGACGGCTCCATCGCCCTCGGCCACAACGGCAACCTGATCAACACCCACGAGCTGGCGAAGATGGTGCTGGACCTCCCCGGCCCCGAGGACCAGCTCGACCTGCACACCCGCCCGCAGGAGGCCTCGACCAACGACACCGGCCTCGTGACGGCGCTGCTGGCGCACCATCCCGACACCTCGCTGGAACAGCGGGCGCTCGAGGTCCTCCCGCTCCTGAGGGGCGCCTTCTGCTTCGTGTGGATGAACGAGAACACGCTGTACGCCGCGCGCGACCCCCAGGGCATCCGGCCGCTGGTGCTGGGCCGGCTCGACCGCGGGTGGGTCGTGGCGAGCGAGGACGCCGCGCTGGCCACGATCGGCGCCAGCGTCGTACGCGAGGTCGAGCCGGGCGAGATGATCGTCATCGACCAGGACGGGCTGCGCTCGCACCGCTTCGCCGAGGCCGACCCCAAGGGCTGCGTGTTCGAGTACGTCTACCTCGCCCGTCCCGACGCGACCATCAGCGGCCGCAGCGTGCACGAGGCGCGCGTGGAGATGGGTCGCCAGCTGGCCCGCGAGTTCCCGGTCGAGGCCGACCTGGTGATCCCGGTGCCGGAGTCGGGCACGCCTGCGGCGGCCGGCTACGCCGAGGAGAGCGGCATCCCGTTCGGCCAGGGCTTCGTCAAGAACGCCTACGTCGGACGCACGTTCATCCAGCCCAGCCAGACGCTCCGCCAGCTCGGCATCCGGCTCAAGCTCAACGCCCTCGACCACATGATCCGCGGCAAGCGGATCGTCGTGGTCGACGACTCGATCGTGCGCGGCAACACCCAGCGCGCCCAGGTCCGGATGCTGCGCGAGGCGGGTGCGCTCGAGGTGCACGTGCGGATCTCCAGTCCGCCCGTGAAGTGGCCGTGCTTCTACGGCATCGACTTCGCCACCCGCGCGGAGCTGATCGCCAACGGGCTGACGCCCGAGGAGATCGCGGCGAGCGTCGGAGCAGACACGCTCGGCTACATCTCCCTCGAGGGCATGCTCGAGGCCACGCGCCAGGCTCCGCGGAACCTGTGCCAGGCCTGCTTCACCGGCGAGTACCCGGTGCCGCTCCCCGACGAGAGTCTCCTCGGCAAGCACCTGCTCGAGGCAACCCTGAAGAGCCCGACCCTGGGCAAGGAACTCCCTGTCCTCAACAACCCCTAGGAAGCTCTGTGTCCCCCAAAGCTGTACCAGAGGCTTCCTCGGCCACGACTTCGTATGCCGCCGCCGGCGTCTCCATCGAGGCCGCCGACAAGGCGATCGACCTGATGAAGGTGTGGACGGAGAAGGCTCGCCGTCCCGAGGTGATCGGGGGGCTGGGGGGCTTCGCGGGGCTGTTCGACGCGTCGGCGCTCACGAAGTACACGCGTCCGCTGCTGGCGACCTCCACCGACGGGGTCGGCACGAAGGTGGCGATCGCGCAGGCCATGGACGTGCACGACACGATCGGCTTCGACCTCGTCGGCATGGTCGTCGACGACCTGGTGGTGTGTGGCGCCGAGCCGCTGTTCATGACCGATTACATCGCGACCGGGCGGGTCGTACCCGAGCGGATCGCGGCGATCGTCAAGGGCATCGCCGAGGCCTGCGTCGAGGCCGGCTGCGCGCTCATCGGCGGTGAGACCGCCGAGCATCCCGGCCTGCTGGCGCCGGACGAGTACGACGTGGCCGGCGCGACGACGGGCGTCGTCGAGGCCGACCGGCTGCTCGGGCCGGGCCGGGTTCGTCCCGGGGACGTGGTCGTCGCGATGGCGGCGAGTGGTCTGCACTCCAACGGCTACTCCCTCGTGCGGCACGTGTTCCTGAACCAGGCGAAGTGGGAGCTGGAGCGCAACGTCCCCGAGCTCGGCAAGGCCCTCGGCGAGGAGCTCCTCACGCCGACGCGGATCTATGCGAAGGCCTGCCTCGCGCTGGCCGACGCCACCCAGACCCACGCGATGTCGCACGTGACCGGCGGCGGGCTCGCGGCCAACCTCGAACGGGTGATGCCGGCCGAGCTGACGGCCACCATCGACCGCGGGTCCTGGTCCCCGCAGCCGATCTTCGACCTGGTGCGCCGGGTCGGCTCGGTGCCGCAGCCGGACCTCGAGGCGACCCTGAACTGCGGGGTCGGCATGGTCGCCCTGACCGCCCCCGACGACGTCGACCGGGCCATCGAGGTCCTCGCCGGGTTCGGGATCCGGGCCTGGGTGGCCGGTGCGGTCGGGGTCGACTCCTCGGCCGGCGGAGCAGACGGAGGCAAGGTCCGGCTGACCGGCCAGCACCCGGGCTGGTGATTCAGGGCGTCGCACCGATGCGTGGTCCGCGGCGCGCCGCCCCACCGACGACTTCGTTGTCGACAGTCGTCGATGCCCCGCATCGCCTCCCTTCTCCGCCTCGCCGGGACTCCGTAGGACGACGCTTACGACGGCCGAGGATCGGGAGCCACGCCGTCCCGCCGGGTCCCCGGCGGATTTCGCTCAGGGCGCACGGCGATTCATGGACTCGGTGTGCGGGAACAGCCGGGCAGCAGGTAGCGTTGTGCCCACGAGAAATCTTTGAGCCAGCCCGGGAGCCACTGTTGCCCCGGCCGAGTGTGCGAGGGGGCTGAGCCTATGGGGCGCGGCCGAGCGAAAGCCAAGCAGACGAAGGTCGCCCGCGACCTGAAGTACCGCACTCACGAGACGGACTTCGGGGCCTTGGCCAGTGAGCTGCACGGCGAGAGTGACACCCCGGAGGAGCAGGTCGATCCGGAGGTGCTCGAAAAGTGGTCGGACTACTCCGGCCCTTCTCGCGACTGAGCCTCGCGGTCGGTCAGTTTCACTGGTTAACCAGTGAAACTCGCACTTCGCCCGGGAAATACTCCAGGTGAAGCGACAGTTTCACTGGTTAACCAGTGAAACTGCTCCCCGGGCGCCCCTCACCCAGCCAGATCCCCCGCAGCCGACCCACATCGCGCATCCGGCGTTCGGCGAGCCGGTCGGCGGCGATGGCCGGGGGTACGCCGTCCGACGCGGCGAGCTCGAAGACCCGGCGGGTGGTCTGGTAGATGCCCGAGGCCCGCTCCCGGGCGCGCTCGAAGGAGAACCCCTCGAGCTCGTCGGCCACCTGGATCAGCCCACCGGCGTTGACGCAGTAGTCCGGCGCGTACAGGATCCCGCGCTCCTCGAGCGCCTTCTCCACGCCCGGATGGGCCAGCTGGTTGTTCGCCGCGCCGCACACGATCCGCGCGCCCAGCACCTCGACGACCTCGTCGGTGATCGCCCCGCCCAGCGCGCACGGCGCGTAGACGTCCAGGGCCGACGCGACCAACGCCTCGGTCGAGGCAACCGCCCTGACCTCGGGATGCTCGTCGAGCACCTGTTCCACAGCGGCGGGGCTCACGTCGGTCACCACCACGGTCGCGCCGTCCTCGACCAGGTGCCGCACCAGGTGGTGGCCCACCTTGCCGACGCCCGCCACGCCGACGGTCCGACCCGCCACTGACGACGCACCCCACGCGATCGACGCGGCCGCCCGCATGCCCTGGAACACCCCGTACGCCGTGAGCACCGAGCTGTCACCGGCGCCACCGTGCGAGACCGACCGCCCGGTGACGAACGAGCACTCGCGGGCGATCACGTCCATGTCGTCCGAGTAGGTCCCGACGTCGCAAGCCGTGTAGTAGCGGCCGGCCAAGGACTGCACGAAGCGGCCGTAGGCGCGCAGCAGGCCTTCGGACTTGAGCGTCGCCGGGTCGCCGATGATGACGGCCTTGCCGCCGCCGAGGTCGAGCCCGGCCAGCGCGGCCTTGTAGGACATGCCGCGCGCCAGGTTCAGGACATCGGTCAGCGCGTCCGCCGTGGACGCGTAGGGGTAGAAGCGGGTGCCGCCGAGGGCGGGACCGAGAGCCGTCGAGTGGAGGGCGATGATCGCCCGCAGGCCGGTCGCCGGATCGTTGGCGAAGACCACCTGCTCGTGGTCGGCCCCGAGCTCGAAGACATCGGGGGACCGGTCGAACGGCTGCGTTCCAGACATGGATGGTGCCTGCTCTCTCGTGTTGCGGCCACGGGGGTGGGTGGCGCGTCGTCACGGTCCGCAGGGGTGGCGCGGAGCCGATACGGAGAGCCTAGGCCAAGTCAGCGGACGATGGTCGTGGCGGCGTACGACGCTCCGAACGTCGCGGCGAGGACCGGCAACGGTCCCAGCGACTGTCCGCGCCGTTCGGCGCGCGACTGGCCGACCGTCCCCACGGTCTCGGGCGGCATGGCCGCACGCAGCGCCGTGACGCACGAGCTCACGTCCTTCCAGCGATGCTCGGGGTCGGGCTGCAGCGCCCACCCGGGTCAGTCCGCTCGCGTGCGCCCGCAACGCGGTTCGGCCGCTGCTCGCCATCACGGGCTGACGCCGCGCATCAGCACCACGTCGCCGTGCGTGCCGTACCCCACCAAGCCGCCGCCGTACGCCGCGCCGTTGAAGGCCACCATCAGCCAGTCGTCGCCGTGTCGGACCAGCGTGGGCCACGGGATGTTCGTCGGGTACGGCGCATCCAGCTCGCCGACCTCGGTCAGGTCGAGGTCGAAGATCGGGAATCTCCGGCGCTGTCCCGATCGGCCGTCCCGCCCGTCGCTCGCCAGCACCCGCCAGCCCTCCTCCAGCCGGATCAGCGTGGGGCCCTCGGTGGCGAGCCGGTCCGACGCGGTCGCCCGCAGCGCCAGCCGGTCGAGCGACGGACCCGCGGCCAGCACCGGGTGGAACCGGAAGAAGCGCCGCGCGCTGACGTACCCGACCAGCCACCCCTCGGGGGTCCGCACCAGGTGCGGGTCCCACACACCCACCGAGCGGAGCCCGGTGGTCGGCAGGGCCAGCGGCTCCGTGTCGAGCACGTGCCGTCCGACCAGGAGATCGGCGTCCGACCGCGCCAGCGTCGCCTCCACGGACGCATCGGTGCGGCGGCGGTCGAAGTCGCCCCAGGTGCTCGTCGCCACCAGCCACTGGTCGTCGGCGCGCACGAGATGGGTGGCGTGGTCGCCGAAGACTCCCGCACGGTCGGGGCGTCGGAAGAACAGGTCCGCACGGTGCTCGAGGTCGAGCCCGTCCGGGTCGAGCGCCCAGACCGATGTGTGGGCGGTGTCGAAGAAGCCGGGACCCGCGCTGGTGGCGGTGAGCAGGAACGCGGCTCCGTCGCGCCACGGCGTGCCATCGGCGGCGGTGACCAGTCGGATGTCACGCAGCCCGAGCTGGCCGAATCCACCTGCGACGAACCGGGCCACCGCGCCGCGGTGACCGCTGCGCAGCCCGGCCAGCCATGCCTCGTTCCGGCTGTCGACGCGATCGGCCAGGTCCACCCGGCCGCGCGCCACCCACGCGGCGCCCTCCCGGGCGAGCACGGTGAGATGGGTCCCGGTGAGCGTCAGGCCGAGTTCCACCACCGCTGCCGTTGCTCGCCCGTGCCGCCGGCTCTCGTGCCTCGTGGTGCGGCCGTCGGTCGTGACGTCCAGCCCGAGCCGCCGCGTCGTCGCGTCGTACCACCCCACCAGCCGCACGCCAGCGGACGCGAGCTCGAGCTCGATGCGTCCCGCCGCGGGGTCCGGCACGACCGAGACTGCGGCGTACGGCGCCGGGTGCGGAGTGGCGTACGACGGTGCGGGCGCCCGACTGTCCACGAGCGTGGCGCCGGCAGCCACCAGGGCGACCGGCCGGCGGCGGCCGACGATCTCGAGGCGGGGGAGCACGCTCTAAGGCTCCGTCCGCGTGGGCCGCGTGGCCTCCCTGAGCGCCTCGATGGCCCGGTCGACCTCACGGGTCAGGTCCGCCATCATCTCCTCGGTCCCGGAGGTGCGGCCGTGCTCCCCATGTGTCTCGACGCGTGCGGCGGCGGCTGCGACCCGGGGCAGTCCCAGGTTCAGCGCGCTGCCCTTGACCAGGTGCGACGACGTGAGCGTGCGGTTGGCGTCGTGGGCCCCGATCGCGTCCTGGATCGCCTGGACCTGGTCGCGGATGCGGCTCATGAACGACATCGCCGTCCGCTCGAAGAAGCTGACGCCGTCCTTCGTCAGCTCGTCGAGCATCCGCACCCGCGCCGGGTCGAGCACGACCCCGGCCGCGGGGCCGCCCGCCGAGCCCGCATCGAGGTCCGACGCGCCAACGGCCTGCGGCCCGGTCCATCGACGGACGACGCGTTCCAGGTCGCCGCCGTCCACGGGCTTGGTGAGGAAGTCGTCCATGCCCGCCGCCAGGCAGCGCTCTCGCTCCCCCTCGAGCGCCGAGGCCGTCATGGCGATGATGGGCACCCGCCGGTCCCGTCGCTCCTGGGCGCGGACGGCACGGGTGGCGTCGTAGCCGTCCATCCGCGGCATCCGGCAGTCCATCAGCACCGCGGCGTACGGGTGGTCGCCGGTGAGCATCGCGACCGCGTCGATGCCGTCGGAGGCGACGTCGACCTTGCAGCCGAGGGTCTCCAGCAACCCCGTCGCCACGAGCTGATTGACCGCGTTGTCCTCGACCACGAGGACCGTGAGCCCCAACGACGGTGTGGCCCGCTCCGCCGGTGGCGCCGCCTCGGCGATCTCCGAGGCGAGCATCGAGACCAGCAGGTCATACAGCTCGGAGTGGCGCACCGGCTTGCTGAGCGCCGCCCCGAAGCCGGCTGCACGGGCCTCCCTCAGTCCGACGGTCTGGTCGGACGACAGCAGCAGCAGGGTCACCGCCGCGATCGTCGGGTCGGCCCGAACCCGGCGCGCGAGCTCCAGCCCGTCCGTGCCCGGCATCTTCAGGTCGAGCACCGCAGCGTCGAAGGGGCGTCCCGAGCGTGCGGCCTCGCGCAGCGTCGCCAGCCCCTCGTCCGCCGAGGCGACCGCCACCGCGCGCAAGTGCCACGAGGCCAGCTGCTCGGTGAGGACGAACCGGTTGGTCTCGTTGTCGTCGACCACGAGCACCCGCTTGCTCGCCAGCAGGTGCGGCAGCGGGAGGCGGACGAATGCCGTCGCCGTCGCGCGGGTGAACCGCGCCGTGAACCAGAACGCGCTGCCGTGACCGGGATCGCTGTCGAACCCGATCTCCCCGCCCATCGCCTGGACGAGCTGCTGGGAGATGGCCAGCCCGAGCCCGGTGCCGCCGTGGCGCCGGGTCGTGGACGGGTCGGCCTGGGTGAACGACTCGAAGAGGTGCTCGCGGGCGTCGGGAGCGATGCCCAGGCCGGTGTCGGTGACGTCGACACGCAGGACCACCTCGGTGGGGGTCTCGGAGGTCATCGTCGCCCGGATCACGACCTCGCCGCGGTCGGTGAACTTCACGGCGTTCGAGCCGAGGTTGGTGATGATCTGGCGGAAGCGCACGGCGTCGCCGTTGAGGAACGCGGGCACGCCGGGATGGCAGGCCACGACGAGCTCGAGACCCTTGTGGTGCGCGGGTCCGCTGAGGACCGCTGCGGTCTGGTCGAAGACGTCGCGGACGTCGAAGTCGGCGGCCTCGAGCTCCAGCTTCCCGGCCTCGATCTTGGACAGGTCGAGGATGTCGTTGATGATCGTCAGCAGCGTGAGCCCGGCACTCTGGAGGCCTTCGGCGAGGCGGCGTTGGTGGTCGTCGAGCTCGGTGCGCAGCAGCAGCTCGTTGAGGCCGATCACGCCGTTCATGGGGGTCCGGATCTCGTGGCTCATCGTCGCGAGGAACTCCGACTTCAGGCGGGAGGCCTCCATCGCCTCGTCCCGGGCCTCGGCCAGCTCGACCGCCGCCCGCTCGCGTCCCGCGACCAGGCTGAGCTGGCCGGCGATCTGGCGCATCAGCTCGTGGGAGTTCTCGTCCGGGGGGACCTCGTCGGCCAGGACCTCGACCACGCAGACCACGCGCCCGAGGACGGTCACCGGGATCGCCACCAGGGAGTGCGTCTCGGCCAGCCCGTCGGGTGGGCCGACGGCGATCTCTCCCGACGCGACGGCCACGCGTGCCAGGTCGGGGTCGGGGCTGGCCGGCTGGTCGTCGTAGGTCTCGACGAGCACGGGCTCGCCGTCCTCGGGACAGACGAACACGGCGGCGGCGTGCCAGGCGGTGAAGTGCGGAAGACCCGCGGCGGCCAGGCCGAGCGCCTCGTCCAGGGTCCTAGCCTGGTTGGCCGCGCTGGACATCTCCTGGAGCAGCCCGAGCCGGCGGGTCGCCGCCGCGCCCTGGGCGTCCGCCGTCTTGAGCTCCGTGATGTCCTGGGCGGTCCCCGCAATCCGCACCGGCGTGCCTGCCTCGTTGCGTTCGACGGCGCCGAGGGCGCGCATCCACCGCTGCCGCCCGCCGGACAGGACGATCCGGGCTTCGATCGAGAACCCGTCCGTGGCGCCGGCGCCCGCGGCCGCAACCTGCACCCGGACGCGGTCGACGTCGTCGGGGTGGACGAACTGCATGAAGGCGCCGCGGGACACCCCGAACGTCGCCGGGTCGACCTCGAACATCGTGAACACCTGGTCGGACCACCGCGTCTGGTCGGTGAGCAGGTCGACGTCCCAGCTGCCGATGCCGGCAATCCGCTGGGCGGTGGCCAGCTGCTGTTCGCGGACCTGCAGCGTCTCGAAGAGGTTCTCCCGCGCGGCGTACTCCGTCACGCGGTACAGCCAGCCGATCCGGGCGCCGTGGTCGTCGCGGACCGGGGTGTAGCTGACGAGCGCCCACATGAGGCTGCCGTCGGCGCGCACGAACTGTGCCTCGAGGTTGTCCCGCCCGACCTCGTCGGTGACCAGCCTGGCCCGGTGCTCGGCCAGCCCGGCCCGCCCGTTGGCGTCGAGCGCATCGGCCATGTCGAACCCGACCATGTCCTCGGGTGAGCGGCCGAGCATCTCGCCCATCCGTGGGTTGATGTAGGTCGTGCCGCCGTTGGCGTCGACGATCCAGAGGCCGTCGGTGCTCGCCTCGACGATCCGTCGGAACAGTTCGGGCGCATCCGGCACGTGTCACTCCCCTCCCGGGTGTCTCATCTTCCACTGAACCGATCCGCCGCGACGGTGTTACGTCATTCGTCGTCGGACTCGTCGTCGATGACGTGCATCGCGGCCTCCTCGGCGCTGGCCCCGGCCCCGTCGATGCCGACATCGTCGGCGAGGAAGTCCTGCTCGAGGCCGGGGACGTCGTCGTTCTCGACCAGCCGCCCGGCCCGGCGGTTGCCGACCTCGGAGTCGAACGCTTCGTTGTCGGGGTCGTCCCCCTCGGCGGCGGCGACGTCGTACGGATCCGGCTCGAGTTCCTCCTGGGCCAGCCGCTGGTCGAGGCTCTCGCCGAGCTCCTCCTCGAGGGGGGTGTTGCCGAAACGCTCAGCCGCCGACCACTTCTCCGGCGGCGAGTACCCCTCGTCGAGCGGCTCGGGCAGTCCGCGGCCGTCGACCTGGCTGTCCTCGGTGTCCTGCGGCTGGTTCTCGTCGTCGACGCTGTAGCCGTGGTAGCTCTCGGTGTCGTCGGGGGTGGGTACGTCGGTCATCGTCTTCCTCCTGGGATCCGACCGCATGGCCGGTCCGATCGGTCCCAGTGTGACCCCTCGCCGCGGTTGGCGCTCGGTCGTTGGGGTCACGGACCATCAAGGTCGGGGTCACTGCGTAGGTCACGTGTGGTTCAGCGCGACCAGGGTGATCGAGTGCGCCGGGTAGGTGAGTGTGAAGCCGCCCGAGCCCACGGGGACCGGGTCCGGCCCGTCGATGCCTTGACCCTCGTAGCGATACACCTTCGCCGTCCGTCCGTGCGGGAAGTGCGACAACGCAAGCTTGCCCTGGGCCGAGCTCGTGGCGGACACACCTCGGTCACCGAACCCGTGGTGCTTCCCGTCGTAGTGGCGGAAGATCCGGAACGCGGCCTCGGGCACTGGCCCGGACGGGCCAGGCTCACCTGGCACCGACGGCTCTTGCCGCGTCGGTCACCTGGGTGGTCGCCCTCCGGCCCGCGGGCGGACCCCCGCACTGCGGGCAGCTGCGCCCAGCGTCAGCGGGGGACACGGGTCACGCGCAGCACGGTGTCGGGGCAGGCGTCCGCGAGCTTGACCAGGGCGGCTCGTTCGACGGCGTCGACTCGCAACCGCCAACGGAGCTTCACGGCCGTCCACTGCCGCACGTAGCGGCAGG
>JAOPXC010000268.1 GCA_025965335.1 Nocardioides sp. | reverse complement strand
TTGTCGAGGCCCGCGATCACCGTCGGCTGGATCCAGAACCCGCCGGCGAGGTCACCCCGCTTCTCGTCGATGCCGCCACCGGTGGCGAACCGGCCGCCCGCCTCGGCCACGAGGTCGAGGTAGGCCCTGACCCGGTCGCGCTGCACCGCGGAGATGACCGGGCCGCAGATCGTGCCCGGGTCGCTGGGGTCGTTGGCGCCGATGGACGCCATCGTGTCGGCGGCGACCTTGACCGCCTCGTCGTACCTCTCCCGCGGCACGACCAGCCGGGTCGTCAGCGCACAGCCCTGGCCGGCGTGGATGCTCACCGCGAACGCGGTCGCGCCCACGGCCGACACCAGGTCGGCGTCGTCGAGCACGATGGCGGCGGACTTGCCGCCCAGCTCCAGGAACACCTTCTTCAGCGTGGGCGCGGCCGCCGCCATGATCGCTCGACCGGTGGCGGTCGACCCCGTGAACGACACCAGGTCCACACGCGGGTCGGTAGTCAACTGGGCGCCGACCGCGTTGTCCCGCGGAGTGACGACGTTGAAGACCCCGGCCGGGATGTCGGTGTGCTCGGCCAACAGCCGGCCCAGCTCGCAGGCGACCCACGGGGTGTCGGGCGCCGGCTTCAGCACGACCGTGCAGCCGGCGGCGAGCGCCGGGCCGACCTTGGCCAGGTTGATCTGGTTGGGGAAGTTCCAGGGCGTGATCGCGGCGACGACCCCGACCGCCTCGCGTCGGACCGTTCGCCGGGTGGGGACGCCCATCGGCTTCGCGACGCCGAGGTCGGTCTCCCACGCATAGGACTCCGCGAGGTCGACCATCCACTTGAACGACTCGACCGGCACGTCGTACTGGGGACCGCTGGTGAGGAACGCCGGGGCGCCCACCTCGGCGATCGTCAGCTCCTTCATCGCGTCCGCGTTGTCGACCAGTGCCTGGTGCAGCTGGCGCAGGCCGCGCACCCGCAGCTCGACGTTCGTGGACCAGTCGGTCTCGTCGAACGCACGCCGGGCCGCCGCGACGGCCGCGTCGACGTCGCCGGTCGTGCCGTCCGGCGCCCGGCCGATCTCGCGGCCCGTCGCGGGGTTCAGGATCGGGTACGTCGTGCCGTCGCCGGCCGCGACCAGCTTGCCGTCGATCAGCTGCTGGGGCGGCGAGGTCGTCAGGGTCACGCCGGCCCACCGTCGGTCGAGCCTGTCGAGACCACAGCCTCCTGCTGCAGGTAGGTGCCGGCCTCGACCGGGGGCGGCCACACCGTCGAGGGCAGGTCCTCGGGCCGGAAGTGGCCCGGCTGCTCCTTGCTGTTCTGGTGCATCCGGTCCACCAGCCCCTGCGGCGCCTTGCCGGAGCCCATGATCTGGAGGTACGTGTGGGCGGTCGAGCCCAGGTCGAACCAGTCCCGCTGCCAGGCGATCTCGAGGGCGCCGTCCGGACCGGTCGGCGCGAGGCCGAACCACGACCCGCCGATCCCCTGGACCTCGTACTCCTGGCCGGTGGCGTCGTCGGTGAGTCCCGCCTTCTGCTTCCAGAAACCGATGACCATGCCGTTGGAGTCGTCCATCACGGTGCTGACGTAGTCGTAGTGCCAGCCCTCCATGCCCGCCATCTCGTTGCGGAGCGCCCAGTCGCGGATCTGGTCTCGACCGACGGCCATGAAGTGCTCATCGGGCGTGTACATCCAGCCGTACGTCGCGTCCTCGGCGTAGAACGCGGCCAGGTGGCTCCAGTCCTGCTCGCGCTCGGCGAGCCGGTTCACCTCGAGCCAGCGCTCCCAGAACGCGTTCATCTGGGCGCGGGTGCACTTCGCTTCGTTGGTCGAGCTTGTCGAGACCATGGCTCCTCTTCGGTCTTCCTCGATGGCCAGCGCCATCGCTGGGCAGTACCTCACGGCGGCGGTCACCTGCGGGCGCAGGGACTCGTCGGGGTCCTCGACGAGGACCACGACGCTGTCGGCGTCGTCGTCCCAGCCGAACACGTCGGGCGCCTCGCCCTGGCACATCTGGTGGCCCTGGCACAGCCCCAGGTCGGCGACGACCCTCACTGATCGCCGGTCGAGCTAGTCGCGACCCGCCGGCGGTACCTCACCCGGCAGGGCTGCTCGAGCTGGATGACCATCTTGGAGACGTCGTCGCGGTAGGTCTCGGAGGGCTGGGCCATCTCGAACTCGAAGTCGCGCAGGATCACCGAGAAGATTGCCTTGAGCTGCATCATCGCGAACGCCGAGCCCACGCAGCGGTGCTTGCCGGCCCCGAAGGGGATCCAGGTCCACCGGTTGAGGAGATCCTCCTGGCGCGGGTCGAGGTAGCGGCCCGGGTCGAACAGCTCGGGGTCCGGGAAGTCCTCGGGGATCCGGTTGGAGACCTTGGGACTGGCGCCGACCAGGGCGCCGGCAGGGATCGTGTGACCGCCCAGGTCGATCTCCTCCTTGACCACACGCAGCAGCAGGATGAGCGGCGGGTGCAGGCGCAGTGTCTCCTTGAGGGACGCCTCCAACCGCGGGATCGAGCGCAGCGCCTGGAACGAGATCTCGGAGCCGTCGGCGTAGAGGTCGTCCAGCTCGGCCGTGACGTCCTTCCCCACCTCCGGGTGCCGCAACAGCTCGATGAGCGTCCACGCCGCGGTGCCGGACGAGGTGTGGTGTCCGGCGAACATCATCGAGATGAAGATGCCGGTGATGATGTCGGCGTCGTAGTGGTCGGTGCCGTCCTCGTCCTTGAGCGAGATCAGTACGTCGAGGAGATCGCGGTCTCGCTGCCCG
>JAOPXC010000173.1 GCA_025965335.1 Nocardioides sp. | reverse complement strand
GCGCTCAGCCCATGTACGGGTAGCGGTAGTCCTTCGGCGGCACGAACGTCTCCTTGATCGAGCGCGGGGACGTCCACCGCAGCAGGTTCACCGCGGCACCGGCCTTGTCGTTGGTGCCGCTGGCCCGGCCGCCACCGAACGGCTGCTGACCGACGACGGCACCGGTCGGCTTGTCGTTGACGTAGAAGTTGCCGGCCGCGAAGCGCAGCTCGTTGCTGGCCCACGCGATCGCGTAGCGGTCCTGGGCGATCACCGCACCGGTCAGCGCGTACGGCGCGACGCCCTCGAGCTGGCGGACGACCTTCTCGAAGTCACCGTCGTCGTAGACGTGCAGGACCAGGATCGGGCCGAAGTACTCGGTCGAGAACATCTGGTCCGTGGGGTCCGTCGACTCCACGACCGTGGGCCGCACGAAGTAGCCGACCGAGTCGTCGACCTGACCGCCGGCGATCACTTCGAGGAACTTGTGCCGCTTCGCCCGCGCGATCGCGGCCTTGTGCTTGGCGAACGCGCGGTCGTCGATGACCGCACCCATGAAGTTCGAGAAGTCGGTGACGTCACCCATCGGGATCCCCTCCACCTCGGCCAGGAACTGGTCGCGCATCTTCTTCCACACCGACTTCGCGACGTACGCACGCGAGGCCGCCGAGCACTTCTGGCCCTGGTACTCGAAGGAGCCCCGGATCAGCGCCACCCGCACCACGTCGGGATCCGCCGACGGGTGCGCGACGACGAAGTCCTTGCCGCCGGTCTCGCCCACGATGCGCGGGTAGGAGCGGTACGACGTGATGTTCTCGCCGACGCTGCGCCACAGGTGCTGGAACGTCGGGGTCGAGCCGGTGAAGTGGATCCCGGCCAGGTCGGGGTGCGACAGCGCGACCTGCGAGACGTCGATGCCGTCGCCGGGCAGCATGTTGATGACGCCGGGCGGCATCCCGGCCTCCTCGAGGAGCTCCATCGTCAACGACGCCGCGAGCTGCTGGGTGGGCGACGGCTTCCAGATCACCGTATTGCCCATCAGCGCGGGCGCCGTCGGCAGGTTGCCGGCGATCGCGGTGAAGTTGAACGGGGTGATCGCATAGACGAAGCCCTCGAGCGGGCGATGGTCGGTGCGGTTCCAGATCCCGGGGCTGTTCGCGATCGGCTGGTCGGCGAGGATCTGCTTGGCGTAGTGGACGTTGTAGCGCCAGAAGTCGATCAGCTCGCACGCACCGTCGATCTCGGCCTGGAACGCCGTCTTGGACTGGCCGAGCATCGTCGCGGCGTTTATCCGCTGGCGCCACGGGCCGGCCAGCAGGTCGGCCGCCTTGAGCAGGATCGCGCAGCGCTCGTCCATGTCCAGGCCGCGCCAGGCCGGCGCGGCGTCCTGGGTCGCCTTCACCGCGGCCTTCGCGTCGGCCTGCGTGGAGTTCTTCAGCACCCCCAGCACGTGCTTGTGGTTGTGCGGCTCGACGACCTCGATCTCCGCGCCACCACCGGCCTTGCGGCGCCCGCCGATGTGCGCCCGCAGATCCATCTGGGTGTGCTCGAGCTTCTCGATCTCCACCACCAGCGCGACCCGTTCGCGGCTGCCCGGCGCATAGGTCAGGTTCGGCTCATTGGTGGGAGCCGGGGGTGTGGTCACTGCATCCATCCCGCGAGCGTAGCGAGCATCCCCGAGTCGGCGCACTCGGAGCGGCGGGTGGGCGGCCAGATGGCGGCGGTCCACCGCGCTCGTACCCGACCTACGCCAAGTGCTCGATCTCCTGGGTCGCGAACCAGGCGAGGTCGTCGTCCTCGTCCGCGTCGTCCGAGGTGTCCACGTGCGCCGCCGCGACGTTCTTCCACGGCACGTCCGCGGCGACGTCGACCAGCGTCGGCTCCTCCCCCGGGACGGGGACCACGGACGGTACGTCGGCGGCCACGACGTACCTCCTCGGGGCATCGCCGGCACTGCGCAACGCAACCGATTCGACGGCTGCCGCCATCAGCGCGGCGTACTCCCACGACTCCTCGTCGCCGTCGGCCCAGTCGGCCCGGAGCGCGTCGGTGACGGCGTGGGCACGGAACGGCCCGCCGAGCCTCCCCTCCGCCACCAGCCGCGCGAGCACGGACGAGGTGACCGGGATGTAGACACGCTCGGTCACGACTTCGGCGCCGCCTTCCGGGGCACGGGCTGGGTGCGTTTCCTGCGCCCGCGGGGCACCCGTGGGCGGGTCCCGGTGACGGTGTCGAGGAGCTCCACGAGTGCCTCGCTGATGCAGGTGCCCAGCAGGTCTGCGTCCGGGAGCAGGTCGCGGTCGGCAGTGAGACCGTAGAAGACGTCGCCGTTGTACGACGTCACGCCGATCGCGAGGGCATGACCGGGCAGCAACGGGTGGACCGGGTAGGTGCCGACCATCCTGGCGCCCGCGGCGTACAGCGGCGCCTGCGGTCCCGGGACGTTGGTGACGCTGATCTGGAAACCGCGGCCGGCCTCGGCCGCGGCGACCCGCGAGCCGATCGCATGGAAGGTCGCGGGCGCGAAGCCGGCGATGCCGGCCAGCCGGTCCGCGGCGACACCGCGGCCGGTCTCCTTGTGTTTGTCGAACGAGTAGGACACCTGGTGCAGGCGCACGACGGGGCTGGCCTCCCCGACCGGAAGGTCGACGAAGTGTGCGGCGATCTGGCTCCCGAGCGACGTCGCCTCGAGCTCGCGGTCGATGACCGACACGGGCACCACCGCCCGGATCTTGCGGAGCCCGCCCAGCGACTCGGCCCGGGCCATCAGCCAGCCACGGAGGCCACCGGTGATGGTGGCCAGGATGACGTCGTTCACGGTGCCGCCGTGGACGTCGCGGATGCTGCGGTAGTCGGCGAGCTGGGTGCACACGACGACCACGCGACGCTGCTGGGAAAGGATTCCCGAGATCGGCGTCTCGCGCTCGGGGCGCCGGCCGCTGAGGCCGTTGACGATCCGGCCGGCCTGCTTGGCGGCGCCGTCGGCCGTGCGCACGACGGCGTCGCTGGTGGCGCGGAGGGTGTCGACGACGGTCTCCGGCGCGCCGAACGAGTCCTTGACCGCCCGCACGAGCAGCGACCCGGGGGACGGCCCGCGGTCGGGGTGCCACCCGTCGACGCCCAGGGACTTCCACTCGGGGCTCTCGTCGAGGAGGAGCTGACCGAGGTCGACGGTCTCGATGCCGTCGACGAGCACCTGGTGGGTCTTGTAGAGCAGCGCGACCCGGCCCTCACTCAGTCCTTCGACGAAGTAGATCTCCCAGAGCGGACGGCTGCGGTCGAGCGGCCGGGAGACGATGCGGGCCACGAGCTCACGCAGCTGGTCCAGACTGCCCGGCCGGGGCAGGGCGGAACGACGTACGTGGTAGCCGAGGTCGAAGCCCTCGTCATCGACCCACACCGGGTTCGCGAGCCGTCCCGGCACCGACTGGATGCGCTGGCGGTACCGCGGCACGAACGAGATCCGGTCCTGCACGAGCTCGACGAAGCGGTCGTAGTCGAAGCCGGAACCGTTCGGGTCGAAGATCTCCACCGTCGCGTTGTGCCTGGGTGTCGAGGGGGTCTCCTCGGCAAGGAAGGCCAGGTCCCGAGGCCGCAGCCGGTCGCTCATCTGGGTGCCTCCCGTCCGGTGCCTGGGGCCCGTGGGACCCGTCCTTGTCCAACGTGGGATTCTGGCAGAGCTTCCGACGCCCGGGAGCGATTGTCCAGAGCGAGTCGACCGCTGGTTGCAACCATGGTGACGCCAGTCAACACCAGCAGCACGCCAGATCCCCCGAACGACAGGAATCTCACCGATGCGCCGAATGGTCGTGACCGCGGCGGTCCTCGCCTGCACCCTCGCCCTGAGCACCGCGTGCGGCAGCGATGCGAAGACCCCGGACACCCAGTCCCCCGTGGGGACGAAGACGATCCAGGTCACGGTCAGTGGCGACACGGTCACCCCGAACGGCGACCGGGTCCAGGTCGCCGTCGGGCAGCGGATCGACCTGGTCGTGACGGCCGATGCCCCGGGCGAGATCCACGTCCACTCGAGCCCCGAGCAGGAGTTCGAGTACAAGGCAGGAACGCAGACGTTGACCCTGGCGCCGATCGAGAAGCCGAGCATCGTCGACGTCGAGTCGCACACGCTCGAGAAGACCATCGTGCAGCTCGAAGCACGCTGACTTGTCCCCGGACGGAATCACGCTCGCCCACGGGATCGGCGGCGCGAAGGACCTGCCGATCTCGCCCTCGCTGGCGATCGCCGGCGCGGTAGCCGCACTGACCGTCTCGTTCACGGTCCTCGCCGTCGCCTGGCGCTCGCCCCGCTACGACGCCGCGACGAGCGGCCGACCCGCGCCGCGGGTAGTTGCCGCCGTCGTCGACTCCACGGCGTTGGCGGTGGCGCTCCGCACCGTCGGGTTCGCGGTGTTCCTCTACACCGCGATGGCCGCCGTGCTCGGCAAGGACCTGCTCATCAACCCCTTCTTCGGCGTGTTCTACGTCTGGTGGTGGGTCGGGCTCGTCCCGCTCTCGTTCCTCCTGGGACCGGTGTGGAAGGCGATCAGCCCGGTCCGCACCATCAACTTCGTCTTCGCCAAGCTGTCGGGCAGCGACCCCGACCGGGGCGTGTTCGTCTACCCCGAGCGGCTCGGACACTGGCCCGCGGCCGTGGGCCTCTTCGCCTTCGTCTGGCTCGAGCTCGTCTATCCCTACGCGACCGAGCTGGGCCCGGTGCGGCTCTGGTGCGCGGTGTACGTCGCGGCGATGCTGCTCGGTGGCGCCCTGTTCGGGAACACCTTCTACGAGCGCGCCGACCCGTTCGAGGTCTTCTCCAGCCTGGTCGGCAAGCTGTCGATCTGGGGACGGCGCGACGGCCTGCTGGTGATCCGGAGCCCGCTCGCCAACCTCGACAGCGTCGACGTCCGTCCGGGGCTGCTGGCGGTGATGGCGGTCCTGTTCGGGAGCACGGCGTTCGACTCGTTCCGTGACTCCACCGTCTGGGTGAAGTTCATCCAGTCCACGACCGTCTCCGCGGAGCTGCTCAACAACGTTGCCCTGCTGGGGTTCTGCGTCGCAGTGGGCGTCGTCTTCGCGACGGGCTGCATGCTCACCGGCGTGGGGGTCGAGCAGCGCCGCAGCGAGCTGCCCAACCAGTTCGCCCACTCGCTCGTGCCGATCGTCGTCGGCTACTTCGTGGCGCACTACCTGAGCTACTTCGTCGAGGTGGGCCAGTCGACGCTCGTGCTGATGAGCGACCCGCTGAGCAACGGCAGCAACTGGCTCGGCACCGGCAACCTGACGATCAGCTACTGGCTGTCCTATCACCCGACGCTGCTGGCGAACACGAAGGTGGTCGCGGTCGTCCTCGGCCACGTGCTCGCCGTCATCGCCGCCCACGACCGGGCGGTCCGGCTGCTGCCGAAGCGACACCAGCTCACCGGTCAGCTCCCGCTGCTGGTGGCGATGGTCGCGTTCACTGTCGGTGGGCTCTACCTCTTGTTCGCGGCCTGACCGGGCCGGGCGGCAACCCGGCGGGCCCGAGGGCGTCGACCACGGCAGCGACGCCGCGCACCAGCGCGGAGTCACCGGTCTCCACGAGGGTGCGGCCCGTCACGAGCGCCCGGTCGACCGCTGCCCGGTCCTCGGGCAGGAAGTGCAGTCCCGCCACCCGGGTGAAGCCGGAGACCATGGCGGCGATGTCCTTCTCGGACCAGCCGAGGGTCGGACGCATCCGGTTGACCACGACGTGCACGGGCATCCCCCCGGTGCGCTCGCGCAGCTCGACCAGGGCCCGGGCGAGCCGGGACAGCCCGACCGGGTCGGCGCTGCCCACGACCACGGTCTGGTCGGCGACGGCCAGGGCCCCGATCGTCATCGCGTTGCGTCCCGGTCGCGAGCTGTGACGCGCGCCGGGGTCCTCCTCGAGGCTGAAGCCGGTGTCGACCACCACCTGGCCGTGGTCACGGGCGACCTCCAGCAGGTGCTCGACCGACCCCTGCCTCAGCTCGACCCAGCGGTCGGCTCGTGGCAGGCCGGTCACGACGCTCAGCCGGGCGTTGACATCGCGCTGCACGGTCGCGAACCGCTCGACCAGCCCCCCGCTCGAGGAGAGCCGCGCAGCGGAGAGCAACCCGGACACCTCGTCGAGGATGCCGAGCTGCTGCGCCACGGTGCCGCCGTAGGGGTCGGCGTCGACGAGGATCGTGCGCAGCTGCCGGCGGGCGAGCTCGGCCGCGATCCCGGCCGCCAGGGTCGTCCGCCCGGGAGCGCCGGCCGGGCCCCAGACCGCGATCACCCGCCCCCCCGGGACGGGCGCGGTCGGTGCAGCAGCACCCGTCGGCACCGCCAGGCGGGGCACGGTCGTCGATTCCTCACCTGCCGTGAGCACGTCGGGCAGGGCCGCCAGGTCGGTGTCGGCAACGAGCGACCGGATGCCGATCCGGATCGCCCTCAGCCGCGCGGCGTCGGCATCGACGTCGGCGGCAACGATCGCGACGGGGCGGACGCCGTTGCGTCGCAGGTGGTCGACGGCGGCAACGTCGAGGGCCGGCGAGTCCAGCCCCAGCACCGCCACGTCAGCCTGCCCGGCCGTGGCCGCCGCGAGCAGGTCGTCGACGTCGACACAGCGCTTCAGCACCATGATGTCGTGACGACCGCTGAGCATGGACAGCACCGAGGACTCCCAGGCGGCGCCGGAGGCCACGATGAGGACGAGCGTCATGGCGGACGGTCACCCCCGCCGGACGACGGTGATCACCGGGTTGTCCGTCGAGCCGAGCAGTGCGAAGAACCGCCGGGCGTCCTTGTCGGGGACCGCCAGCACGAGCTCACGCTTTCCGCTCGTCCCGAAGGTGTCCTCGAGCCGGGGAGCATCCACCACCGCCACCGCCGCGAGCGCGGGGGTGGCGCCGGTCGCGGCGGGCTTCCCGCGGTCCGGAGGAACCGAGGGCACGAGATAGACGTCGACGACCGTGCCGGCCTCGACGGACGGGGGCACCTGCTCCGCGTCGACCGCGATCGGGACCTCGACGGTGTCGAGCTCCGTCGCCGACCCGACCGCGGAGCGCGGCAGCAGCTCGCCCTCGCTGACGGGGCGGGTCAGCTCGAGGTCCGCGGGCAGCTGGTCGTCCGCGGTGAAGTAGAGCTCCTGCGCGGCCGCGTCGGAGAACCGGACCCGGTGCGCGACCAGGTCGTCCGCGGTGACGTGGTCGCCCGTCCCCATGTCGGCCGACAGCGCCCAGACCGGGACGGTGTCGTCGGCCGCGGCCAGGAGCCGCGCCCCGACCACCACGGACACCGCCACGATGGCCACACCTACCCACAGCCGCGGGTCGCGCCAGCCGGGCGCGGCGGCGCGCATCGCCGGTGGAGCATCGGCCACACCCGAGGTCGTGAGGTTCCTGACCACCAGAACATCATCGCGCGCGAACCGGCCCGGGTCACCCCTTCGATCCACAGCCGTCCACAACCCCCGGTTCGGTCGCTCGGAACGCGTCGGTGGGATGCGACGATGGGCGCATGGCCGGACCGCCCCGTTTCCTGACCCTCGCCGATGTGGCGGAGGTGCTCAACACGTCCAGCGCGCAGGTCTATGCGCTCGTCCGGCGCGGCGAGCTGCCCGCGATCAAGATCGGGGGTCGCGGCCAGTGGCGGGTCGAGGCGACCCAGCTCGAGGAGTTCATCCAGCAGATGTACGCCGACACGAAGACGTTCGTGGACGAGCACCCCTACGTCGAGTCCGAGCCCCGGGGTGAGTCCGGGCAGTCCTAGTCCAGGGTCAGCCGGTTTCGGAGCCGAGCGTGACCGAGATGACCTGCTCGTTCCCGCCGCGGTCGACGGTGAAGTCCAGGGTCTCCCCCGGCTGGTGCGCCCGGATCGCCACGATCAGCGCGATGCCGTCGGTGACGCGTTCCCCGTCGACGGCGGTGATGACGTCGCCCTTCTTCAGGCCCGCCGCATCGGCGGGAGTGTCCGTGACGACCTCGTCGACCGTGGCGCCGCTGCCGTCGCCCTGGCCGGTCTGCACCTTGGCCCCGATGACGGGGTAGCTCGCCTCGCCGGTCCTGAGGATCTGGTCGGCGGTCACCCGGACCTGCTCGATCGGGATGGCGAAGCCCACGCCGATGTTGCCGGAGTCGGCCGAGGTGCCCCCGCCGGTGGTCGCGATCGCGGAGTTGACCCCGACGACCTGGCCGCGCAGGTTGACCAGCGGACCGCCGGAGTTGCCCGGGTTGATCGCCGCATCGGTCTGCACCGCGTTGATGTACGACGAGTCGTCGGCCGTGTCGCCGGTCGTGAACGGGCGGTGCAGGGCGCTGACGATGCCCGCGGTCACCGTGGAGTTGAGGCCAAGAGGTGAGCCGATCGCGACGACGCCCTCGCCGACCTGCAGCGCCGACGAGCGGCCCAGCGAGGCGGGCTGGAGGCCCTTGACCTCCTTGGCGTAGAGGACCGCTAGGTCGTAGACGGAGCTCCGTCCGACCAGCGTCGCGGTGTAGCGGTTGCCGTCCTGGTCGACGATCTCGATCGGGCCGTCGTCCTTGGCGGCGCTGGCGACGACGTGGTTGTTGGTGACGACGTGGCCCTGACGGTCCAGCACGAAGCCGGACCCGGTCGCCCCGTTGGCCTGGCCGGCGTACTCGGCCGAGATCTGGACCGTGCTGGGCAGGAGCTGCTGCGCGACCGCGGCGATCGAGCCGTTCTCGGCCTTCAGGGGGGCCTCGGAGACGGTGTCGACGCCGCTGAGGCCGCCGGCGACCGTCCCGGGGTTGTTGTTGTCGTGGTACCGCACGTACCCGACACCCCCGGCGACACCGCCGACCAGGCCGACCAGCAGGGCGATCGTCGTCACGACCGGCCAGATCCAGGCGCTCACGCGGCCGCGGGGCACCACGTGGCGGGTCGGCGGCGGGAGCAGCGGCTGGGTGCCGGGCGGGGGGAAGGCGGCCCACTCACCCGGCGGTGGCTGGGTGGTCGGCGGGAGCCAGGACGGGGCCGGGCCGGGCGGCTGGGCAGCTGGCTGGGCGGACGGCGGGCCCGGCGGCGGGCCCGGC
>JAOPXC010000160.1 GCA_025965335.1 Nocardioides sp. | reverse complement strand
GAGGTGGCGGTGGCGGCCGACCAGCCCGTGGTCCTGGCCTCGGTCTTCAAGATCGCGGTGGCCGTCGCCTTCTGGCGCGAGGTCGGGGCCGGGCGAATCGACCCGCTCGAGCGGACGACCGTCCCCTCGCGCCACCGGATCGGCGGCGTCGGTACTGCAGGCTGCGCCGACGACGTGACGATGAGCTGGCGCGACCTCGTCCACCTCATGCTCACCCTGAGTGACAACGCCGCTACCGACGTCGTCCACCGACGCATCGGCCAGGGCGCGGTCGAGGCCGTGCTCGCAGACCTGGGCCTGGATCGCACCCGCATCATCGGCTGCTGCGAGGATCTCTTCGCGACGATCGCCGACGAGCTGGGATTCGAGCTGGCCGGGTGCGACCTGGACGAGGAGCTGGGCAAGGTGGGAGTCGACCGGATCTGGTCGCTGGCGGTCCTCGACCCTGCCCGGACCAGCTCGTCCACGCCCCGGGAGATCACGGGCCTGCTCGAGGCCGTGTGGCAGGACCGGGCAGGGGACGCCGAGGGGTGCCGTCAGGTCCGGGCGTCGATGGCGCAGCAGCTCTGGCCGCACCGGCTGAGCTCCGGGTTCGGCGGCGAGGTCGCGGTCGCGGCCAAGACCGGCACCCTGCCGGCGATCCGCAACGAGGCCGGGGTCGTGACGCTCCCCGACGGGCGGAGCTTCGCGGTGTCGGTGTTCACCCGTGCGACCTCGCTGGCCGAAAGACTTCCCGCGGTCGACGCCGCCATCGGGGAGGCGGCACGGCTCGCGGTCGACCACCTCTCCGGGTGACGCCGGTCAGCGGACCCGGTGCAGCGCCCTGCCCTGGCAGAGCAGCCTGACGACCTGGCCGGTCGCGTCGCGCTCGAAGCGTCCGAAGACCTCGCCGGGCGCGGTGATACGGAGCACCTCGTCGGGGCCACAGAGCTGGAGCTGTTGGGGCGGCGGGAGGACGGCGTGGTCGGCCTGCGGCGCCGCGTTGAAGGTGAAGGTCGCGATGAGCCCGCCCTCCTCGGCCGCGAGGTCCATGCCCCAGGTGCCGGAGTCGTAGCGCCCGGCGTAGGCGGCGAGCACGGCGGCGGCGGCGGACGCCGGGACGAGCGCGGGGTCGGGGTCCAGACCCAGGAGGTTCTCGAGGCACCAGTCGGTGACTTCGGCGCCCAGCTGCCGACCGGGCGCCGCGTTGGTGAGCGTCGTGAGGGCGAAGCCGTGCTCGGGCAGCAGCAGCAGCGACGACAGCTGGATCCCAGCGATGTTGCCCCCATGGGTGACCGCGCGGAGCCCGTGGGTGTCGACCAGCAGCCAGGGCAAGCCGACGGCGTCGAACGGGGGAGCCGCGTCGCGCTGCGCCACCTGCATCGCGCGTCGCGTGGCGTCGCTCACCGGCGGGCTCCCCGCACAGGTGCCGTCGAGGTGGAAGCGGCCGTAGGCCAGCTGGTCGCGGAGTGAGGAGACGAGCCCGCCCTCGGGGGCCGCCGAGCGGCCCATGCCCCAGGTGTGCGCTACCGCGGTGCCGTTCTCCTCGACGACGTGCCCCACCGCGTGCGGACGGGACCAGACCTCCCACGGCAGGTAGTAGCTCTGGGCCATGCCGAGCGGCGCGAGCACGAGGTCGCGGACGGCCTGCTCGTACGACGTGCCTGTCACCGCCTCCAGAAGTCGGCCGGCCAGGCGGAGGCCGGCGTTGCTGTAGGAGAACGCGGCGCCCGGCGGGGAGTGCTGCGGCAGGGAGCCAAAGGTCGCGACACTGTCGGCCAGGGCGGTCGGGCCCCAGAGCTCGTCGTCCTCGACGTCGCCTTCGAAGCCGCCGGTGTGCGTGAGCAGGTGGCGCAGGGTCAGGGAGGCGGTGACCGCCGCGTCCGCCAGGGCCAGCTCGGGCAGGAGGTCGACGACCGAGGTGTCCAGGTCGAGGGTGCCCCGGTCGACCAGCGCCAGGATCGCGGTAGCGGTGACGGTCTTGGTCGTGGAGCCGATCATGAAGAGTGTGTCGGGCGTGACCGGGGCGGGGGCGTCGACGCTGGTGACTCCGGCGGTCAGGTGGTAGTCCCGACCCTGCCAGGCCACGCCGACGGCGGCCCCTGGGACATCAAGCTCGGCAGAGCGGGTGCGTACCAGGTCGCGCAGCTCCTTCAGGCCCGTTCCCTTGGCGTCGACCTGCTCCGTGGCCTGTATCTGCGTCATTCTTCGTCTCCCTGAGTACAGCCTGTATCGAATGGTTGAGCCACAACGGCAAACGACAATGCCCAGTAGTTGAGGTTCATTTGGGAATCTCGTTGTGCGCTTGGTCACTTCATGGATACAGTGTGTATCCAAGGAGGCCGACGTGGCAAGGGATACCAAGCAGGAGACCCGGGACCGGGTGCTCGAGGCAGCCGAGAGGCTCTTCCTCGTGCGCGGCTACACCCGTGTGACGATCGAGGACATCGCCAGCAAGGCCGGCTACACCCGCGGTGCGGTTTATTCGAGCTTCGCGGGCAAGGACGAGATCTTCGTCGCGCTCATCGACCTCCGGTTCGACCGCCAGATCGACTCGGCGTGGTCCTCGCTCTCGGCCTCGCTCACGAGCGAGGCCCGCCTGGCCACGCTCGGCCGGTGGATGGCGGCGGAGTTCGAGCGGGCCCGCGACTGGAGCACGGCCGAGATCGAGTTCGCCGCGCACGCCGCCACCAAGCCGGCCCTGCGGGCGCGGCTGGCCGACATGCAGCGAGACGGCCGCCGCGACCTCGCCGCGTTCCTGTCCGAGCAGTGCGCCGCCGCCGGCGTGACGCCGCCGTTCGACCCCGAGATGCTCGCTCTCGTCATCAGCTCGCTCGCCCGAGGGCTGATGGTCGAGTGGATGGTCGATCTCACGACGGACGTGGCCGGTGCCTTCACCGCCACCTTCAACGCACTGCTCTCCCCGGTCGGCGCTCCGTGCCCCGTGCCCGACGCCCCACTGACCCACTGACCCACCGGCCACCGCGTCACCGACCAAAGGACCCCCATGCCCATCGATGTGCAGGACTGGCAGCAGCGGCTGTCGGAGTCCATCGCGAAGTACGACGTGCCCGGCGCCTCGGTCGCCGTGCTGCACGACGGCGAAGTGACGGCCTTCGCAGCCGGCGTCCTCAACCTCGACACCCGGGTTGAGGTGACCACCGACTCGGTGTTCCAGATCGGGTCGGTCACGAAGAGCTACACGGCCACCCTGGTGCTCGTGCTCGCCGACCTGGGGCTCCTCGAGCTCGACCAGCCCGTCGTGCGCTACGTGCCAGAGCTGCAGCTCGCCGACCGCGACGTGCGGGAGCGGCTGACGCTGCGGCACCTGCTGGCCCACACCAGCGGCATCGACGGCGACCACTTCCTCGACCTCGGCCGGGGAGAGGACGTGCTGGCCCGCTATGTGGCGACCTGCGGCGAGCTCGCGCAGGTGCTGCCCCTCGGAGCCGCCTGGTCCTACTGCAACACCGGCTACGCCATCGCGGGGCGGGTCGTCGAGGCCGTGACCGGGGAGGTGTTCGACGAGGCCATGACCACGCGCCTGCTCCGGCCGCTGGGCATGGAGCGCAGTTGCCTGCTCCCCGAGGACGCCCTACGCCACCGCGTCGCGTACGGCCACGTCCCGGGTCCCGAGGGGATCACGCTCGCCCCGGTGCCCGTCACCCCCCGCACGATGGCCCCTGCCGGTGGCGTCATGGCCACCGCGAGCGACGGGCTCCGCCTCGCCCGGCTCCTGCTCGACGGCGGGCTCACGCCCTCCGGCGAGCGGCTCCTGGCCGAGGACTCGGTGCGGGAGGCCTGGCGGCAACAGGTCGCCCTGCCGGACCCCACGATGGGCGACGGCTGGGGAGTCGGCTGGATGTTGACCGAATGGTCGGGCCACCGCGTGGTCGGCCACGACGGGGGCACCATCGGCCAGGGCGCCTTCGTCCGGGTGCTGCCCGAGCAGGGGACCGCGGTCGTGCTCCAGGGCAACGGCCCTGGTGCGGGTGAGCTCGTTGGCGAGATCGTCGGCGGGCTCACCGACGAGCTCTGCGGCGTCCGCCCGCCGGCACCCCCGGTCCCCGTCGGGACCACTCGCGGGGAACGACCCGAGTGGGTCGGCACCTACGCCCGCGAGAACATGCGCATCACCGTCGGCTCCGACGACGACGGGCTCACCGTCGAGGTCCAGATCGGCGGGCTCGCCGCGGACAGCCTGGGGGCCTCGTCCTTCGCCGGCCGGCTCGAGCACGCCGCCGACGGAGCCTATGTCACCGACGCCGTGGGCGACTGGATGGCGCTCGTGCCGTTCCGGCTCGAGGACGGCACGGACTGCGTGCACTTCGGCGGCCGGGCCCAGAGTCGCGTCTCCGCTTCGTCCTGACCGACGAGATGACGGGCGAGGGCCGGTGCGCAGCCACGAAGACGCGACCGTCGCCAGCGGAGAGGCTGCGTCCCACCACCACCGAAGGGGAACCCACATGAGAACGACCTGGACACTGCCCGCACTCCTGACCGTTATGGCGGTCTGGCTCGGTGCCTGCTCCGCGAGCGACCCCGGTTCGGACGGAGCCGGGGACCGCGTGCTCGCCGACGGCAAGACCTTCACGCTGGCCCTGCCCGCCGATCCAGGCAACCTGGACCCGCACTTCACCACGACGGGTGTCACCGTCCAGCTCGACATGTTCCTCTACGACTCGCTCGTCAGCATCGACCCCGAGGGCAAGGTCGAGACCGGGCTCGCCACCTCGTGGGAGGAGTCGACGACCGAGGTGACCTACACGCTGCGCGACGGTGTGACGTGCTCCGACGGCTCGCCGCTCACGGCCACCGATGTCGCCGCCAACATCACCTTCGTCGGCAAACCGGAGAACCAGTCGACCAGGATGGGTGTCTTCGTCCCGCCCGGGGCGGTGGCGGAGGCCGACGAGGATGCGGGGACCGTCAGGGTCATGAGCAAGGTGCCGGACGCCTTCCTCGCGCGCAGCGTGGGCAGTCTCCCGATCATCTGCGGCAAGGGCCTCGAGGACAGGTCCTCGCTCGAGCAGGGCGCCGCCGGGACGGGGATGTACGAGCTGACCGACGTCGTCGCCGGCGACCACTACACGCTTACCCGGCGCGACGACTACGCATGGGGCCCGGGCGACTTCGACCCCGACCAGAAGGGGCTGCCCGAGACCGTCGTGGTCAGGGTGGTCCCCAACGAGAGCACGGTGGCCAACCTGCTCCAGACCGGCGAGGTCAACGCCGCCCAGGTGCTGGGTCCCGACCGGGACCGGCTCGTGGCCGCCAAGCTCTTCCAGCGCGATGTCGTCGCCCCGCTCGGCGAGCTGCTCTTGAACGAGCAGGACGGCCACCCCGGCGCCGACGAGGACGTGCGCCGCGCCCTCACCCAGGGCCTGGACCTCGAGTCCGTGGGCAACGTCCTGACCAGCGGCGAGGGACGTCCCCCCACCAGCATGGTGGCGCCCGGCCAGGGTCCCTGCACCGTCGACGCCGCGTCCGGAGCCCTTCCCGCCTTCGACGCGGAAGCCGCCAGCAGCGCCCTCGACGCTGCCGGCTGGGAGAAGGGTGAGGACGGGATCCGGGAGAAGGACGGCAAGCGGCTGTCCCTGACGCTGTACTACTCGACCAGCTACGGGGCGCCGATGCAGGGAGGTGCGGAGCTGATGCAGCAGATGTGGCACGAGCTCGGCGTTGACACCGAGCTCAAGGGTGCTGCGGACAGCGAGGCCGGAGCCGTCATCATCGGCGGCCAGGGCTCCTGGGACGCCACGATCCTGCCACTCGGGGTGACCCTGCCCAGCCAGCTGGTTCCCTACCTCACCGGACCCACGCCGCCGAACGGCACCAATTTCGCGGGGATCGACAACGCCGACTACGCCGCCCACGTGGCCACCGCGTCCACGATGGCGGGCGCCGCGGGCTGCGACAAGTGGGCCGAAGCCGAGAAGGCGCTCTTCGAGCACGTCGACGTCGTGCTGTTCGTCGACTCCGTCCAGCCGTTCTTCGGGACGGGAACGAGCTTCGAGCTGAGCCAGGGCAACGTGCAGCCCGCCTCGGTTCGCATGTACGCCGGATGACCACACGGGAGGCGGCGGTCCGGTCGCGGCGAGTCACGGTGAGCCGGTCAGTGGTCGCGGAGAGCCCGTGGGTGCGGTTCGCCGTACGCCGGTCCGGCCGCCTGCTGGTTTCGCTGTGGGCGCTGCTGACCGCCGCCTTCCTGATGGTCCACCTCGTGCCCGGCGACCCGGTCCGGGCCGCTCTCGGCGCCGCCGCGCCCAACGACCTGGTCGAGGCACGGCGCCACACGCTCGGTCTCGACGACCCCCTGTGGCTCCAGTACGCCCACTACCTCCGGGGCCTGGCGACGGGCGACCTCGGCACGTCAATGACGAGCGGCCTGCCTGTCTCCCAGGTGATCGGCGACCGGCTCCCCGCCACGCTCGAGCTGGCCGGCCTGGCGTTCGTCGTCGCCGTGCTGCTCGCCGTTCCGCTCGGGCTCGGCATGGCCGTGCTGACGCGGGGTGGCCGCAGGCCGCGCGTCGAGCTCGGCTTCACCACGGCCAGCGTGGTCGTGGGCGCCGTGCCCGAGTTCCTGGTGGCCGTGGGACTGGTGCTCGTGCTCAGCGTCCGGTTGGGCTGGTTCCCGGTCGCCGGCAGCGACGGGTTCGCCTCGCTCGTGCTCCCGGTCGCCGCCCTGGCCACCGCCCCGATCGCGGTCCTGGCCCGGATCGTGCGGGTGGAGGTGCTGTCGGTGTTGGACGCCGACTTCGTGCGCACCGCGCGGGCCAAGCGGCTGCCTGCGCGTCGCATCTACCTGCGCCACGTGCTGCCCAACGCGCTGACGGCCTCGATCACGCTCGGCGGCCTGCTGCTGGGCGCGCTGGTAGCGGGCACGGTCCTAGTGGAGAACGTCTTCTCCTGGCCCGGCCTCGGGAGCACCATCGTGTCGTCGATCCTCTCCAAGGACTATCCGCTCGTGCAGGCCGTCGTCCTTGTGTACGGCGTCGCCGTCCTCCTCGTGAATCTCCTCGTCGACGTCCTGCTCGCACTGCTCGATCCGCGCTCGACGATCCGGGAGGCTTGAGCGTGGCGACCACCCGCAGGGCCCGCTGGACCCGCGCACTCCGCACCCCGGTCGGGCTGGCGGCCTCGGGTTTCCTCGCGGTCGTGGTGCTCCTCGTGGTGCTCGCGCCCCTCGTGTGGGGGGAGCGCGCCGAGGTCGTGGACACGGGGAACCTGCTCCAGGGATCGTCGGCAGCGCACCTGTTCGGGACCGACAGCCTGGGCCGGGACATCGGCTACCGCGTGCTCGTCGCCACCCGGCTCTCGGTGGGGATGGCGCTGCTGGCCACCGTCATCGGCGTGGGAACAGGACTGCTGGTCGGCGCCGCCCCGGTGGTCCTCGGTCGGCGCACCGGTCGTCTCGTCACGGGGGCCGTCAATGTGGCGGTCGCCTTTCCGGCGCTCTTGCTGGCCCTGTTCTTCGCCACGATCTTCGGCGTCGGCGCGCGGGGTGCCGTCCTCGCGGTCGGTCTCGCCACCGCCCCCTCGTTCGCCCGCTTGACCCAGACGATGGTGGCGTCCGTCGCAGACCGCGACTTCGTCTCCGCGGCCCGAATCGCGGGCGTGAGCCGGATCCGGTTGCTCGTCCGGCACGTGCTGCCCAACATCGCCGAGCCGCTGGTCGTCAACGCGACGATCGGGGCCGGGGGCGCCCTGCTCGCCTTCTCCGGGCTCTCCTTCCTCGGGCTCGGCGTCCAGGCGCCGGCGTACGACTGGGGCCGGCTCCTCGAGGAGGGGCTCGGCCGGGTCTACATCCACCCCGAGGCCGCCGTCGCGCCTGCTGTGGCGCTGGTCGTGGTGGGGCTGGCGTTCAACCTCGTGGGCGAGACGATCGCCAAGGGGATGAGCCCCCGCGCGACGGTCGGCCGGACCGCGGGCGCGCCGCACCCCCCGGGACCCCGCACCGCGACCGGACCGCGCCGCCTGGAGCCGGCGGGGTCGACCCTCCTCGAGGTCGAGGACCTGCACGTCGCCTTCCCCTTTGCTGGAGGCTGGGCGACACCGGTGCGGGGGGTGAGCCTCGCCATCCGGCCCGGCGAATCCGTCGGCATGCTGGGGGAGTCCGGCTCGGGCAAGAGCCTCACCGCCCTGGCGATCGCCCGGCTGCTGGAGGCCCCGGCCTCCGTCCGGGCGAGACGGCTGACGTTCCAGGGCACCGACCTGCTCACCGCCGACCCCCGCACCGAGCGCGAACTGCTCGGCGCCTCCTTCGGGATGGTCTTCCAGGACCCGATGACGTCGTTCAACCCGACCCGCCCGGTCGGCCGCCAGCTCGCGGAGGTCTCCCAGCAGCACCAGGGCCTCACCCGCGGGGCCGCGTGGGCGCGTGCCGTCGACAGGCTGCGCGAGGTGCGGGTGCCCTCGGCCGCCCGGCGGGCCCGGCAGTACCCCCACGAGTTCTCCGGAGGCATGCTCCAGCGCGCCATGATCGGCATGGGCCTGATGGGCGCCCCGGCGCTGATCGTGGCCGACGAGCCGACGACCGCGCTCGACACGACGGTCCAGCGGGAGGTGCTTGCCCTGCTCGCGCGGATCCGTGCCGAGGAGGGGCTAGCACTCCTGCTCATCTCGCACGACGTCACGGTGGTCCGCGACGTGTGCGACCGGGTGTTGGTCATGTACGCCGGCCGCATCGTCGAGGAGCTACCGACCGACCGGTTGGGCGAGGCCCGGCACCCCTACACCCGCGCGCTGCTGGACGCCGTACCCGACCTGGAGACCTCACGCGACCGCCCGCTCGCCGTGGTCCCGGGCCGCCCGGTCTCCCCTGACGCGCTGCCGGCCGGCTGCGCCTTCGCGGCCCGCTGCCCGCTGGCGACCGAGCGCTGTCGAACCGACGACCCCGTCCTCGCGGACGCCGGTCCGGGGCAGCGCGTCGCCTGCTGGCAGACGGGGGAGAACCTCGGACTACCGGCCTTCCCAGCGGCCACCAGCAGGGCAGCGACGCCGTGAGCGAGCTACGTTTCGAGGGCGTCTCGGTGACGCACGGCTGGGGACGCCGCGCGGTGCGCGCGGTCGAAAGCGTCGACCTCGTGGTGCCGTCCGGCACCGTGCTGGGCTTGGTCGGCGAGTCTGGTTCCGGCAAGTCCACGCTGGCCCGGGCCGCGGTCGGACTGCTCCCCCTGTCCGCCGGCCGGATCACGCTGGACGGGGACCCGCTGGTGGGCCGGGCCGGGCACGCGTCGCGCCGGGACCTCCAGATGGTCTTCCAGGACCCCTACTCCTCCCTCGACCCACGGATGACCGTGGGCGAATCGGTCAGCGAGGCCCTGCGGCGCGGGACCGTCCGCGGCGCGCAGGCCCGGCGAGCGGAGGTCGCCCGGCTGCTCGAACTGGTCGACCTGGACCCCGGCCGGATGGACGCGCTCCCCGAGGAGCTGTCCGGCGGACAGCGCCAGCGGGTGGCGCTCGCTCGCGCCCTCGCGGCCCAGCCCCGGACCGTCCTCGCGGACGAGATCACCTCGGCGCTCGACGTGTCCGTGCAGGCGAGAGTCCTCAACCTGGTGCGCGACCTGAACCGCCAGCTCGGGCTGGGAATGCTCTTCATCAGCCACAACCTCGCAGTCGTGCGCTACGTCAGCGACCTCGTCGCGGTGATGTACGCCGGGCGGATCGTCGAGCAGGGTCCGGCCGAGCAGGTCTTCGGTTTCCCCCGGCACCCCTACACGCGGACACTCCTGGACGCCGTACCCGGCCGGGGAGAGCTCGCCGACGCGGTGCCGGTCGTCGCGCTCAGCGAACCGGTCGACCCCCACGATCCACCGACCGGGTGTCGGTTCCATCCGAGTTGCCCGGTCGGTCCACTGCTGCGCCCCGAGCGGACCGAGTGCCTGACCCGTGACCCGCTCGAGGTGGTGTGGCAGCGCGAGCACCGGGCCGCCTGCCACTTCTCGGCACCCGCCGTCCCCGCCAGCCAGGAGGGCCTCCACCGATGACCCGACGGATGCAGATCGAGGACCTCCTCGACATCGTGCTGCCACAGCAGCCTGCCCTCTCGCCGGACGGGACCCGGGTGGCCTACGTGCTCGGCACAAGCGACGCCGTGGCCGACGCGAACCGTTCGTCGCTGTGGCAGGTCGACACGAGGACAGCCGAGGTGCGCCGGCTAACCCGCGGGATCGCCGATGCCGCGCCGGCCTGGTCTCCGGACGGCTCCCGACTGCTCTTCGTCCGGCACGAGCCGGGCCCGGCCCAGCTGTGGTGCCTCCCGGCCGACGGTGGCGAGGCCGAGCGTTTGACCGACCTGCCGCTGGGGGCCGGCGCGGGGACCTGGAGCCCGGACGGCAGCCGGGTGGTCTTCTGCGCGCCCGTCGACCTCGAGGCGGGCGACACCGACGACGAAGCGGCACGCAGGGCCCGGGCAAGAGCGCCGCAGGCGAGCGACCGCCTCGACTACCGCGAGGACGGCCAGGGTCTCCTGGGGTCACAGCGACCGCACGTGCACGTGCTGGAGGTCGCGACGGGCGAGGTCCGCCGGGTCACTGGCGGCGACTGGTTCGTCGGCGCCCCGGCCTGGTCTCCCGACGGGACTCGGATCGCCTTCGTGGGCCGCTCTGGTGCGGACTCCGACCTGACCCTGCACAGCGTCGCCCACGTCGTGGACTCCGCTGTGCCCGAGCCTGAGCCGCTCGTGGTCGGGCCCCGGGACGCGTACGTCGTCCACGCCGGCTGGGCACCGGACGGGCAGTCCCTGCTGCTCGTCGCGGCGACCGCGTCCCCCTCCCACCACGCCCGGCTGCTCCGGGTCGACCTGGACACCGACCTCGTGACCGACCTCGTCGCGGAGCTGGACAGGAATGTGATGCCCGGCGGCCCGGCCTACCCCGGCGCCCTGCCTGTCGCGGCGCCTGGCACCGGCCGCGTCCTCTTCTGCGCACGCGACCGCGGTGACACCCATGTCTTCGAGGCCCCGCTGGCCGGAGGCCCTAGCCGCCCGGTGCTCGCCGGCGCGGGCAGGGGCGTCTCCGGTCTCGGCGTCTCCGCGTCCGGTCGGACGGCCGCGGTGGTGCTCTCCACACCAACGTCGTACGGCGAGATCGCGACCGTCGACGTCACCTCCGGCGAGGTCACCGTGCTGACCCGGCACGGGGCCGCCCTGGCCGGCGTCCGCACCGTCGAGCCGCAGGAGCGCACCTTCGTGGTCTCCGACGGGACAGAGGTGCACGGCTGGCTGCTGCGCGACCCGGCGTTTCGGGGACCTCGTCCGCTGCTGCTCGACCTGCACGGCGGCCCGCACAACGCCTGGAGCGCAGCGGCCGACGCGGAGCGCGTCTACCACCAGGTCCTGGTCAGCCGGGGCTGGGTGGTGCTGCTGGTGAACCCGCGCGGCAGCGACGGCTACGGCGAGCGGTTCCTCACCGGCGCGCTGGGCGCGTGGGGCGAGGCGGACGCCCGTGACCTGCTCGAGCCGGTCGACACGCTGGTAGCCGAGGGCGTCGTTGACCCGGACCGGATGACGGTTGCGGGGTACAGCTATGGCGGCTACCTGACGTGTTACCTGACCAGCCGCGACGACCGGTTCGCGGCCGCGGTGACGGGCGGCGTGATCAGCGACCTGGTCAGCATGGCGGGCACGTCCGACTCCGGACACCTGCTCAGCGCCCACGAGATCGGCGTCGAGCCGTGGCGCAACCCGGACCGCGTCGCGGCCCTCTCCCCACTGACCCGCGTGGACCGGGTCACGACGCCGACGCTGATCCTCCAGGGCGCGGAGGACACCCGCTGCCCGGTCGGACAGGCCGAGCAGTGGCACACCGCGCTGCGGGAGCGGGGCGTGCCCTCGCGGCTCGTGCTCTACCCGGGCGGCTCGCACCTGTTTCCCATCGACGGGCCGCCCTCGCACCGTCTTGACTTCAACCGGAGGATCGTCGACTGGCTGGAGGAGCACGCCGTACCCGTCACCCGCGCCGACCCCGGGGCCGAGGAGTCCGCCCTCGTCGGCCGCTTCCGGGAGCGGCTGCCGGCCATGGTGGAGGAGATCGGGCGCCTGGTCTCGGTCGAGTCACCGAGCTCGGACCTCGGCGCCGTGGCCCGCAGTGCCGACGAGGTCGCGGCCGTCGGGACGGCCCTGCTCGGCATCCGTCCGGAGCGGGTCGTCGTCCACGGCTGCACCCACCTGCGCTGGCGGCTCGGCACGGGACCCTCCCGGATCTTGCTCGTCGGTCACCACGACACTGTTTGGCCGCTGGGCTCGCTGCGGGCCCACCCGTTCGAGGTCACCGACGGGCGGCTCCGGGGGCCCGGATGCCTGGACATGAAGGCCGGGCTGGTGATCGCCTTCCAGGCGGTCGCGGCGCTGGCCGACGCCTCCGGGGTCACCCTGCTGATCACCGGTGACGAGGAGATCGGCTCGCCGACGTCGCGGGAGTTGGTCGAGGACGAGGCCCGCGGCTGCGAGGCCGCCCTGGTGCTGGAGGCGGCCGCTGACGACGGGGCGCTCAAGTGCGAGCGCAAGGGCATCTCTTGCTACGAGGTCCACGTGACAGGCCGTGCCGCGCACGCCGGGCTCGAGCCCGAGCGCGGGGTCAACGCCGCCCTCGAGCAGGCCCACCAGATGCTCGCCGTTGCCGGGCTCGCCAGCCCCCGCTGGGGTACGACGGTCACCCCGACCGTCGCTAGCGCCGGCACCGTGGCGAACACGGTCCCCGCCAGGTCCGTGTTTGCCGTCGACGTGCGGGTGACGTCGGAGGCCGAGCAGCAGCGGGTCGACCGGGAGCTGCGGGCGCTCCGGCCGGTCCTGCCCGGCGCCGTCGTGGAGGTGCACGGCGGGCCCAACCGGCCGCCGCTGCCCACCGACGCCTCGGAGAAGCTGTTCGCGCGGGCGGAGGCGGTCGCCGACGACCTGGGCATCGGTCCCGTGCGGGCCGCCTCGGTCGGCGGCGCATCGGACGGCAACCTGACGGCCGGCGTCGGCACAGCCACGCTGGACGGCCTCGGCGCCGTCGGTGGCGGCGCCCACGCCGAACACGAGCACGTGCGCGTCGCCGAGCTTCCCCGGCGTACGGCCCTTCTGGCGGCGCTGCTCGACGACCTGCTCGGCGGCGGCCGCCTGTGCCGGGACACCAACCCGGACCGGGAGTCTGGGACCGGAGCACCACGACAGTCGCGTCCGGGCCGGCTTCGATGACGGACATGACGGAATTCAAGGCAGCAGTCGGCGCCGCCGGCGTCCAGATCCGCGAGCTCACCGACCTCGCGGACATGACGGCGGCGTGCGCGCTCTTCACCGAGATCTGGCGCCCCGCCCCGGACAACCCGCCGGTGACGGCGGAGCTGATGCGGGCCCTCGCCAGCGGTGGCGGCTACGTGGCGGGGGCGTTCGACGGGGGTCGGCTGGTCGCGGCCTCGGCCGGCTTCTGCGGTCCGCCGCGCGAGCGCTCCCTGCACAGCCACATCGCCGGGGTCGCGGCCTCGGCCCGCGGCCGCGCCGTTGGGCGCGCGCTCAAGCTCCACCAGCGGGGTTGGGCGCTCGAGCGGGGGATCGACCACATCACCTGGACCTTCGACCCCCTGGTGCGGCGCAACGCCTGGTTCAACCTGACCCGACTCGGTGCACGGCCGGTGGCCTACCTGCCCGACTTCTACGGCGGCATGCACGACGCCATCAACGGTGACGACGAGACCGACCGGCTGCTGGTCCGCTGGGACCTCGAGCTCCCGAGGCCCGACCGCGCCAGTGCCGAGGGCGCGGCCGTCGTCCTGTCCGCCGGACCCGGCGGGAGCCCGTCGGCGGTCGAGGTGGCCGCCGCGACCGTGCTGGTCGGCCTGCCGGACGACATCGAGACGCTGCGCCGCGAGCGCCCGGAGGTGGCCCGGGCCTGGCGCCTGGCGGTCCGCCGCGCTCTCGGGGGGCTGATGCTCGCGGGCGCGAGCGTCGTCGGCTTCGACAGGGACGGCGGCTACGTCGTCCGCACACGACAACAGGACGGGGAACAGCCATGAAGGTGACCGACGTCGAACTGCGCCGGATCGAGCTGCCGCTGGTGGCGCCGTTCCGGACCTCCTTCGGGACCGAGACGACCCGGGACGCACTCCTGGTGCGCGTGCTCACGGCGGATGCCGAGGGCTGGGGGGAGTGCGTGGCGATGGAGTCACCCCTCTACTCCTCCGAGTACGTCGACGCGTGCGCCGACGTACTGCGCCGCTTCCTGGTGCCGGCCGTGGCGTCGTCGGACCGGGTCACCGCGGCGGGCGTGGCCCCGGCCCTTGCACCGTTCCGGGGGCACCGGATGGCCAAGGCGGCGCTGGAGATGGCCGTGCTCGACGCTGAGCTCAGGGCCCAGGACCGCTCCTTCGGCGACGCCCTCGGCGCCGTCCACGAGCGGGTGCCGTGCGGCGTCTCGGTCGGGATCATGGACTCGCTGGACGAACTGCTGGACGCGGTGACGGGCTACGTCGAGGCGGGCTACCAGCGGATCAAGCTCAAGATCGAGCCGGGCTGGGACGTCGAGCCGGTGGCCGCAGTCCGCGACCGCTTCGGCGACGACCTGATGCTCCAGGTAGACGCGAACGCGGCGTACCGGCTCTCCGACGCCCGCCACCTCGCGCGGCTCGACCCCTACGACCTGCTGCTGATCGAGCAGCCACTCGACGAGGAGGAGATGCTGGCCCACGCCGACCTCGCGCGGCACCTACGCACGCCCATCTGCCTCGACGAGTCGATCACGTCCGCGCGGGCCGCCGCGGACGCAATCCGCCTCGGCGCCTGCCAGATCGTGAACATCAAGCCGGGGCGCGTCGGTGGCTACCTCGAGGCCCGCCGGATCCACGACCTCTGCCAGGCGCATGGGATCCCGGTCTGGTGCGGCGGCATGCTCGAGACGGGTTTGGGGCGCGCCGCGAACGTCGCCCTCGCCGCCCTGCCGGGGTTCACGCTGCCGGGGGACACCTCGGCCTCGGATCGGTACTTCTCGATGGACATCACCGAGCCGTTCGTGCTCGAGGACGGGTACCTGACCGTGCCGCGGTCTCCCGGCCTGGGGGTCACCCCCGTCCCCGACCGCCTCGACGCCGTGACGACGGCCAGCGAGTGGCTCAGCTGGTGACCGAGGGCGCTCGGCCGGAGCAGCCGGAGGAGAGCCTGTTCGAGTTGGCCAACGCCATCGCCGCACTGCTCGACGCCCCCGTGACGATCGAGGACCGCGAGTCGCGGGTCATGGCCTACTCGGATCTCCAGGACCAGGCTGACGCGTCCCGCGTCGCCACGATCCTGGGCAGGCAAGTGCCCGAGCCCTACCACCGGATCCTGGCCGAGCGGGGAGTGTTTCGGCAGATCCAGCATAGCGACGGCCCCGTCTTGGTCGACCCGGTGACGACCCAGCCGGACGAGGTGGCGTTACCCCGGGTCGCGGCGTCCGTGCGGGCGGGCGACGAGCAGCTCGGCTCGATCTGGGTGGCTGTCCACGACTCGCTGTCCGCCACGCAGATGCAGGCACTCCAGGACGCCACCAAGGTCGTGGCCCGGCAGCTGCTGCGGGCCCGTCACCGGCAGGGTGACGCCCGGGAGGCGGTGGCCGCGCTGGTGCGGACGGCCGTCGCTGGGGGAGCGGAGGCGCACGAGTCCCTGCACCTGCTGGGGCTGGGGAGCCGGTCGGTCGCCGTCCTGGTGCTGGCCGGCCCGGCGCGCGGCGACCTCGAGGACGACCCCGCCGCCCTTGCCGAGCAGCAGCGCCTCGCGGACGCGTTCGCAGTCCACCTGACCGGCGCGCACCCGCGCTCGGCGACTGCACCGGCCGGCGGGACAATGCTGGGGCTCTTCCCCGTCCCCGACGGCGACGCCGACGAGGCGGCGGTCCGGGTGGCCACCGACTTTCTGGCGCGGACCCCCGAGGGGTGCTCGGCGTCGATCGGCGTGGGTTCCTCGGCGCGCGACGCAGACGCAGTCGTCCGCTCGCGCAGGCTGGCCGAACGCGCCCTGGAGGTGCTGCTCGCGGGCGGGCACGAGCGCCGGGCCGCGCGGCTCCCAGATGTACACGTCGAGTCGCTGCTGCTCGACCTGGCCGACGCGGCGGAGGCCAGGGGAGACGTACCCACTGGTCCGGTCGCGCGGCTGCTTGTGTACGACGCCAAGAACAACACCCGTCTCGTGGACTCGCTGCGGGCCTGGCTCGAAGCCTTCGGCGACGTAGTCACCGCGTCGGCGGCGGTCTTCGTCCACCCCAACACGTTCCGCTACCGGCTCGGCCGGATCAGCGAGGTCTCCGGGATGGACCTGCGCGACTCCGACGAACGGTTCGCCGCGATGCTCCAACTCCGGGTGCTCGCCGCCCGTTCACGCTGAACGCTGCGC
>JAOPXC010000155.1 GCA_025965335.1 Nocardioides sp. | reverse complement strand
GGTCCATGCTCGTGCTGGTCGTCGCCTCCCAGGCCCTGCGCTGGTGGTGCATCGCGACCCTGGGCCGACGCTGGAACACCCGGGTGATCGTGGTGCCGGGGCTGGCCCCGGTGGCCTCGGGCCCCTATCGGTTCCTCCCGCATCCCAACTACGTCGCGGTGGTGGTGGAGGGCGTGGCCCTCCCGTTGATGCACGAGGCGTGGCTGACGGCGCTCGCCTTCACGCTGCTCAACGCCGCCCTTCTGTCGGTGCGGATCCGGGTCGAGAACGCCGCGCTCCGCACCCTGCCCGGTGGGCTCGTCGATGCGTGACCTGCTGGTCGCCGGCGGGGGACCCGTCGGCCTGGCCACCGCCCTGTACGCCGCCCGGGCCGGTCTCGACGTGGGCATCGTCGAGCCCCGGGACGGTGTCATCGACAAGGCCTGTGGGGAGGGGCTGATGCCGGGCGCGGTGGCCGCCCTGACCGAGCTCGGGGTGCCCCTCGTCGGGCACCCCATCACGGGCATCCGCTACGTCGATGGAGCTCACCGGGCCGAGGCGACCTTCCGGCACGGGCCGGGCCGCGGGGTGCGACGTACGACACTCCACCTGGCGCTGTCCTCCGCAGTCCGGGCCGCCGGGGTGAAGACCGAGCAACGGACGGTGCGCGAGGTCGAGGACCGCGGCGACCACCTGCTGGTCGACGGTGAGCCGACTCGCCACCTGGTCGCCGCCGACGGCCTGCACTCGCCCGTGCGCCGGATGCTCGGCCTGGACGCGCCCGTGGCCGGTCATCGCCGCTACGGGCAGCGCTGCCACGTGTCCATGGCTCCCTGGAGCTCGCTGGTGGAGGTCCACTGGGCAACCTCGGGGGAGGCCTACGTGACACCGGTCGGAGAGGATCGCGTGGGCATCGCGGTGCTGAGCGACGAACGACGACAACTCGCCGACCTGGTCGGGGACTTCCCGGTGCTGGCCGACCGGCTGGCGGGGCGGACGGTGGAGCAGGTGCGCGGGGCCGGGCCGCTGAGGCAGCGCGCCCGCCGCCGCGTGGCCGGACGGGTACTCCTCGTCGGCGACGCCTCCGGCTACGTCGACGCCCTCACCGGAGAAGGAATAGCACTCGGTGTGGCCCAGGCGCGGGCCGCCATCGGGGCGGTCCTCGCGGGACGGCCCCAGGCCTACGAGCTCGCCTGGCGCCGGCTCGGCTGGCGGCACGACCTGCTCACGCAGGGCCTGCTCACCGCGACCCGGCACCGCGCGCTCCGGACGCGCGTGGTGCCGGCCGCGGCCCGGATGCCGGGGGTTTTCGGACTGGCGGTCAACCAGCTGGCGAGGCCGGCATGAGTGCCGAGGGCGTAGCGGAGATCGTGGTGCTCGTCGACCAGGACGGCCGGGCCACCGGCACGCTGCCGAAGGTGGGGGTGCACCGCCCGGGCGCGTGGACCAACAGCCTCTACGGGCAACCAGAGTCCCCGCTGCCCGCTGCGGCTCGGTTGTGAGCGTGCCGGCCCTGCTGCGTGCCGCCCACGGCGGACCGGCGCTCGCGGTCGTCGTGCTCGCGCTGCTGCTGGCCGTCGCCGACGACCTGTCCCCGGGGCGCGTGGTCCTCGTCGGGCTCGCCGTCCTCGCCGGACAGCTCTCCGTCGGGTGGTCCAACGACCTCGTCGACGAGGCCCGCGACCGCGAGGTCGGGCGGTCGGACAAGCCACTCGCCACGGGGGAGCTCAGCTCGGGAAAGGTCCGGATCGCCTGCGGGCTGGCCGTGCTCGCGCTGATGCCGCTGTCGTTCGCCTGCGGCTGGGCGGCCGGCGTCGTCCACCTTCTGACGGTTGCCTCCGCCTGGGCGTACAACCTCTGGCTCAAGTCGACGGTCTGGTCATGGGTTCCCTACGCCTTCTCGTTCGGTGGCCTCGTGGTGTTCGTGGCCCTCGCCGGGGAGCCCGCGGAGCCGCCGCGCTGGTGGATGCCGGTTGCGGGGGGGTTGCTCGGGGTGGGTGCACACCTGGTCAACGTGCTGCCCGACCTGGCCGACGACGAGGCCACAGGGGTGCGCGGCCTGCCGCACCGCATCGGGGCGCGACGATTGCCGGCGGTCGCCACGGCGGTCCTCGCCGCGGGCTCGCTGGTCGTCGCGGTCGGGACCGGCCTCGCCCGCGTCGGCTCCGTCGCGGCCCTCGCCGCGGTCACCGCGCTGACCGTCGTGGCCCTGACCGGTCGTGGACGAGCGCCGTTCCTGGCCGCGATCGGAATCTCGCTCGTCGACGTGGTGCTGCTCGTGACGTCGGGTTGACCGGAGCACACTTCCGCGACAAGGGACCGCGAGTTCGTCGCATCGTCCGGTCGGCCGATGACTGCGCCGGATGACCCCGGGGCGCCGGGGGATGAGGGGCAGAGCCACCTGAGTTCCGAGCGGCAGCCAAGGACGCCGTCCACACGTACCCGCCGCCCGGATGCTGCGCTTCACCTCGACAGATCCGGGCACTGCCCGACGGCTCACCCAGGTCGCCAAGCCAACGTGGGTGGTCGCTGTCCGCGGTACCCCGTTCGCGGGATGTCGCCTTCTCCCGCCGTCCATACCGTGGGTGCTCCCACGACCAAAGGACAACAACCATGGCCATCGACCGCGGACTTCTCGCCATCCTGGAAGCCAAGCCCGGCAAGGGAGCCGAGCTCGCCGACTTCCTGCGTCAGGGCCGCGCCCTGGCTGCCGAGGAGCCGGGCACCGTCACCTGGTACGCCTTCAAGCTGAGCGACACGACGTACGGCATCTTCGACAGCTTCGAGGACGAGGATGCCCGTCAGGCCCACCTCAACGGCAAGATCCCCGCGGCGCTGGGTCAGGTCGCGCCCGATCTGCTGGCGGCCGACCCCGACATCAGGACGACCGACATCCTTGCGGTGAAGTAGGGCGCACCGGCCGCGGCGCAGATCGAGTGGACTTACGCGTCGACGGGTAGGGCCAAAGGTCCGCTCTCTCTGGGCAGAGCCACATTCTGACCGACCGGACAGTCAATCTCCTGCGCGGGTGGCGCGCGCCGTCTTCCGTACGGGTGGCGTGCACCGCGCGTCGGCCAAGATCTGCCCGTAACGGCTCGCCGTGCTCCCAGCGGAGCAAGACTCCGCTCACACATCCCACCTGAGGAGCACACATGCGCGTCCCGTCAGCCAAGGTCGCAAAGTTCGTCGCCGCTGCAGCCACCCCGGTGGCCATCCTGGCCGCGTCCGCGCTGGTCTGGCAGTCGTCCTACGCCGCCTTCTCCGGCACCACTCGCAACTCCGGCAACGACTGGGCCACCGGCTCGGTCTCGCTGACCGACGACGATGCCGGCTCGGCCCGCTTCCAGGTCGGGACCATGACCCCCGGCCAGATCGACACCAAGTGCATCAAGGTGACGGCCAACGTCTCCGTGCCCGGCGTGGTCAAGGCGTACGTGCTCAACCCGGTCACGTCGCCGCAGGGACTCGAGAACTACGTCAAGATCACCGTGCGTGGCGGCGCCGGCGGCGACTTCGCCGGCTGTACCGGCTTCGTGCCCGACAGCACCATCGTCCCCGGCGCCTCCCTGGCACAGCTGACCGCCTACAACAGCTACGGCACGGGCGTCGGGGGCTGGGCCGTCGCCGCGGGCACCCAGTCGCGGACCTACGAGATCACGTGGACCTTCGACACGGCCGGCCTGACCCAGGCGCAGATCGACCAGCTGCAGGGCGCCCACACCGGGCTCGACCTGCAGTGGGAGCTGCAGAGCACCTGAGCCGGTAGCCGCGCCCGCACGGGCGCACCACACGAGTCGCCGGCAGGACTCGGGGAGAGGAGCTCGCCATGGCGGCTGACACCACCGTGTCGGATCCGGCCACGGCGCAGCATCCTCCGGGTGCCGGGGAGGGCATCGATGCCGGCCCCGCGCTGGCCTGGGCCGGCCTGGTCGTGGTGTTCGGCGCCAGGGCCTACCGATCGTTCCTGCTCACCCTGGTCGTCATCGCGACCGTGCCCATGCTGTGGAGCTGGTCGAGCTACGTCGTACGGAGCGCGTCGATGGAGCCCTCGATCTCCCGCGGCGACGTGGTCGTGGCCCAGCCCTTCACGCGCGGTGACAGGGTCCCGGTCGGCCGGGTGATGGTCTTCGACAACCCGTCGACCCCCGATCACCCCACCCTGCTGGTCCACCGGGTGGTCGAGCGGTACGACGACGGCACGTATGCCACCGCCGGGGACGCCAACGCCGGCTACGACACGAGCCCGCTGACGGGCGAAGAGTTCCGTGCCCGGGCCACCATCCTGGTGCCGTACGTCGGCAGCCCCTTCGTGTGGATGACCGACGGCAACTTCCTGCTGCTCGTCGGGTGGGCACTGCTCACCGTGGCGGCGTTCGTGCTGGCGTCGCGCCCCCGGGACGGGGACTCGCGGCGCGGGGGCTCGCGGCGCGGTCCGCTACGCCGGGTCGCTCGCCGAGTGCTGCGCTGTCGGCGGAGGGGCGGGATCCACGCGGCGCCGGTCGCCCTGCCCACCCTCCCAGCCGCGCTGCGAACCGGCTTGGTCCTGCCGGTGGCACTCCTGACGGGGGCTTTCGGCGTCGCCGCCGGTGGGGCGCACTCCGCCAACGCTGCCTTCACCTCCCGTACGACAAGCGGGCCGAACACCTGGGCCGTCGCGGCGGCCCCGACCGAGCTCTACAACGCTCGGGTCCTCGCCGACAGCCCGTACGCCTATTACCATCTCGACGAGGCGAGTGGCGCGTCCATGGCCGACAGCTCGTCCAACGGTCGCACCGGCACCTACGCCTCAGTGTCGTCCTACCGGCTGCCTGACGGGCTGCCCAACAACGCGGGTTACGCGGTCGGGCTGAACGGCGCGACCGGGCGGCTGATCAGTGGCGGGACCACTCTCAACAATCCCACCACCTTCAGCGTCGAGCTGTGGTTCAAGACCACCACGACCGCGGGCGGAAAGGTCCTTGGGTTCGAGAGCACCAAGAACGCGACCTCACCGCTCTTTGACCGCCACGTCTTCATGAGGCCCGACGGGCGCCTGGTGTACGGCGGCTGGACGGGTCCCAGCCCGGCGCTCCTCACGACCCCTTCCGCCTACAACAACGGTGTTTGGCACCACCTCGTGCTGACCGCGTCCGGCCTGAGCGCGACCATGTACGTCGACGGCGTCGGCGTCGTGACCGGAAGTCCCACCCGTGTCCTGATCCCCTACTCGGGGTGGTGGCGAGTCGGCTACGGCACCCTTCCCACGGGCACCGGGTATCCCGCGAGCGCCAACTTCGTGGGGAGCTTCGACAATGTCGCCGTGTACCAGACCGCCCTCCCGGCGGCCCGAGTCGCCGCGCACTACGCCGCGCGCTGAGAGGGACAACGAGTAGAGCGGGCGGTCCTGGACCTCGACGTACACGCGGCCGAGATAGCTGCCGATCACGCCCATCATGATGAGCTGCAGCCCGCCGAGCAGGAACATGCCGACACCGAGGAACGCCCAGCCGGGTACGGCGTCCTGAGGGTGCAGGATGCGGACGCCGAGCACGTAGACGGCGACGAGGACGCTGGCGAACGAGATCAGGAGGCCGAACCGCGAGATCATCTTGAGCGGTGTGGTGGAGAACCCCGTGATCCCGTCGAGGGCGAGAGCGAGCATCTGGCGAAGGGGATAGCCCGTCGTCCCTGCATGCCGGGCGTCGCGGTCGAACTCCAGGGCTTCCTGACGGAAGCCGACGTGCGCGACGATGCCACGCAGGAAGCGGTCGTGCTCGCGGTAGCGCGCGACCTCGGCGACCACCCGCTTGTCCAGCAGCCGGAAGTCGCCGGTGTTGCGGGGGATGTCGATGGAGGCGAGCCGTTCGAGGACCCAGGAGAACCCGTACGCCGTCGCGCGCTTGACCGCGGGGTCCCGCCGGGTACGCCGCCGGCCGTACACGACGTCGGCGCCGTCCTCCCACATCGAGATCATCGCCATGGCGACCGAGGGCGGGTCCCGGAGGTCTGTGTCCATGACGATGACCGCGTCGGCATCCACCGCCGCGTCGAGGCCGGCAGTGATGGCGGTCTGGTGGCCGAAGCTCCGCGACAACCCGATCACGGTCACTCGGCTGTCGCCCCGACGTAGGGCCAGCAGCCGGACCACGGAGTCGTCTCGGCTTCCGTCGTCGACGTACACGAACTCGTAACGGAAATCGAGGCGGGTGGCGGCGGCCCCGACCAGCTCATCGTGGAACACCGCGATGTTCGCGGCCGCGTTGAAGACCGGCAGGACGAACGTGATCCGACCTCGCGGCTCGGACATGCTCAACCGCTGAGGTCGTAGTAGGTGACCCCGTCGATCGTGTGGGCCCGGAACGCGTTGGCCACCCAGTCCGAGATGGGCTTTCCCGTGCCCCCCGACGTGCCGCCGGGCAGGAAGTAGTGGATCCGACCCTCGTGTACCCACTGCTTGAACTGGGTCAGGCTGGGTAGCGGGTCCGCGCCGGTGTACCCGCCGATCGCCAGCACCGAAGCACCGGTGGCGAGCTCGTAGGAGGACGCGGACGGCGCACCGAGGGCGGCGGCCGCCCACGTGTAGTGACGGGCACCCCGGGTCAACAGGGTCACGACGCCGGGTGAGATCGCCCTCGAGCCGGTCAAGCCGCCCAAGACCCCTGTCGAGACGACCAGCTCGGTCGTGCTGGCGCCGTAGTTGGGACCCGCCATCGGCCCCGAGCCGGTGTGCGGGAGGCGGCTGGTGGCCAGCGAGAACGCAACCGGTCCCAGGGCTCCGGCAACCAGTGCGCACACCGCGGTGGCGGCGATGGGACGCAGAGCGAGGTCGGGCCTGACGAGGAGGATCACCGGGACCGACCCGATCATCAGGACGAGGACCGCCACCCACGCGAGGCTGGACCCGGTCATGACGAGCAGGGCGACGCTCAACACCGTGGTGACCGCCGAGGCCGCGACGATGAGGGCCCGGGTGCGGGCGAGGTGCTCGACCCGGTCCTGCCACACGGTCCACCCGCCGATGGCGACCAGCGCAGCCAGGGCTGGAGCCAGCACGACGGTGTAGTAGGAATGGGAGATGCCGGCCATCGAGGCGAATGTGAGCCCGGCCACGGAGAGCCAGACGAACCACATCACGAGCCCGGCTCGCAGGGGAGTGGAGTCGGGCCGAGCTCTGACCAGCCAGAACCCCGCGATTCCGAGGACGACCGCGGCGGGCAACAACCAGATGATCTCGCCGGCGATGTCGGTGCGGGAGATGCGGGCGATGTTGGCCGCACTGAGGATCGTGTTGCTGAACGAGGTTGTCTGGTTGCCGGTGATACGTCCGAGGCCGTTGTAGCCGAGGGCCAGCTG
>JAOPXC010000125.1 GCA_025965335.1 Nocardioides sp. | reverse complement strand
GACCCTCGACGCCGACAGGTGCGCCGGGCTGCTCGAGGGGATGCTGCCGCTCGACGAGGTGCTGCGCGCCAGCGGCCAGTACGGCCCGCGCGTCCCGGTCGCCGACGACGCCGACGTGCAGACCCAGTTGCTGGCCTTCATCGGCCGCACGCCCTGAGTCCGGACCCGTCGCCGCGCGCCCCACCAGCGAAGGCATGAGCGGGACCTGCGGTGTACGACGCCGGCTGTGGGGCGCGAGGCCAGCGACGCCGCGCCGTACCGCTCAGCCGCAGCCCCGGCCGCGGACGGTGACCTGGGTCGTGCGCCACTGGAGCGGAGCGTCGGGGGCGACCGTCGACCGGAGGCCGATCCGCAGCCGGGGTGCGCGGGGACCGCAGACCCTGGTGAGCTCGCGCTGCGCCCTCGGGCCGAGCCGCACGTCGACCCTCCGGGTGGCGCCGGGCCCCATCGCATGCGGCGACCCGCGGAGGTTTCGGAGGACACCTTCAGATGGTAGGAACCTGCGTGGCCGCCGGGGTCCGTCCCGACAACTCAGGGCCGGTCTAGCGTGGCTGGACCAGCGCGTTCATCTCGAAGTGCATCGGGTCGGTGTAGCGCCAGTCGCCACCCCAGGCGAAGCCCCACTTCTTGAAGATCGACACGACGTCCCGGTCCATCTGGCCGACGGTGCCGCGACCGTTGCCCGGCACGTTGAGGTCGAGAGCCAGGCCGAAGGAGTGGTTGGACAGCGACGTCGTACCCGCGATGAAGCGTGGGTAGTAGCACCCGGCGTACTCGCCGGGGTGGATCTTGTCGGCGAGGCCCCGTTGGACGACCTCGATCAGCGCCGCGCGCAGCTGCGGGAAGATCAGCTTGTTGCAGGTGACGTTCCCGAGGATGGGGACCACCCCGGTCGCGATGTGCGAGGCGACCCAGGACGGGTCGGGCGCGATGCGTCCGCCACCGAGCACCGTGTAGCGGAAGATGCCGACCGCCTCGGCCACCGAGCCGACGACGTACGCCGTCTGCTGCACGTCGGGGTCGAGCCCGTACCTCGCGACGGCGTCGAGCCGCTGTACCGAGGCATGGCCCGCGATCCGCTCGATCGACTTCTGCACGGCATCGGGCGAGGTGATCCCGGTGGAGACGAGCAGTGCGTTACCCGACTCGATCCCCAGCGACGCGCCCCACTTGTCGTTGACGACCGCGTCGACGGCGTTCTTGATCTGAGGTGCGAACGCGCCGACGTGCACCCGCTGCGCGTCTGCGCTGCTGCCGAGGCGCAGGTAGCCGTCCTTGTCGGTGGGCAGCCGCTTGCGCAGGTCGCGCGAGAGCGCCAGCTCGCCCCCGGCGACCCGGTCCCACACCTGCTGGAAGTCGGCGCTCACCAGCGGGGTGTAGAGGCGGTACGTCGCTGGGTCCACGGCCGCGACGGTGATCGTGCGGTTCTCGATGAGGACCTCGGCGACCGACAGCGGCTCCACCCGGGTGACGCCCGGCAGGTGCCGGATCGAGTCGATGACGTCGGCACTCAGGGCGTTGGTGGCGTTGACGAGGATGTCGGGCGAGCGCAGCCGCTGGGTGCGCCGGCCGGGCGGGTCGACCGCGTGCTCGGGATCCGCTACCGGGGTCGCCGTCTCGCTGTGCTCGGGTGTCGGCGAGGACGCGGAGCTCGAGGGACTTGTGCTCGGGCTGGGGCCGGGACCCTTCCCGGACGACGGCCCCCCGCAGGCAGCGGACAGCACGAACACGCCGACCAGCCCGGCCGACGTCAGCGCACGTTGCAGTCCCATCAGAACCCTTCCCCCGCCAGCCTAAACGCGACCCGGAGCCGGCGGACCGGAACCTCGGGTCGGCGGGACACCGGACCGCTAGGAGCGGCGGCGGCGGATCTCTGCGTTGATCGCCGGGACCACCTCGTGCAGGTCCCCGATGACGGCGTGCGTCGCCTTCGTGACCATCGGAGCGTCGGGGTCGGTGTTGATGGCCAGGATGTTCTTCGCGCTCGAGCAACCCGCCCAGTGCTGGATCGCGCCGCTGATGCCGCAGGGGATGTAGAGGTCGGGTGAGATCCGGCTGCCGGTCTGGCCGACCTGCTCGTGGTGCGGGCGCCAACCCAGGCTGGTGACCACCCGCGAGACACCGAGCGAGCCGCCCACCAGCTCGGCCAGCTCGAGCAGGTCGGCGAAGCCGTCGGAGCTGCCGGCTCCGCGCCCGGCCCCGACGACGACCCGTGCCGACTTGAGGTTGCCGGAGAGGTCGGGAGCCGGCGCCTCGGCCGAGACGACCCGCGCGACCAGGTCGGCTTCGGCTACCTCGGGCCGGCTCTCGACCAGCGAGGCCTCCACGCGGGTCGCCGCGGGAACGGCCTCGACGGCGTGGCCGGCGACGGTGAAGACGGCCGGACGCTCGTCGAGCTGCATCTGCTCGAGCACGGACCCGCCGACGACCTGGCGGGTCACCACGAACGGCGAGAGCCCCTCGAAGGAGACCACGTTCGCGGCCATGGCGACCCCGGCGCGCGCGGCCAGGTGCGCCAGCACCTCACCGCCCCGGGGCGTCCCGGCGGCGGCCACGACGACCGACTTCGTGACGTCGCGGACGGACTGCACCGCACTCGCCCACGCGGCTCCCGCGAACGCCGCGAAGGCGTCCCCGGCGACGTGGTGCACGGCGCGGACGCCGTACGTCCCGAGCTGCTCGACCAGCGCCTCGATCCCGGAGGCCACCTCGCCGACCACCACGGCGTCGACGGGCACGCCACCACCGGCGGCAGCCAGGTCGCGCGCGAACGTGATCGCCTCCCGCGAGACCTCGACCGCACCCGTGGCATCGGTCTCCACCAGCACCAGGATCATCGGGCCAGCACCCCCAGTCGCTCCAGCAGGTCGACGACGGCGGGGGCGGCGTCGGCGCCCTTGCCCAGGATCTGTACGTCGCTGGGTTGCGGCGGTGGGAGCAGCAGGCGGACCCGCTTGGGTCCGGCGGGCTCGGCGGACGGGCTGCGCTGCTCGATCGCGACCTTCTTGGCCTTCATCCGGCCGGGCACGGTGGGATAGCGCGGCTCGACGCCGCCCTCGAGGATCGTGACGACGGCGGGCAGGGGGACGCGGTAGGTCTCGTGACCGTCCGGCCCGTCACCGCTCGCGAGGACCGTGCCGTCCTCGACGCTGACGGTCGCGACCCCGTTGACGACGGGCCAGCCCAGCTCGTAGGCGAGTCGGATGCCCACCTGGAAGTCACCGCTGTCGGCGGCGTCGTTGCCGAGCAGCACCAGGTCGTGGCCCGCGCCCGCCGCGGCGTGGTCACGGACCACCGCCGCGATCTCGCGGGCGACGTCGGCCGGCCCGAAGCGCGACCCGTCGGCCTCGACGTGCGTGGCCGCGGTACAGCCCACGGCCAGCGCGGTCCGGAGCTGCTCGACCGCGTCGGCGTCCCCGAGCGTCACGACGCTCGCGCTGCCGCCGGTCGCGGCGGCCACCTGGACCGCCAGCTCGACGGCGCACTCCTCGTGGTTGCTGACCGTGAACCCCGCGTAGCGGCCGTCGACGGACTGACCGTCCTCGGTGAGCACCACCTCGCCGGAGGAGTCGACGACGCGCTTCACGCAGACGAGCACATCGGCCATCAGCGGATCCGCTCGTTCGCGGGGTCGAGGAGCGCGGTGGCGTCGACGGACTCGACGGTGACGGGGTAGAGCTCCTCCATGTACGACACGGCCAGCTGGTTGCCGATCTCCGCCTGGTCGGGCGGCAGGTAGGCGAGGAGCACGTGCTTGCCCAGGGAGGGCGCCGAGCCGGCCGTCGTGACGTACGGGTGGTGCCCGTGCTCGTCGCTGAGGGTGCCGCCGTCGCGGGTCAGGATCGGCTCGCCACCGAGCATGTAGCGCTCGGTCCCGTCGGCCGAGGTGTGGTCGTCGACGGTCAGGGTGCACAGCACCGCGCCGGGTGCCTGCTCGCGCTGCTTGAGGTACGCCTCCTTGCCGATGAAGTCGGCCGCCTTCACCTTCGGCCGCTGCATGCCCGCCTCGACGATCGTCCGCTCGCTGTCGAGCTCGGCGCCGTAGGCGCGGTAGCCCTTCTCGATCCGGCCGGTCGTGACGTACACGCCGATCCCCACGGGGACGGCACCGTGCGGGGCGCCGGCGTCGAGCAGCGCCTCCCAGACCCCGGCCGCAGCGTCCATCGGGACGTAGAGCTCCCAGCCGAGCTCGCCGACGTACGAGATGCGCGAGGCCAGCACCGTGGTGTCACCGTCGGCGGTGCGCACGGTGATCTCGCGGCAGGACAGGAAGCCGAACCCGCCGTCGGACACGTCGTCGGACGTGAGCGACCCGAGGATGTCGCGGGCCCGCGGCCCCCAGAGGCCGATGGTGGAGATCTCGTCGGTGCGATCAGACAAAATCGTGGCCCCGGCTCCCTCGTCGGCGGGGAGCTGGTCGGCGAAGGTCTTGCGGTCGGCCATGCCGTGCGCCCCTCCGGTGACCACCCGGAAGTGGTCGTCGCCCAGCCGCATCACGGTCAGGTCGGATTTGAAGCCGCCGCGCGCATCGAGGACCGGGGTGTAGATCACCTTGCCGACCGCGACGTCGCACTGCGCGACGCAGGTGCGCTGCACGGTCTCGAGGGCGCCCGGGCCGGTGATGTCGAAGATCGCGAACGCCGTCAGGTCGACGACGCCGGCCGCCTCGCGCATCCGTAGGTGCTCGGCGTTGATGATCGGGCTCCACCAGCGCGAGTCCCACTCGT
>JAOPXC010000112.1 GCA_025965335.1 Nocardioides sp. | reverse complement strand
GGGCCGACGAGGAGTACGGCACCAACGTCGTCATCGTGACCTCGATGCTCGTCGACGTCGGCTAGCGCCGCCCACAGACCGAACGGGCCCGCGCCACGGGGGAGCGGGCCCGTTCGTCCAACCGGTCGGGCCTGGCCCGTCGGGATGGTTCAGCTCGTAGCGGTCTCGGAGGGTGGTTCCTGGGGAGGTTGCGGAGCAACCGTCTCGAGGGGCTCGAGGGTCAGGCTTATCGAGTTGATGCAGTAGCGGTCGCCGGTAGGAGTGCCGTAGCCGTCGGGGAACACGTGGCCGAGGTGCGAACCGCAGTTGGCGCAGCGGACCTCCACCCGCTTCATGCCCATCGTGGTGTCCTCGATGTACTCGATCGTGTCGATGAGCGGCTGGTAGAAGGACGGCCAGCCGCAGCCGGAGTGGAACTTCGTGTCGGACTCGAACAGCTTGGCCCGGCAGGCCTTGCAGCTGTAGACGCCCTTGGTCTCGGTGTCGGTGTACTCGCCCTTGAACGCTCGCTCGGTGCCGGCCTTGCGGAGCACGTCGTACTCCTCCTTCGAGAGCTCGGCACGCCACTGCTCGTCGGTCTTCTCCACGTTGTAGCCCATGGGATCAACGGTAGTTGCGGACCCAAGAATCCGGCCAGGCCGGGGCTCCCGGATCGGTGCCGGCGCGACCTGGGTCACCCCTTTGGTGCCTTGACCCTGTCAGTACACAAGTGTTCACTGACTGGGTACGCCGCTCGTCGGGTGAACCTCACGAATACGGAGCACGCATGGCCTCGGGCAACACACTCACGTGGGACAGGTTCCGCTCGGCCGGATCGAAGCTGACCACCCCGCTGCATCCCGACGACTACCTGAGGCTGCTCAACCCGCTCTGGAGCGCCCGCGAGCTGCGCGGTCGCATCGAGAAGGTGGTCCCGGAGACCGACGACGCCGCCACCCTCGTGATCAGGCCCGGCTGGGGCTGGCACTACGACCACCGTCCCGGGCAGTACGTCGGCATCGGGGTCCAGGTCGACGGGAAGTTCCAGTGGCGCTCCTACTCCGTGAGCTCACCGCCGCTGCGCGAGGGCCGGACGATCTCCATCACGGTCCGCGCGATGCCGGAGGGGCTGCTGTCCGCGCACCTGGTGAAGGGGCTCGAGCCCGGCACGATCGTCCGCCTGGCGCTGCCCGAGGGGGACTTCGTGCTGCCGGACCCGCCGCCGGCGCGCATGCTCTTCCTCGTTGCCGGCAGCGGCATCACGCCGGTCATGTCGATGCTGCGCACGCTGGACCGGCGCGGGACCATGCCGGATGTCGTGCTGCACTACTCCTCGCCGACGCCGGAGCGGATGATCTTCCGCGACGAGCTGGCGGCGCTGGCCGACAAGCACGAGGGACTCACCCTCCACGAGCTGCACACCGACCTGGACGGCATGCTCGACCTGGCCGACCTCGAGGCGCTCTGCGGCAACTGGCAGGAGCGCGAGACCTGGGCGTGCGGGCCGGGCGGCATGCTCGACGCGGTCGAGCAGCACTGGGAGAAGTCCGGCCTCTCCGAGCGGCTGCACCTCGAGCGCTTCTCGCTCAACCTGGGCGGCGACGACGGTGAGGGCGGCACGATCACATTCCGCAACTCCGGCAAGAAGATCGAGGTCGACGGCGCCACCACGGTGCTGGAGGCCGGCGAGCAGGCCGGCGTCGGCATGCCGTTCGGCTGCCGCATGGGCATCTGCCACACCTGCACGGTCACGCTCGTGTCGGGGACCATCCGCGACCTGCGCAGCGGAGACGAGTTCGGGCAGCCCAACGAGCCCGTCCAGACCTGCATCACCGCCGCCGTCGGTGACTGCACGCTCGACATCTGAACTGTTTCGAGACAGGCGCCAGGGCGCCTTCCTCGACCACCGACCGAACAGGAGAAGCCGATGGCCGTCGCCGACGTCCAGGAGTACACCCACCTCACCACCGAGGAGGTGGAGCAGCTCGGCCGCGAGCTCGACGCGATCCGAGCCGAGATCGAGGAGTCCCGCGGCGCCGCGGACGCGGCGTACATCAACCGGCTCATCAAGGTGCAGCGCACCCTGGCCGCCGCCGGTCGGGTCGCGCTGTTCGCGAGCGCTCACGCGAAGAAGGCGGAGAAGCCCGGGTGGGCAGCGGGCACCGCGATGCTCGGGCTGGCCAAGATCCTCGAGAACATGGAGATCGGCCACAACGTCATGCACGGCCAGTGGGACTGGATGAACGACCCGGAGATCCACTCCAGCAACTGGGAGTGGGACACCGCCCAGCCGGCCGAGCAGTGGAAGCACTCGCACAACTACATCCACCACCAGTTCACCAACGTGCTGGGGCACGACAACGACATCGGCTACGGCGTGCTGCGGATGGCCCGCGAGCAGAGGTGGCACCCGTACTACCTGGGGCAGCCGGTCTACAACGCCCTGCTGGCCTCGCTCTTCCAGTGGGGGGTGGCGCTCCACGACCTCGACCTGGAGCGGATCCGCAAGGGCGAGAAGGACCCGAAGGAGATGAAGCGGCAGCTGCGCCAGATCGCGCGCAAGGGCCGCAACCAGATCCTCAAGGACTACGTCGTCTACCCGGCACTGAGCGGCAGGAGCTGGAAGAGCACGATCGCGGCCAACATGACCGCGAACCTGGCGCGCAACCTGTGGTCCTACCTGATCATCTTCTGCGGCCACTTCCCCGACGGTGCGGTGCACTTCACCGAGGAGGAGCTCGAGGACGAGACCCGCGCCGAGTGGTATCTCCGGCAGATGCTGGGCTCGGCGAACTTCGAGGGGGGCCGCACGCTGCACATCGTCAGCGGCAGCCTGGGCTACCAGATCGAGCACCACCTGTTCCCCGACCTGCCGAGCAACCGCTATCCGGAGATCGCGGTCAGGGTCCGGGCGCTGTGCGAGAAGTACGACATCCCCTACACGACCGGCCCGCTGCACCGGCAGTACGGCCAGGTGCTGCGCACGATCATGAAGCTGTCGCTCCCGAACCACCTGACGTCGAGCGACGACCCGGCCCCGCCGGAGCGTGCGGACACCGCCGACGAGCCGTCGCGGGAGCGGCGCCGCAAGTCCGACGCGGAGCGCCAGCCCCGGCGCACCGAGCTGGGGGCCTGGACCCGCAGTCAGCAGGAGCGGAGGCACGCCTGATGGGGGCGGCCGCCGATCCGCTGCCGTTCGCCTGGTCCGGCTCGCTCGAGACCCTGGACGGCAAGCGGGTGACCCAGTGCGCGCTCAGCCGGATCTGCGGGGTCTGCGGTCAGTCGCTGGGCCGGCCGATCGCCTTCGTCGGCACCCCGCTGGAGGTCGGGCGCAACGCCTTCCATGCGCCCCCGCTGCACGAGTCCTGCGCCGACACCCTGGTCCGGATGCCCGCGGCCGACCCGAGCTGGGAGGCCGTGACCACCTCCGGCTTCGAATTCGTGCGGCCGACCCGCGAGGACGAGGACCGACGACCGACGTTCCAGCCGAACTCGCTGCTCTGACCCGCGTCTCGGCGCCCACGAAGGCCAGCTTCCTCCGCGGACCGTTAGCGTGGGCGCATGCCGAAGACAGCCGCAGCCGAGGTCGACGCCGGTGGGCGAATGGTCCGGGTGTCGAGTCCCGACCGGGTGATCTACCAGGCCACCGAACGCACCCCCGAGGTCACCAAGCTGATGGTGGCCGAGTACTTCGCCTCCGTGGGCGACGGGCTGATGCGGGCGCTGCGCGACCGGCCGACCGCGCTCGAGCGCTGGCCCGCCGGCGTACTGCCGGGGATCAAGCTCGCCACCGGGAAGCCGGGCGAGAAGGCGGACGCGTTCTACCAGAAACGGGTGCCGAAGGGGGCGCCCGACTACCTCGAGACCGCCGAGGTCATGTTCCCCTCCGGCCGGACCGCGGAGGAGATCTGCCCCACCGAGATCGCGGTCCCGGTCTGGTGCGCGCACATGGGCACCCTGACCTTCCATCCGTGGCCGGTACGCCGGACCGACGTCGACCGCCCCGACGAGCTGCGGATCGACCTCGACCCCCAGCCCGGGACGTCGTTCACCGATGCCGTGCGGGTGGCGGGGGTCGCCAGGGAGCTGCTCGAAGAGCTCGGCCTGGTGGGCTTCCCGAAGTCGTCCGGCAACCGGGGCGTCCACGTCTACGTCCGCATCCGCCCGGACTGGGAGTTCGCGGACGTCCGGCATGCCGCCATCGGGTTCGGTCGCGAGCTCGAGAAGCGCGACCCCGGTGTCACCACGGCCTGGTGGAAGGAGGAGCGCGGCGAACGGATCTTCGTGGACTTCAACCAGAACACCCGCGACCGCACGATCGCGTCGGCGTACTCCCTCCGCCCGATCCCCGGCGCCCCCGTCTCCACCCCGATGACCTGGGCCGAGCTGGCCGGGGTCACCGACCCCGGTGAGTACAACCTGTTCACGGTCCCCGACCGGCTGGCCGACGGTGACCCCTGGGCCAGCATCGACGACGTCCAGCACGACCTCACCCCGCTGCTCGACCTCTACGAGGAGTCGGGCCTGGGCGAGATGAACTATCCGCCCGACCACCCGAAGATGCCCGGCGAGCCGCCTCGCGTCCAGCCGAGCAAGAAGGTCGAGTCCCACTGGGACGCCGACGGCAACAGGATCGAGGCGTGAGGGTCGAGCCCCGTCCCGGGCTCGGTGGCGAGCTGGCCCACGTGTCGGCGTACCTCGACTTCTACCGCGCCACCTGCATCGAGAAGTGCCGGTCCCTGCCGGAGGCGGAGCTGCGCGTCTCACGGATCGCCTCGGAGTGGACGCCGCTCGAGCTGCTGCACCATCTCGCGCTGATGGAGCGCCGCTGGTTCGTCTGGGGCTTCCTCGGTGAACAGGTCGACGAACCTTGGGGTGACTCGCGCGGCGACGACGAGGGCCGGTGGCACGTCTCGGGCGAGCGCGGTCTCGACGAGGTCGTGGCGCTGATGGAGGGGTACGCCGAGCGCACCCGGGCCGTGCTGGCCGCGTACGAGCCCGAGGCGGTGGCCTCCGCGGACGGACGGTTCGCCGGCGACGACCCGCCCGAGCTGCGCTGGATCTGCTTCCACGTGCTGCAGGAGTACGCCCGGCACGCGGGGCACCTCGACATCGTGGTCGAGCTTGCGGGTGGACCCGTCGGCGAGTGAAGTCCCGCCGCCCGGGCCCAAAATGGGCGAGAGCCCGCCTGACGCCACAAGTGCGTCGGACGGGCTTCTCGCGGTGAAGTTCGCTCGGTGCAGCCCCCCGCACCGCACGCGTCGCACGAGTTCCTGGTGCGGCGCGTCGGACCTTCTCCTTGGAATGCTGACCGGTTCCGCGTTCCCCCCAGATACGCGGCCGCCGGTCCGTCATCGGGTCATTGCTGGCCTGCTGACATTGAAGACACTAGGGAGCGGGAACCCACGTCAGATCCACACGGAAGCCACACCAGGGACAGCGTTTGGTAACAACCCAAGCGCCTAGACTCCGGCTTTGACTCCGGCGTCGGAGGCGAGTTGGAGGAGAAGTCTGTGAGTCAGCCGCGGGTGCGCCGCAACGACTGGGGCGGCCTTGTCCCGCCCGCCCTGGGCGACTGGACGCCGTCGACCTCGGTGAGCGTCGTCATCCCCGCCTACAACGCCGGGCGGCTCCTGCCGACGGTGCTGGCCGGGCTGGCGGCCCAGACCTACCCCGCCCATCTGCTGGAGGTCGTCGTCGCCGACGACGGTCCCGGGGACGAGCTGCGGCTGCCGGAGGTGCGTCCCGACAACACCAGGGTGGTGCGCGTCGAGCGGGGCTGGGGGCGGGCCAACGCCTGCCACACGGGGGCCATGGCCTCCGACGGACAGGTGATCCACTGGCTCGACGCCGACATGCTGGTGGAGCGCGAGCACGTCGAGGCGCAGCTGCGCTGGCACCACCTGATCGACCATGCCGTCGTACTCGGCCACAAATGGTTCGTCGACCCGGCCGCGATCCCCGCCGACCCGGCGGCGGTCCGTGCGGCCGTCGCGGAGGGCCGCGCCGCAGACTTCTTCGCGGGGCAGGAGCCGGAGGCTCACGACTGGGTGGAGGAGGTCTACGCCCGCACGAACGACCTCCGCGACGCCGGCCCGCGGGCGCTGCGCACGCACGTGGGCGCGACCGCCTCGCTCACCCGCGAGCTGTACCTGGCCGCGGGCGGGATGGACACCTCGCTGCGGCTCGGGGAGGACATCGACCTGGGCTACCGCCTCGGCGAGTGCGGCGCCGTCTTCATCCCCGACCGCGAGGCGCGCAGCTGGCACCTCGGGCCGACCCACGTGATGAGCCGCCGCGCGAACGTCAACGACTACAACGACCCTTTCCTCGCCGACCGGGCCCCGGAGCTGCGGCCCAAGCGGCGCCCGGGCCGGTGGTACGCCGTGCCGTACCTCGAGGTCGTCCTCGACACCCGGGGCCAGCGCCACCAGCGGGTGGCGGCGGTCGTGGACGCGGTGCTCGCCTCCACCTTGTCGGACCTGGTGGTCACGCTGCTGGGTGACTGGTCGGCGATCACCGACGACCGGGTCTCCCCACTCGACGACCCGCAGCTCGACGCCCGGCTCGTCCGGGTCGGCTATGCCTCCGACCCGCGCGTGCGTCTGGTCGAGTCGCTGCCGGAGGGTCGCTGCGAGGCGATGTTCCGGCTGACCCTGCCCGACGCCGGCTGGGCGCCCCGCAACCGCTCGCTGGCGGCCCTGCTCATGCACCTCGAGCGCACCCACCACGGGCTGCGCCAGATCGTGATGCCGGACGGCAGCCGGGCCCGGATCGAGCGGACCGCGGCGTTCGAGCGGGCTCGCCGGGTGGCGGTCGAGGGCGAGGACCTCGACGACGTCGTCGACGAGATCTTCGGCAGCTGGTGGCTCGAGGCCGAGGACGCCGGGTTCGTCGCCAGCGACGAGATCTGGCGTCCGCAGCT
>JAOPXC010000111.1 GCA_025965335.1 Nocardioides sp. | reverse complement strand
AGCGCGGCCCGGTTGGACTCCAGGTCGGGGGCGAAGCCGCCCTCGTCACCGAGACCGGTGGCCAGCCCGCGCTTCTTCAGCACCGACTTGAGCGCGTGGTAGACCTCGGCGCCGTGGCGCAGGGCCTAGCGGAACGTGGGGGCGCCGATCGGCGCGATCATGAACTCCTGCACTTCGACGTTGGAGTCGGCGTGCGAACCGCCGTTGAGGATGTTCATCATCGGGACCGGCAACAGGTGGGCGTTGGGGCCGCCGACGTAGCGGTAGAGCGGCAGGCCGGCCGACTCGGCCGCGGCGCGGGCCACGGCGAGCGAGACGCCCAGGATGGCGTTGGCGCCCAGCTGGGCCTTGTTGGGGTTGCCGTCGAGCTCGATCATCGTCTGGTCGACCAGGCGCTGGTCGTCCGCGGCGAGCCCTTCGACGGTGGGGCCGATGGTCTTGATCACGGCGTCGACGGCGGTGTGCACGCCCTTGCCGCCGTAGCGGTCGCCGCCGTCGCGAAGCTCCACGGCCTCGAAGGCACCGGTGGACGCGCCGCTGGGCACCATCGCCCGGGCGAAGGCCCCATCGTCGAGCAGCACCTCGACCTCGACGGTGGGGTTACCGCGCGAGTCGAGGATCTCGCGTGCGCCAACTGCTTCGATGGATGCCACGTACTGCTCCTCCAGGTGTCGGGACGTGCGTCTGGGCACGCGTTCACCCTAGCCCCGGCCCGCGGCCGATCGCGGCAGCACCCGCGGCGGCAGCCGACGCCGACCCGGCGCTTCTTGACGGCTCACGACGTCAACCCGAGCCGGGTCGAGGTCAGGTGGGCAGGATTCGGCGAACGGCGTCACGGAGGGCCTGTTCCGGGTCGACGCCGGCCTGCCGCGCCTCGGCGACGAGGGCGAGCAGCCGGTCGCCGAGGTCGTCCGACGCCTCCATCGCCGGCAGGTCCCCCGCACGGGCCAGCCGGTTGAGCACCTTGTCGGCGTAGAGCAGCGCCGGCAGGCCGGGTGGCAGTCCCTCGGTCACCGACGAGCGGGGCTTCTCCTCCGCCTTGATCCGTTCCCACGCCTCGTTGATGGCGTCGGCGCCGGACACCGGCTGGTCGCCGTCGGGAGCGAACACGTGCGGGTTGCGGCGGTACATCTTGGCGGTGATGCCACGGGCGACATCGTCGAGGGTGAACGCGCCCGACTCCTCGGCGATCACCGCATGGAAGTACACCTGCAGCAGCAGGTCACCGAGCTCCTCCTCGAGGTGCGCCGGGTCGCCGGTCTCGGCCCACTCGTCGATCGCCTCGAGGGTCTCCTGGGTCTCCTCCAGGAGGTACCGGGCCAGGGTCCGGTGGGTCTGCCCGCGCTTCCAGTCGCACTCCGCCCGGAGTCGGCGCATGACGGCCAGGAACTCGCGCAGCGGATCGCCGGACGTCTCCGGCTGGTCGGTCCCGGCGGGCCGTTCCGGCTCACCCGAGGGGTCCGGGCCGGTCATGGTCAGCCGCAGCGTTGGGTGGCGGGAAGGGCGCTGGCGTACGCGGGGTCCGGGCTCGTGGCCGACCCGGCCTTCGCGGTGGTGCCGGCGGCGAACGAGAGGTCGGTGTCGATGGGCTTCGACTTCCCGTCCACGATCTCGACGCCGAACGCCGGGTCGATCTCGACGCCGTGGTCGGCGATCCACTTCGTGAGCGCCTGCTGACCCGCGGCGACCGCCTGGTCGCTCGTCGGCTTCTCCTGGCCGACGGCCAGGGCGTTTCCGACGCCCGTGAGGATGTCGGTGACGTAGGTGTCGGAGGACTCGATCTCGATCACGGCAGCCTGCTCGTCCGTGGGGAGCGCGGCCACGGCCTGCTCGAGCTGGGCCACCTTGCGGTTGTACTGGTCGCCGGTCCCGACGGCGTACTCCTTGCCGAGCTGGCGGGCGGCCGAGACCAGCACGAGCTGACCGGTGACGCCCTCGCGGAGGTAGCGCAGCGGGAGGACGTTGCCGGCCTGGGTCAGCTGGTCCGCGATGGCGGAGCAGTAGTTGGTGGTCACGTAGTCCACGTGGTCGACGGAGATCGTCTCGGCACCGACGTCGGCGGCGGCGCCGGGGTGCCAGCTGGTGCCGGCGATCCCGCATCCGGACAGCAACCCCGAGAGCATCAGGGCGGATGCGGCGGCGATTCCGGCCAGCGGACGAGACACGCTCACGACTACTCCTTCGACCCGCGACACACGCGGCTGCGGGCGCCGCCAGTGTATGCAGGCCCGAAGAAGCAGGCGATCGCGCCCTCGGGACCGCGCGGGTCGGCTCAGTTGGCCGCCGGCGGGTCGAGCACCTGGTCGATCACGCCGCGCACCCACTCGAGCAGGGCAACCCCGGTGATCGGGCGGGCGCCCCCGACGGTGGTGATCGGGCGCGGCACCAGGACGGTGCCGACCTGCGACTTCACGATGCTCTTGGGATACATCCGCATCAGCCGGATCACGCGCGACTCCGGGAGCACGACCGGCGCGAACCGCACGTTCTTGCCGGCGATGGTGACCTCGCCGATGCCGGCGCTGCGGGCTCGGGCGCGGAACCGGGCGACCGTCAGGAGGCTCGTCACCTCCTCGCGCGGGTTGCCGTAGCGGTCGATCATCTCGTCGCGCAGCAGGTCGACGTCCTCGTCGGAGCGCACCTCGGCCAGCCGCTTGTACATCTCCAGGCGCAATCGCTCGCTGGAGATGTAGTCGTGCGGCAGGTGGGCGTCGATCGGCAGCTCGATGCGGACCTCGTTGAGCTCCGGCTCGGCGTCTCCCCGGAACTCGTGGACCGCCTCGCCCACCAGGCGCACGTAGAGGTCGAAGCCGACGTCGGCGATGTGGCCGGACTGCTCCCCGCCGAGCAGGTTGCCGGCGCCGCGGATCTCGAGGTCCTTCATCGCGATCGCCATGCCGCCGCCGAGGTCGGAGTGCTGGGCGAGGGTGGCGAGCCGTTCGTGCGCGGTCTCGGTGAGCGGCTTCTCCTGGGGGTAGAGGAAGTACGCGTAGGCCCGCTCCCGGCTCCGGCCGACCCGGCCGCGCAGCTGGTGCAGCTGGCTGAGGCCGAGCGTGTCGGACCGCTCGATGATCATGGTGTTGGCGTTCGAGACGTCGAGCCCGGACTCCACGATCGTCGTGCACACCAGCACGTCGAACCGCTTCTCCCAGAAGTCCAGCATCACCTGCTCGAGCAGGTGCTCGCCCATCTGTCCGTGGGCCGTGGCGACGCGCGCCTCGGGCACCAGCTCGCGGATCTTCGCGGCGGCCTTCTCGATCGACTGGACCCGGTTGTGGATGTAGAAGACCTGCCCCTCACGCAGCAGCTCACGGCGTACGGCGGCGACGACCTGCCGGTCCTCGTAGCCGCCGACATAGGTCAGCACCGGGTGCCGCTCCTCGGGAGGCGTTGTGATCGTGGACATCTCGCGGATGCCGGTGATCGCCATCTCGAGGGTGCGCGGGATCGGCGTCGCCGACATGGAGAGCACGTCGACGGAGGTGCGGAGCCGTTTCATCTGCTCCTTGTGCTCGACGCCGAAACGCTGCTCCTCGTCGACGATGATCAGCCCGAGGTCCTTCATGCGGATGTCGGGGTTCAGCAGGCGGTGCGTGCCGACGACGATGTCGACGGTGCCGTCCGCCAGGCCCGCGATCACCTCGCGGGCCTCCTTGTCGGTCTGGAACCGGGACAGGCCCTTGAGGTTGACCGGGAAACCGCTCATCCGCTCGGCGAACGTCGAGAGGTGCTGGGTGACCAGCAGCGTCGTCGGCACGAGTACGGCGACCTGCTTGCCCTCCTGGACCGCCTTGAACGCGGCGCGAACGGCGATCTCGGTCTTGCCGTAGCCGACATCGCCACAGACCAGTCGGTCCATCGGCACGGTCAGCCGCATGTCGGCCTTGACCTCGTCGACCGTGCTCAGCTGGTCGGGCGTCTCCTGGAACGGGAACGCGTCCTCGAGCTCGCGCTGCCACGGGGTGTCGGGCCCGAACGCGTAGCCCTTCGTGGCCTGGCGGGCGGCGTACAGCTTGATCAGCTCGGCCGCGATCTCGCGGACGGCCTTCCTGGCCCGCCCCTTGCGCTTGGCCCAGTCGGCGCCACCGAGTCGGTCGAGGCTCGGCTGCTCGCCGCCGACGTACCGGGTCACCTGGTCGAGGGCATCGGCGGGCACGTACAAACGATCATGAACGGGCCCACTGGCACCTCTGGGCTTGGAGGCGCCGTACTCGAGGACGAGGTACTCGCGGACCGCTCCCCCGACCTCGCGCTGCTTCATCTCCACGAACCGGCCGACGCCGTGCTGCTCGTGGACGACGTAGTCGCCGGCCGACAGTTCGAGCGGGTCGATCTGGCGCTTGCGGCGGGCCGGCATCTTGAGCATGTCGCGGGTCGAGGACTTCTGGCCGGAGATGTCCTCGCCGGTCAGCAGGACGACGCGGTTCGTCTCGTCGACGAAGCCATGAGCGATGGCACCGCAGGTGACCGTGACGACGTCGTCGGGCAGACCCCCGGACGGTGTGCCCGTCGAGACCAGGTCGTCGACCAGCCGGGCGGCCAGGTCGTGCTCGCCGAGCGCCTCGACCATCCGCTGGGCCGGACCGTGGCCGAGGTGGACCACGACGACCCGGAACCCTTCCTTGAGCCACTGGCCCACGTCGGCGATCGCACGCTCGGCGTCGCCGCGGTAGGCGTCGACGGCCCGGGCGGGCAGCGTGCGGGTGGGCACCGCCCCGGCCAGCACGTCCACGTCGGCGCGGACGATCTCGCCGAGCGAGTCCCGCAGCGGGGTCTCGACCGCCGCGGGGTCGTCCAGGCCGAACGGGCTCATCGTCCACCAGGCCAGGTCGCGCCCCAGGGAGTGCTCCCGGACGTCAGCGAGCGAGCGGTACGACGCGGCGCCGAGGTCGATCGGCGCGGTGCCGCCACCCGCGGCGACCGCCCAGCTGGCCTCGAGGAACTCCTCGCTGGTCGCGACCAGGTCGTGGGCGCGGCTGCGGGCCCGCTCGGGATCGAGGACCAGCACGTGGGTGTCGGTGGGCATCAGGTCGACGAGCAGCTCCATCTGGTCGACGAGTGCGGGCGTGAGGGACTCCATGCCCTCCGCGGCGATCCCCGAGGCGATCTTGTCGGTGAGCTCCAGCAGCGCCGGGTGCGCGCGTCCGAGCTCCGCGGCCCGGTGACGCACCTCCTCGGTGAGGAGCAGCTCACGGCACGGCGGCGCCCAGAGCCGCTCGACCTTCTCCAGCGTGCGCTGGTCGGAGACCGCGAAGGTGCGGATCTCGTCGACGTCGTCGCCCCAGAACTCCACCCGCAACGGGTGCTCCTCGGTGGGCGGGAAGACGTCCACGATGCCGCCCCGGACCGCGAACTCCCCGCGCTTCTCGACCAGGTCGACGCGGGAGTACGCCGCGTCCGCGAGGCGCCGCACGACGTCGTCGAGCGGCGCCGTGTCGCCGGAGACCAGTTCGACCGGCGCGAGGTCGCCGAGGCCCTGCACCTGGGGCTGGAGGATCGAGCGGACGGGCGCGACGACGACCTGCAGCGGACCATTGCTCGCGTGGGTGCCGGGGTGGCTGAGCCGGCGGAGCACGGCAAGCCGGCGACCGACCGTGTCGCTACGTGGGCTCAGCCGTTCGTGCGGCAGCGTCTCCCAGCTCGGGTAGTAGGCCACGAGCGACGGGTCGACGAGGTCTCCCAGCGCGGTGACCAGGTCCTCGGCCTCACGGGCGGTCGCGGTGACCGCCAGGACCGTGCGGCCCTCCCGGACCAGGCCCGCGACCACGAACGGGCGCATCGCCTCGGGGCCGGTCAGGTCGAGCGCACGGACCTCCCCGGCGCGCGCGTCCCGCATCGCGGTGGCGAGGGTGGGGTCGGCAAGGACGGCGTCCGCCAGGCCGGTCAGGCTCACGGGGCACTCCCAGAAATAGGTACCGAAATCAGATGGTGGAACAGCACAACAGCCCCCGGCCACGAAAGGCAGGGGGTGCTGACTCCACTCTACCCGCGGGGGTCCGACACCCGGCCCACGAAGAGCGGCGTCCCGTGCTCGACGTCGTGGATCACGAACAGGAACGGTCGGTCCACCACCATCCGCACGCCCGGGGCCAGGGCGGACTCGGCCCGCACAACGACCGCGGTCGCAGCGGCCGCCTCGGTGCCCTCCTCGTCCACGGCGATGAACACCTGATGGATCACGGCCGCGATCTGCAAGGGCTCGTCGGTCGTCATGCCGGCGAAGTCGGCGTTGCCCGTGAAGGCGGTCGGCATCCCGAGGGCTTCCAGGGTGGCTCTGAGGGACGCCTGGGTACGGAAGGTCCACGTGGGGATGGTCAGCTCGACCGCGTTCGGCCGCACCGAGGAGATGATCTCCGCCAGCCCCCCGCTCGCCGCGGACCGCTCGAGCTCGGCCATCCGCTCGGGATCCGGGAGCACCACCGTCATGCCGAGGTCCCCTCCCGCGTACGTCAGCCGGACTGCCCGCCAGCCGTCACCGGAGCCGTACGCGGACCGCTCCAGAGCCTTGCGCATGGTCGGCACCGCGATCTCGCCGCCCTCGGCAAGGTGGAACGGCAGCTCCGCGGTGGCGTCCTTCTCGAACGGTTCCTCCCATGGCGCCTTGAGGTAGAGAGCATTCACCAGCACGAGCCGGGTGAGCTGGTTGAGCACCCCGGTGGCGATCAGGTCCTCGATCCGGTCCTGCGTCTGCTCGGCGACCCAGTCGTTGATGAGTACGCGCGCGGCCTCGAACGCTCCCTTGAAGTCCACCGTCTGCATCCCGGCGCCGTACTCACGGGCGAGGGTGTCCAGGAAGTCCTGCGCCCAGGTCTCGGTCTTCTCCCCGAACAGCGCATTGGCACTGTCCAGCGCGATGGTCGCCTCGCTGCCGTCGGCACGCTCCTGCTTGCCGGCCAGGGACTCCAGGTGCTGGGTGAGGGCGTTGAGCCCGCCGTTGAGCTCGTCCACGCTCTCGGTGGCGAGCACGTCCAGCATCTCGTCGCGGGTGGTGCCGCGCCCCCCATTCACGGTGAGAGCCAACGCCAGTCCGACGGAGTACGGCGAGAGCGCGAGGTTGCCCTCAGCGCCGGACAGCCGGCCATAGAGACCGGCCCCCAGGGCGTGGATCGAGCCCACGGCAGCGGTGATCGCGGCGGGGTCCCCGCCGGAGCGCTCGACATCGGAGGAGACGAGCTTCAGGTCGGTGCTGTCCCCCGTGCCACCGCTACCGCCCCCGCCGTCGGAGTCGGAGTCGCAACCGGACGCGAACTGCGGGACAGCCACCGCCATCACGGCCAGGGACAGCGAACGCATCAGGTCACGGCGGGTCAGCATGTTGGTCGGACGTGTCAGACGCCGAGGTCGTTCCGTCAGTGGGGTGCCGGTGGGGGCGCCGCGGCCACCTCGGATTCGGACCTCAGGATGCAGAACTCGTTGCCCGCGGGATCGGCCAGCACGACCCATGCGGTCCCGGGACCGTACTTGCCGCGCAGG
>JAOPXC010000107.1 GCA_025965335.1 Nocardioides sp. | reverse complement strand
CGCCATGGTCGCGGAGGTGAGGAACGCCGCCCGGGCTCCGGGCACGAAGGCGCCGGGGACGGCGCCGGCCGCGTAGACCGACACGATCACGGCGAGGCCGATCGCGCCGCCGAGCTGCTGGGTGGTCTGCAGCAGCCCCGAAGCCGCGCCGGCGTGCTCCGGCTCGACGCCGGAGAGGACCAGCGACGTGACCGGCATGAAGACGAGGCCCGCCGACGCGCCGTTGAGCACCATCGGGCCGAGGATCGCCGTCAGGTAGCCACTCGTCGTGCTGACCTGGCTCAGCCACGCGAAGCTGGTGGCCAGCCCGATCGTGCCGACGAGGAGCAGCGGCGCGTGGCCGAACCTCTCGACCAGCCGGGGCGTGACCCGGGACATCGAGAAGATCCCGAGCGTGAGGGGCAGGAACGCGAAGCCCGAGGCAAGCGGGCCGAAACCCAGCACCTGCTGGAAGTACTGCACGACCAGGAAGAACATCGAGAACTGCGACCCGACCACGAGGGTCATGACCGCGAGGGCGCCGAGCCGCCGGCGGTTGCGGAGCAGCGCCGGTCGCAGCATCGGGTGTGCCACCCGGCGTTCGGTGATCGCCAGGACCGCCAGGAGGACGGCTCCGGTGACGAGGCCGCCGAGCGTGCGGCCCGACGTCCAGCCGTACGTGGGCGCCTCGATCAGGCCCCAGACGATCGCGACTGCGCCCAGGGTGGCCGAGATCGCGCCGACGAAGTCGAAGCGACCCGGTCGCGGTGCGGTCTCGGACACGAAGCGCCGAGCCAGGCTCAGCACCGCGATGCCGATCGGGACGTTGATGAACAGGGTCCACCGCCAGGAACCCACGTCGGTGACGAAGCCGCCGAGCAGGAGCCCGAGCGACGCACCACCCGACGACACGGCGGCAAACAGGGCGAGGGCGCGGTTGCGGGCCGCCTGGTCCGGGGCGCTGGTGGTGAGCAGCGCGAGCACGCCCGGCGCGGCCAGAGCCGCTCCGAGGCCCTGGGCGGCCCGGGCGACGACCAGCCAGCCGGGTGACTGGGCCAGACCGCCGAGCAGCGAGGAGGCGGTGAAGACGGCCAGCCCGAGCTCGAAGATGCGGAGCCGTCCGTAGACGTCTCCCAGGCGGCCGCCGAGCAGCAACAGCCCGCCGAAGGCCAGCGAGTACCCGTTGAGGACCCAGGACAGGTTCGCGGGGCCGAAGCCGAGGTCGGAGGCGATGGCCGGCAGCCCGACGTTCACGACGGTCATGTCGAGCACCAGCATCAACTGGGCGACGAGCACGATCGCGACGCCGGTGGCTGCGCGGCCGGCGTTCGCAGGGAGGTCGACGGGCGGCCCCGGGGCGGGGGTGGTGCCCCGGTTGCTGCCGGTCGAGTTGAGGGTGTTGGACGAAGACATGGGGGCAATCAGTCCTGTTCTGGCCGGTCCGGCCGACGTAGACTATGTGGAGGATGACTCCGGTTTCCCTGAGAACGATACGGAGGCTGTCTCCGTTTATCAAGTTGCGTTGGATTTCTTGACTCGAGAGAGGTGATTGCGATGCGCGTCGATGCGCAGCGCAACTACGACCGGATCGTCGAGGTCGCGCGCGAGGTCTTCCGCGAACAGGGCTACGACGCCTCCCTCGACGAGGTCGCGAAGCGGGCCGGCGTCGGCCCCGGCACCCTCTACCGGCACTTTCCCAAGCGCGACGACCTCCTGGACGCGATGATGAGGTCGTGGATGGATCGGGTCGACGAGGCCGCCGAGAAGGCGTTGGCCACCGAGGGCCCGCCGCGCGACCTGCTGGTGGCCTGGCTTCGCGCCTATGTCGCGCTGATCAGCCTGCACAAGGGCGGCCCGGCGAAGATCACCTCCGCGCTCGACGACAGCGGGTCCCCGATCGCGAGCAAGTGCCGCACGCTGACCGGCGCCACCGACAAGGTGGTGGAGCGCCTTGCGGCTGCCGGTGCGCTGCGCCCCGGCGTGGACGCGGTCACGATCTGCCGGCTCGTCGGTGGCGTGGCCGTGGTGGCCGACCAGGGCGACCTCCCGGAGTCCACCGTGTTCCCGCTGCTCGAGGTCATGGCCGACGGCATGTTGCGCTGAGCCGTCGGGGACCGGCCCGATGACCGGGCCGCGACGACAGTGGCGACACGCGGGTGCGGCCTTCGGGCTGGTCGCCCTCGCGACCGCGGTGCTCGCGGGCACCGAGCTGGCCCGCAACGACCCGCCGTCGGCGGGGAGCGCGGCGACTCCGAGCGCGCCGACGGCCTCGGTCCCGTCCAGCACCCCGCCGGCGACCGAGCCGGGGCCGGCACCGGCGTTCCGCTGCTGGAACGGCAGCGAGGCTGCCGCGTTGGCCGACTGCCCGGAGCCCACCGGTGCGGCCGGGCTCGCCTGGGTCTTCCCGAGTCTCGACCTGGACCGCTGCACCGACCTGCTGGCCACGGAGTCGGCTCCGCAGCTGCGCCAGCTCTACGAGTGCCGCGTCCCCCTCGACGGCCGGCACGTGAGCATTGCGTACGCCGAGTGGCGTTCCAGCGCCGACGCGATCGACTACTACGACGCACAGAGCGCTCGACGCGTCTCGATCCGCGGGGCGGCCGGGCGACCGCTGCGCTTCGGTTGGCTCTACGACACGGGCGCGGGCGAGGTCAGCGGCGCACTCGCCTACACCGACGCGCCGTTCAGCGTGCTCGTGCGCGCCCCCGACGCCGCGACCCGCAGCGCCGCCGGGCACGACGTGATCCGGCTGCGGCCCACGTCCGAGCTGCGCGGGGTGCCACTCGGGCGGTGACTCGGCGCCGCCGGTAGATTGGGCCCGTGCCAGAGGCCCCCCTGAAGTCCGCGCTCGACACCGTCACCGCAGCCTCCGAGGATCCCCGTCGCGAACAGCCCTGGGCCGAGCTCGGGCTCAAGGCCGACGAGTACCAGCAGATCCGCGAGATCCTCGGCCGCCGGCCCACGAGCTCGGAGCTCGCGATGTACAGCGTGATGTGGAGCGAGCACTGCTCCTACAAGAGCTCCAAGGTCCACCTCAGGCAGTTCTCCGAGATCCCGCAGGTCACGCCCGCCGGGAAGCTGCTCGCCGGGATCGGCGAGAACGCCGGTGTCATCGACATCGGGCAGGGCTACGCCGTCACGTTCAAGATCGAGTCGCACAACCACCCGTCGTACGTCGAGCCCTACCAGGGGGCCGCCACCGGCGTCGGCGGCATCGTCCGCGACATCCTCGC
>JAOPXC010000100.1 GCA_025965335.1 Nocardioides sp. | reverse complement strand
CCGTCGACGCCGGGCTGCGCTTCCTGTTCCTGTCGGCGGCGTCCTTCGTCGCGGCGTCGCTCGCGGGGCGGTTCATCGGCCACATCCCGGCGAAGTGGTTGATCGGGCCGGGGTTCCTGGTCCTGGGCGTCGGTCTGCTGTTGCTGATCGGGATCGACCCGAGCGACGGCTGGACGCACCTGATCCCGGGTCTGACCGTCGCCGGCTTCGGCGTCGGCATGATCAACGTGCCGCTGGCCTCGACCGCGGTCGGCGTGGTCTCCGCGGACCGGTCCGGGATGGCGTCGGGCGTGAACTCGACGTTCCGCCAGGTCGGCATCGCCACCGGGATCGCGGCGCTCGGCTCGATCTTCAGCCACGAGGTCGCCAGCCACATCACCAGCCGGCTCGCCGGCACCTCCGCTGCCGGTAGCTCCGGACAGATCGCGGACGCCGTCACCGGGGGCCAGGTCGGGGCGGCGATCCAGGCCGCGCCGCCCGAGACCCGGCAGCAGATCGCCGATGCCGCGACCGCGAGCTTCATCGACGCGCTCAACCACATCGGCGTCATCGCCGCCGTGATCGCGTTCTCCGCGGGCCTCCTGTGCCTGATCCTGATCCGGCAGAAGGACTTCGTGGTCCAGGGCAGTCCGCAGGCCGAGGAGGCCCGACCCGAGGCGGTCGTCGCCGGCTGAGGCCGACTCGGCGCCCCTTGACGTCGTACGTCGACGTCGCCCGGGGTGTGGGACTGAACACGGGAAACCGGCACTGGGCGTGGCGTATACGCCACGCCCAGTGCCGGTTTCACTGGTTAACCAGTGAAACTGCGCGTCCCCTCACCGCGGAACCCGCACCAGCACCCGCCCGTGCAGGCACTCCATCCGCAGCTCGCGACCGGGGCCGATGGAGTCCCCGTCGAGCTGGCGGGGGGTGTCGATCGAGGCGCGGACCACGATGGTGCGACCGGTCATCCGGTTGATGGTGTCGTCGGTGCGGGACTGCTTGGCCAGCACCCGGTAGGCCAGCGGCAGCCAGGACAGGAACCGCCGCGGGTGCAGGATCACGACGTCGAGCAGGCCGTCGTCGATGGCGGCATCGGGGAGCAGCGGCATCCCGGCCTGCAGGAAGCCCACGTTGCCGACCACCACGGTCCGGGCGCGGTGCCGGGTGACCTCCTCACCATCGACCGAGATCTCGATCCGGACGGCGGGGAACATCAGGGACTTCAGCGCCGACAGCACGTAGGCGAACCAGCCGACCCGCTTCTTCAGGTCCTCGTTGACGCCCTCCATGATCGCGGCGTCGAAGCCCATGCCGGACATCACCATGAAGTGGGTGGGCTCGAAACCGTCGCCCTCGACCGCGACCAGGTCGATGGCGCGGTCCTGGCCGTTGAGTCCGACGTCGATGGCCGAGCGGATGTAGAGCGGGATGTCGAGGTTGCGGGCGAGCAGGTTGCCGGTGCCCGCCGGGATGATGCCCACCGGGATGCCGGTGCCGGCCAGCTCCGCACACACCTCGCGCACCGTGCCGTCGCCCCCGCAGACCAGCACCAGGTCGGCACCGGCGACGGCCGCGGCCTCGGCCATGCCCGTGCCCGGGTCCTCGATGGTCGTGTAGTGCCAGCTCGGGGCGGACCAGCCGGCCTCGCTCGCCATCGAGGTCACGATCGCCTGGAACTGGCCGGTGTCCTCGACCTTGATCGGGTTGAGGATCACCGCGAGCCGTCGCGCCGAGACGAACACCTCGGGGAGCGGCTCGATCCTCGACGCCAGGCTCCGCGGGAGCGGGCTGTAGACCGCGAGCCCGAGGAAGACCATCCCCGCTCCGAGGAGCGCGCCGCCGACCACGTCGGACGGGTAGTGCCGGCCCAGGAGCACCCGGTCGGCGCCGACCACGACCATCAACGCGGTGGCCCCGACGTACGCCGCCCGGCGCAGGTTCGACCGCCGTACGAGCATCATCACCAGCACCATGACGGTCCCGCCGAACGCGACGATCGAGGAGGCGTGGCCGGAGGGAAACGACTTGCTGTGCAGCAGCGCCTGGGCGTCCTGCCAGGGCGGCCGGTCGCGGCCGACCCAGACCTTGAGGGCCGTCGTGGTCAACGACGTGACAATCATGACGACCACGGCGAAGAGGGCGGCCCGGCGGTGCTTCCTGACCAGCATCGCGACCGCGACGATCGTGGTGAGGACGATCATGCCGACCGTTGCGAATGCGAGCTCGACCCAGCGCAGCGGCTGCCGCAACCACGCCTCGGAGACGGCCCAGTCGCGCGCCGGGTCGCCGCGACCGTCGATCGACGCGACCGGTCCCCACCCGTGCACGACCGCCAGGCTGAGCACGGCGAAGAGTCCGAAGCACAGCGCGGCGCAGCCCAGGAGGGCGAGGCGGGGGCGGTCGAGCACGCGGTTCCTTGCAGGTCGGAGCGGTCGGACGGGCGACGGTCAGTATGCCGGGGTGGGTGGTGGGAGCCGTATCTCGGATGAGGCGACATCGGACGACGGATAGCCTTGCGAACATGACCTCACCCCACGACGAGCATCGCTACGCTCCTCTCTCCGCGGGGACCCGGACATGATCGACCCCCGGACCCTCCGAGATGAACCCGACCGCGTGCGCGCCGCCCAGACGAAGCGCGGCCTCAGCGGAGACATCGTGGACCGGGCGCTCTCGGCGGACACCGCCCGACGGGCCGCGATCAGCCAGTTCGAGACGCTGCGCGGCGAGCAGAAGCAGCTCGGCAAGCTGATCCCGCGGGCCGAGGGCGACGAGAAGCAGGCGCTCCTGGCGCGCACCAAGTCACTCGCGGCCGACGTGAAGGCCGCCGAGGCGGCGCAGGCCCAGGCCGAGGCCGCCTGGCAGGACGCGCTGATGAGCATCCCCAACATCGCCGCCGACGAGACCCCGGCCGGCGGCGAGGACGACTTCGTCGTGCTCGAGACCGTGGGCACGCCGGCAGAGTTCGACTTCGAGCCGCGCGACCACGTCGAGCTCGGGCGGAGGCTCGGCGCCATCGACCTCGAGCGCGGGGCCAAGGTCTCGGGCAGCCGCTTCTACTTCCTGACCGGCGTCGGCGCCGAGCTCGAGTTCGCGTTGATCAACCTCGCGATGGAGCAGGCCCGCGACGCGGGCTTCACCCAGGTGATCGCGCCCTCGCTGGTGAAGCCGCGCGCGATGGAGGGCACCGGCTTCCTCGGCCAGGCCGCCGACGACGTCTACCGGATCGAGGGCCAGGACCTCTACCTCGTGGGCACGTCGGAGGTCCCGATGGCGGCGTACCACTCCGATGAGATCCTCGACGGCGGCTCGCTGCCGCTGCGGTACGCCGCGTTCAGCCCGTGCTTCCGCAAGGAGGCCGGCTCGCACGGCAAGGACACCAAGGGCATCATCCGGGTGCACTGGTTCGACAAGGTCGAGATGTTCGTCTACACCACGCCCGAGGAGTCCTACGCCGAGCACCAGCGGCTGCTCGAGTGGGAGAAGCAGTTCCTCGACAAGCTGGAGCTGGCCTACCGGGTCATCGACGTGGCGGCCGGCGACCTGGGTCTGTCCGCAATCCGCAAGTTCGACTGCGAGGCCTGGATCCCGACCCAGGGCAAGTACCGCGAGCTCACGTCGACCTCGAACTGCACCGAGTTCCAGACCCGGCGCCTCGACACCCGCGCGCGCTACCCCGCCGACGGCGAGCAGACGATCGGCCCGGTCGCGACCCTCAACGGCACCCTGTGCGCGATCCCCCGCGCGATCGTCGCGATCCTGGAGACACACCAGCAGGCCGACGGGTCGGTGAAGGTGCCGAAGGCCCTGCAACCGTGGCTCGGTGGCCGTGAGGTGCTGGAGCCCCTCGTTGGTTGACGCGGCCCGCGACTCGGCGGCCGAGCGGGCCCCGCGGTCGGTGGGTGCGGAGGCGGTCCCGGAGGAGAGCCGCCCACGCCCGTCTCGAAGGGTCGCGAACCAGGCGTCGCGCCACCCCGACTGGCGCCCGCGGCTCGTCGCGCTCGACATCGACGGCACCCTGCTCAAGTGGATCGACGGTGGCGGCACGACCCGCGAGGAGATCACGCCGGCGGTCCACGATGCCGTCCAGCGGGCGCTCGACGCCGGGGCCCACGTGGTGCTGGCCAGTGGGCGCTCACCGCACGGCATGACGGACGTCGCCGACCTCCTGGCCCTGCACTCCGACGGCCACGACCCGCTGTGGATCGTGGCCAGCAACGGCGCCGTCGTCTTCCGCTACCCGCCGCTGGAGGTCGTCCACGAGGAGACCTTCGACGCCCGCCCCGCGGTGTCGGCGATCCTCGAGCGGCACCCCACCGCGCTCGTCGCGGTGGAGGAGCGCGGCGTCGGCTACCGGGTCAACCGGCACTTCCCCGACGGCGAGCTGACCGGCGAGATGACGATCGCGGAGGTGGCCGACCTCGTCTCGGGGCCGGTCAGCCGGGTGATCATCCGCGACCCCGACGCCACCGCGGACGACTTCGTCGCGCTGGCCGAGGACCTCGGCCTGCACGGCACCAACTACGTCGTCGGCTGGACCGCGTGGCTCGACCTGGCGCCCGTGGGAGTCTCGAAGGCCTCCGGGCTGGAGCACGTGGCGCGGGAGCTCGGGCTCGCCGCCGCCGACGTCCTCGCGATCGGCGATGGCCGCAACGACATCGAGATGCTGCGGTGGGCGGGGCGCGGGGTCGCCATGGGTCAGGCCATCCAGCCGGTCATCGACGCGGCCGACGACGTCACCGAGAGCGTCTACGAGGACGGTGCCGCCATCGAGCTGAACACCTGGTTCGGCGACGGGGACCCCGAATGAGCCTCCCCGAAACCGTGGTCTCCGAGCGGCTGAACCTCGAGCTGCTCTCGCCCGAGCAGGCCGCCGACATCATGGCCGGCCGCCGCCGACCGACCTGGCACGCGGACTTCCCGCGCCAGGACGACCGCGACGGCGTCAGCATGTACCAGCAGGGTGATCCCTGGGGGCCGCGCCTCATCACCCGCGGCGGGACGGCGCTCGGCACGATCGGGTTCTTCGGGCCACCCGACCCGGCCGCCGACGCCCCGGAGACCGAGGTCGGCTACGGCCTGGTCGAGGAGGCGCGCGGCTGGGGCTTCGCCACCGAGGCCCTGCGGGCGCTGCTCGTCGAGACCGACCGGGCCGGCGTCCGCATCCGCGCCAGCGTGGAGCCGGACAACACCCCGAGCCTCCGGATCCTCGCGAAGTGCGGGTTCACCGAGCTTCGTGGCTCCGACGAGGAGGGCCATCTCGTCATGGCCCGACCCCTGCCGCGCACGTGAGCCTCCCGCTGCTGGTCGCCACCGACCTCGACGGCACCCTGGTCCGCTCCGACGGCACGGTCTCCGACTACACGCGTGGCGTGCTGGAGGAGCTGGAACGGCGTGGGGTCCCCGTCGTCTTCGTGACCGGCCGGCCGCTGCGGTGGGCCGCGGACGTCTTCGAGTACGTCGGCGAGCACGGCCTGGCCATCGTCTCCAACGGGGCGCTGGTGTGGGACGTGGCTCGCGAGGCGGTCCACCTGACCCGGCCGATCCAGCCCGGGCTCGGCCTCGAGGTCTGCCGCGAGCTGCGGGCCGCCCTGCCCGGCACGGCCTACGCCGTGGAGACGCTGGCCGGCATCGGCCTCGAGCCGGAGTTCCTGGAGCGGCACCCCCTGCCGGAGGGAGCGCGACGGGCGTCGATCCAGGAGTTGTTCACCGAGCCGGCGCTCAAGCTGCTCGCGCGCCACGAGGGGCTCGAGCCCCAGGAGTTCTGGGACCTCGCCGAGGAGACCGTCCTGGGCCGCCTGGTCATCACCTGGTCGTCGGCGTCCTCGTTGCTCGAGATCAGCGCGCCGGGTGTCACGAAGGCGTCGACGCTCGCCCTGCTGTGCGAGGACCTGGGGATCGGGGCGGAGCACGTGATCGCGTTCGGGGACATGCCCAACGACCTGCCGATGCTGGCCTGGGCGGGCGCGGCGTACGCCATGGCCGACGCCCATCCCACCGTCGTCCAGGCGGCCCGTCACCGGGCGCCCGGGCACGACGACGACGGCGTCGCACGGGTGCTGGCTGGTGTCTTCGACCTGTGATCTGTTGTGATGTTCTCGTGCTCAGGTACCTCCGCCTCCTCGCCGCCCTGCTCCTCGCCGGGAGCTGCGTCGTCCTCACCACGGTGCCCGCGCACGCCGCGTGCAGCTGCCGGGGGGCAACCACCCAGTCCCACACCAAGAACGCCCAGGCCGTCTTCACCGGCACCGTGACCGCGGCCGTGAGCACACGAAAGTCCGGCGGTCAGCAGGGCGCGACGTTCACGCACCACGTCACCGTCGACCGCGTCTACAAGGGCGACATCGCGAGCGTCGACGTGCAGGTAGCGACTGACTCCGCCACGCGATCGAACTGCGGCCTCGGCAAGCTGACCGCGGACAAGCGGTACATGTTCTTCGTCCGGGGCGGCTCCGACGTCTGGACCGCCGAGAGCTGTGGCGGCACCGCACCCGCCAGCGCCAAGCTCGTCAGCCAGGTGGAGCGGCTGCTCGGCAACGGTCGCCCGGCCACGCCTCCGGAGCCGCAGCGGGCCGTGTTCACCAACGTGAGCGACGGCGAGCCCGCGACGCTGGCCCGTGCCGCGGCACCCGGTGTCGCCCTGGTGCTGGTCGGCCTGCTCGGCCTGATCGTCGTACGCCGCGTCGGCCGCCGCAGCCAGTAGACCGGCGGGCCCTGGTTACAGGTACATCCCGCCGGAGTCGCCGGGCCGGTGCGGCTCCTCGTCCTGCTGCTGGCCGCCGCTGCCGGGCGGCAGCATCCCGTGAGGCAAACTCTTGCGGATCTGCTCGAACTGGGCACGAGCCGCCATCTGCTGGGCGTAGATCGCGGTCTGGATGCCGTGGAAGAGCCCCTCGAGCCAGCCGACGAGCTGGGCCTGGGCGATCCGCAGCTCACCCTCCGACGGGGTCGCGTCCTCGCTGAACGGCAGTGTCAGGCGGTCGAGCTCCTCGACCAGCTCCGGGGCGAGGCCGGCCTCGAGCTCCGTGATCGACGCTTGGTGGATCTCCTTGAGGCGGTTGCGGCTGGCCTCGTCGAGCGGAGCCGCCTTCACCTCCTCGAGGAGCTGGCGGATCATGCTGCCGATCCGCATCACCTTCGCGGGCTGCTCGACGAGGTCGGTGA
>JAOPXC010000086.1 GCA_025965335.1 Nocardioides sp. | reverse complement strand
CTGAGCCCCGCGAAGGCAGTCCCCGGGGCTCCGCTGGCGAGGAGGGCGGCACGGCGGAGCTGGTTGAGGACTTCCTGCTCCAGCTCTACGGCGGCGACTCGGACACGATCCCGCGCGAGATCCTGGTCCCGACCCTGCCGCCGGACGTCGCGACGTTCGAGCAGCTGTTCTCCGACCTGCGGGGGAGCAAGGTCGCGATCCGGATCCCGCTGCGGGGCGACAAGAAGTCCCTGCAGCAGACGGTGGCCCGCAACGCCGGCCAGGCGCTGGTGCTGCACAAGACCAGGCGGGCCAGCGACCTGACGACCCGCAACCGGGCGCTCGAGGAGATCCAGGTGGCGCTCGACCTGGACGAGGTGCCGCTGCGGATCGAGTGCTACGACGTCTCCAACCTCCAGGGCACCGAGGTGGTGGCTTCGATGGTGGTCTTCGAGGACGGGTTGCCCCGGAAGGGCGAGTACCGCCGGTTCGTCATCAAGGGCACGGGAGAAGGCCACGTCGGGCAGAACGACGTCGCCCACATGCATCAGGTGATCACCCGGCGGTTCCGGCGGCTGCTCGACGAGCAGGCCCGCCAGGATGTTCAAGCTGCGCCCGGGGCGGAGCAGTCTGCTCCGCTCCTCGTCGACCCGGAGACCGGGCGTCCCCGCAAGTTCGCCTACGCTCCCGGGCTGGTCGTGGTCGACGGTGGCGCGCCCCAGGTCGCGGCCGCCAAGCGCGCCCTCGACGAGCTCGGCATCCACGACATCCCGGTTGCCGGGCTGGCCAAGCGGCTCGAGGAGGTCTGGCTGCCGGTCCAGGAGGACCCGGTGATCCTCGCCCGGTCGTCCGAGGGCCTCTACCTCCTGCAGCGGATCCGCGACGAGGCGCACCGGTTCGCGATCACCCACCACCGGTCGCGCCGTTCCAAGTCGATGGTCGAGAGCCTGCTCGACGAGGTGCCGGGACTGGGCGAGGTACGTCGCAAGACCCTGCTCAAGCACTTCGGCTCCCTGAAGAAGCTGCGCGTGGCGAGCATCGAGGAGATCGCGATGGTCCCGGGTATCGGACCCACAACCGCTGCCGCGATCAAGGAAGCGGTCGCCGCGAACACCGGGACCGGCAAGACTGAGCCCACCATCGTGTCCGTGAACACCGCGACCGGTGAGATCGAGGAGGAGTAGTGCACCCAGACAGTTGCTCGCTTCGCTCCGCATGGGCACCCCACGACGCCACCCGCTGCGGTCCTGGCTTCGCAGGGACCCGGCCGGCAAGGGGCCCCGAGTGACCGCGTCGGACACCCAGCCGGGCGAGCTCGTCGTCGTCACCGGGATGACCGGCGCCGGCCGCTCCACAGCGGCCAAGGAGCTGGAGGACCTCGGCTTCTACGTGGTCGACAACCTGCCGCCGAGCCTGCTGCGCGACGTCGTCCGGCTCGTCGACGAGAGCCGCGGCAAGAGCCAGCCGATCGCGGTGGTGGTCGACGTCCGGTCCGGGTCGTTCTTCCAGTCGTTGCAGGCAAACCTCGCGCAGGGCGCCACCGGCCGCCGGGCGACGCTGGTGTTCCTCGAGGCGACCGACGATGCACTGGTCCGGCGGCAGGAGGCGGCGAGGCGGCCCCACCCGCTCCAGGGCGGCGGCCGGCTGCTCGACGGGCTGCAGCGCGAGCGTCGCGTCCTCGCCGACCTGCGCAGCGATGCCGACCTCGTCATCGACACGACGACCCTCAACGTCCACCAGCTCACCGATCGGATCGCCGACGCGTTCGGGTCCGAGGACGCGACCGCGCTCAAGGTCACCGTGATCAGCTTCGGCTTCAAGTACGGCATCCCGGTCGACGCGGACTTCGTCGCCGACATGAGATTCCTGCCCAACCCGTTCTGGATCCCCGAGCTGCGGCCCGGCACCGGCCGCGACGTGGAGGTTGCCGAGTACGTGAAGTCCCAGGACGGCGCCGCGGAGTTCCTCGACGGCTACGTGCCGGTCCTGGCCGGCGTCGCGGACGGCTACCTGCGCGAGGGCAAGCGGTTCATGAGGGTCGCCATCGGCTGCACCGGCGGGAAGCACCGCAGCGTCGCGATGACCGAGGAGATCTCCAAGCGCCTGGTCGCCCTCGGGGTGGACGCCCGGCCGGTGCACCGGGACCTGGGCCGCGAGTGACCCCGGAGTTCGCACCCTCCCGTGCCCAGTCCGTCGTGGCGCTGGGCGGAGGTCACGGGCTGCACGCGTCGCTGCAGGCGCTGCGCCGCCTCGTTGCCGAGCTGACCGTGGACGAGCTCACCGCGGTCGTGACGGTCGCCGACAACGGCGGCTCGTCCGGGCGGTTGCGCGGCGAGTTCGGCGTGCTCCCTCCCGGAGACCTGCGGATGGCACTGGCGGCGCTCTGCGAGGACGACCGCTGGGGTGACACGTGGGCGCGGGTCGTGCAGCACCGCTTCGAGGGCGACGGGGAGATGCGCGGCCACGTGGTCGGCAACCTCCTCATCGTGGCCCTGTGGGAGCTCCTCGGCGACCACGTCGACGCGCTGGACCTGGTCGGCCGGCTCCTGGGTGCGTCGGGACGGGTGCTGCCGATGGCCCTGACGCCGATGGACATCACGGCCGAGGTGCGCGGTCTGGTGCCGGGCGACCCCGACGCGGTCACGACGGTGCGGGGTCAGGTCGAGGTGGCCACCACCGAGGGGGTCATCTCGTCGATCGCGCTCGACCCGCCCGACCCGGAGGCCTGCTCGCAGGCGATCGACGCCGTCCGCGCGGCCGACTGGTTGGTGCTCGGACCCGGCTCCTGGTTCAGCTCGGTGATCCCGCACGTCATGGTCCCGACGCTCAGGGCGGCCTTGGTGGAGACCGACGCCCGGATCATCGTCGTCCTGAACCTCGAGGAGCAGGCTGGGGAGACCGGCGGGTTCAGCCCGGAGGACCATCTCGCCGTACTCGTCGAGCACGCGCCCGACCTCAAGATCCACACGGTGCTCGCCGACCGCAGCAGGGTCGGCGCCGGCCTCGCGGATCTCCAGCACGTCGTCGCGGCGTACGGTGCCGAGCTCGTCGTCGAGGACGTCGGGGCGGCGGACGGGTCGGCGCACCACGATCCGGTGAGGCTGGCCGAGGCCTACGCGCGCATCCTGTCCCGAGGATGATCTCGACAAGCTCGATCCAAGAATTGACCAGGCGTGAAAGGATCAGGCCATGGCGATGACGGCACAGGTGAAGGCCGAGCTGGCCAACACGCAGATCTCGAAGACCTGCTGCCGTAAGGCCGAAGTCGCGACGATGCTGCGCTTCGCCGGCGGCCTGCACCTCGTGAGCGGCAAGGTGGTCGTCGAGGCCGAGTTGGACACGGGAGCGGCGGCTCGTCGGCTGCGCACCGACATCGCCGAGGTCTACGGACACCAGTCGGACGTGGTGATGGTGCAGGGCAACGGCATCAGGAAGGGCAGCCGCTACCTGGTCCGCGTCGCCAAGGACGGCGAGGCCCTCGCCCGCCAGACCGGCCTGCTTGACCAGCGTGGACGCCCGGTGCGTGGCCTGCCGCCCGCGGTGGTGGCCGGCGGAGGCTGTGACTCGGTCGCGGCCTGGCGGGGGGCCTTCCTGGCCCACGGCTCCCTCACGGAGCCCGGACGGTCGTCCTCGCTGGAGGTCACCTGCCCCGGTCCGGAGGCGGCCCTGGCGCTGGTGGGCGTCGCCCGGCGGCTGGGCATCCAGTCCAAGGCCCGCGAGGTGCGCGGAGTCGACCGGGTCGTGATCCGGGACGGTGACGCGATCGGCCAGCTGCTCACTCGCCTCGGCGCCCACGAGTCGCTGATGGCCTGGGAGGAGCGCCGGATGCGCCGCGAGGTTCGGGCGACCGCCAACCGCCTCGCGAACTTCGACGACGCCAACCTGCGCCGCTCCGCCCGCGCCGCGGTGGCCGCGGGAGCCCGCGTCGATCGCGCGCTCGAGATCCTCGGCGATGAGATCCCCGACCATCTGAAGCTCGCCGGGGCGCTCCGCCTCGAGCACAAGCAGGCGTCGCTGGAGGAGCTGGGTCAGCTGCACGACCCGGTGCTCACCAAGGACGCGATCGCGGGCCGTATCCGGCGGCTGCTGGCGATGGCCGACAAGCGCGCCGAGGAGCTCGAGATCCCCGACACCGAGGCGTCGCTGACCCCCGAGATGCTCGCCGACGAGGGCTGAGCAGCCGCGTGCGAGGAACGAGCGCGTGGCGTGGGCGAAGGTAGGTAGAGCAAGCCCCGCGACCAGGGGACGAGGTCGCGACGGGCGCGTCGAAACCCGGTAAGCGAACAAACATGGGCCTCGAACCCGGTTACCGGTACGTACCCCGGGACGCGAACCTGGACCGGTCCGACCTAGGGATAGGGTCGATGGCGACGCGGGTGCTGCCAGGTGTTGCCCCGCCCCATCAGCTCACATGCAAGGAGCATTCGAAGTGACCGTTCGCGTAGGTATCAACGGATTCGGCCGGATCGGCCGCAACTTCTTCCGGGCCGTTCGTGCCTCGGGCGCCGACATCGAGATCGTCGGCGTCAACGACCTGACCGACAACTCCGTGCTTGCCCATCTGTTGAAGTACGACACGATCCTCGGCCGGCTCGACGCCGACGTGTCGTCCACCGAGAACTCGATCGTCGTCGGCGGCAAGGAGATCCATGCCTTCGCCGAGCGCAACCCCGCCGACCTCAAGTGGGGCACCATCGGTGCCGACATCGTCGTCGAGTCCACCGGCTTCTTCACCGACGCCACCAAGGCTCGGGCCCACATCGACGGCGGCGCCAAGAAGGTCATCATCTCGGCGCCCGCGACCAACGAGGACGTCACCATCGTGATGGGCGTCAACCACACGTCGTACGACCCCTCGTCGCACACCGTCATCTCCAATGCCTCCTGCACCACCAACTGCCTGGCCCCCATGGCGAAGGCGCTCAACGACGACCTCGGCATCGTCAAGGGCCTGATGACCACGATCCACGCGTACACCGCGGACCAGAACCTCCAGGACAACATCCACAAGGACCTGCGCCGCGCCCGCGCCGCAGCCCTCAACATCATCCCGACCTCGACGGGCGCCGCGAAGGCGATCGGCCTGGTGCTGCCCGAGCTCAAGGGCAAGCTGGACGGCTTCGCGCTGCGCGTGCCGGTGCCGACCGGCTCCGCCACCGACCTCACCTTCGAGGCCGGCCGCGAGACCTCGGTCGAGGAGGTCAACGCGATCATCGAGAAGGCTGCGGACGGTCGCTACCTCAAGTACTCCACCGACCCGATCGTGTCCTCGGACATCGTCACCGACCCGGCGTCCTGCATCTTCGACGCACCACTGACCAAGGTCATCGGGAACCAGGTCAAGGTCGTCGGCTGGTACGACAACGAGTGGGGCTACTCGAACCGGCTCGCGGACCTGATCACCTACGTCGGCGAGACCCTCTGACCGTGGCGGGCATCGACAGCCTGGCCGAGAGGGTCGGGGGTCTCCGCGGCAAGCGCGTGCTGGTCCGGTCCGACCTCAATGTCCCGCTCGACGGCGCCCCTCCGGACCTGAGGATCACCGACGACGGCCGCATCCGGGCCAGCGTGCCGACGATCAAGGCGCTCGCCGACGCGGGCGCCAGGGTCGTGGTCGCCGCGCACCTCGGGCGTCCGAAGGGTGAGCCGGACCCGAGGTACTCCCTGGCGCCGGTCGCGGCCCGGCTGGGGGAGCTGCTCGGGGCACCCGTGGCCTTCGCGACGGACACGGTGGGGGACAGCGCCCGGGCGACGGTTGACGGGCTCTCTGACGGCAAGGTCGCGGTCCTGGAGAACGTCCGGTTCAACGCCGGCGAGACCAGCAAGGACGACGCCGAACGGGGCGCCTTCGCCGATCAGCTGGCGGAGCTCGCGGACGCGTTCGTGTCCGACGGCTTCGGCGTCGTGCACCGCAAGCAGGCGTCGGTCTACGACATCGCCCTGCGGCTGCCGCACGCGATGGGGAAGCTCGTGGAGACCGAGCTGGCCGTGATGAGGCGGCTCACCGAGGACCCGGAGCGGCCCTACGTGGTTGTCCTCGGCGGCTCGAAGGTCTCCGACAAGCTGGGTGTCATCGACAACCTGCTCGGCAAGGCCGACAAGCTGCTCATCGGCGGCGGGATGGTGTTCACGTTCCTGAAGGCACAGGGCCACGAGGTGGGCAGGAGCTTGCTCGAGGAGGACCAGCTGGACATCTGCCGTGAGTACCTCGCCCGTGCGGAGCAGTCCGGCGTCGAGATCGTGCTGCCGACGGACATCGTCGTGGACACGACCTTCCCCTCGGGGGACAGCAGCCCCTCGCCGCGGGTCGTCCCGGCCTCGCAGATCCCCGCCGACTGCCTCGGCCTCGACATCGGTCCCGACTCTGCCGCGGCGTTCGCCGCTGCCCTCGTCGGCGCGAAGACCGTGTTCTGGAACGGCCCGATGGGGGTTTTCGAGGTCGATGCGTTCGCCGACGGCACCCGTGCCGTCGCGGAGGCGCTGACCAAGGTCGACGGCCTGTCCGTCGTCGGCGGCGGCGACTCCGCGGCCGCCGTTCGCACGCTGGGCTTCGACGAGTCCGCGTTCGGCCACATCTCGACCGGTGGCGGCGCCAGCCTCGAGTACCTCGAGGGCAAGGAACTCCCCGGCATCAAGGTCCTGGAGGACTGAACACATGGCGTCTGCTCGCACCCCGCTGATGGCGGGGAACTGGAAGATGAACCTCAACCACCAGGAAGCGGTGGTGCTGGTGCAGAAGCTCGCCTGGACCCTGGCGGACAAGAAGCACGACTACAGCCTGGTCGAGGTGGTCGTGCTGCCGCCGTACACCGACCTCCGCTCGGTGCAGACGCTGGTCGACGGCGACCGGCTGTCGATCAAGTACGGCGCCCAGGACGTGTCGACCCACGACTCCGGCCCCTACACGGGGGAGATATCCGTGGGGATGCTGGCCAAGCTGGGCTGTTCCTACGTCGTCGTGGGCCACTCGGAGCGCCGCGAGCACCACGCCGAGACCGACGAGATCGTCAACGTGAAGGCGCACAAGGCGGTGGCCGGGGGGATGGTCCCGATCGTCTGCGTGGGTGAGGGCCTCGAGATCCGTCGGGCCGGGGAGCACGTCGCGCACACGCTCGGCCAGGTGGACGGCTCGCTCGCCGAATTCTCTGCCGAGCAGGTCGCCGGCCTGGTGATCGCCTATGAGCCGGTCTGGGCGATCGGCACCGGCGAGGTCGCCACGCCCGACGACGCGCAGGAGGTGTGTGCCGCGATCAGGGCCCGCATCGCGGAGACGCACGGCCGCGCCGCGGCGGACGCCGTACGCATTCTCTACGGCGGTTCGGTCAAGGCGGCGAACATCGCGGGCATCATGGCGAAGGCCGACGTCGACGGTGCCCTGGTCGGCGGCGCGAGCCTCCAGGCCGACGAGTTCGGCGGCATCTGTCGCTTCTACGACATGCCGGTCCTGTGACCGCGCAGGCGTGACGTAGGATTTCGAATCGTGGAAACAGTCTTCACCGGAATTCTCATCGCCTCGAGCGCTTTCATGATCCTTCTCGTGCTGCTGCACAAGGGTCGCGGTGGCGGTCTCTCCGACATGTTCGGCGGCGGTGTCTCGAGCTCTCTCGGCGGTTCGTCGGTCGCCGAGCGCAACCTCGACCGCCTCACGGTCGGAATCGGCGTTGTCTGGTTCGCGACCGTGATCGCCCTCGGCCTCCTGCTCGCCTACAAGAACTGAGAAGGGGTACCCACACGTGGCTGGCGGAGGTAGCGCAATCAGAGGAAGCCGTGTCGGCGCCGGGCCCATGGGCGAGGCCGAGCGGGGCGAGGCTGCGCCGCGCCAGGCGGTGACCTACTTCTGCTCGCACGAGCACCGGTCCGTCGTGACGTTCTCGGTCGAGGCCACCGTGCCCGACTCGTGGGACTGCCCCAAGTGCGGTCTGCCTGCCGGCCGGGACTCGGAGAACGCCCCGCCGGCTCCGAAGGTCGAGCCCTACAAGACGCACCTGGCGTACGTGAAGGAGCGACGCTCCGACCAGGAAGCCGCCGACATCCTCGACGAGGCCCTGCAGCTGCTGCGCTCCCGGCGTAAGTCCGGCGACATCATCTTCTGACGCTGGCCCGTCACTTTTGGCCCCTGCCGGGGCGCTGACCTGTCAGCTTTGGCCCCTGCCGGGGCGCTGGCCCGTCTCTTTTGGCCCCTGCCCGGGTGCTGACCCGTCACAATTGGCCTGTGGACAAGCTCCACGGGGTGTCCAATTGCGGGCAACCTCCCGGGCATGTCGCATTGGTTGACGCAGGACCAGATCCTCTTGGACTCCGCATGCCCGTTGCCACTGGGGCTTCCGTTCACGCAGGCCGAGGCCGAACGGCTCGGGGTATCGCGCAAGCAACTCCGCAATCTCGTCGCTCGGGGTCTGGTCCGCCGGGTGCTGCAGGGGGTGTACGCCGCGGCCCAGGCACCCACGGACCTGGAGTTCAGGGCTCGGGCGTTGAACCTGGTCGTCTCGCCCTCGGCCGTTGTCGTCGACCGGACAGCTGCCTGGCTGCACGGGGTCGACATCCTGCCGAGGAGCGCGCGCGAGGTCGCGGTCCCGGTCTCGGTGTTCCAGCGGCCCGGCACGCGTTGTCGCCGCGACGGTGTGGCGAGCGGCGAGCGGATGCTCATCCCCGAGGACATCGTCGAGATCGGCGGCTTGCTCGTCACCTCACCGCTGCGGACTGCGCACGACCTCGGACGGCTCCTGTGGCGGTTCGACGCTCTGTCCGCGCTCGACCAGTTTGTGAGGCTGGGTGTGGACTTCGGCGCGCTCAACATGGGCGTGGAACGGTACAAGGGCTACCGGGGCGTCATCCAACTTCGCTACCTCGTGCCGCTCGCCGACCCGCGGGCAGAGTCCCCGGCGGAATCGGCCCTTCGCCTGCACTGGTACGACGCCGGGCTGCCCAAGCCAGAGCCTCAGTGGTGGGTCTTCGACGACCGCGGAGTGCCGATCTACCGGCTCGACCTGGCGCTGCCCGAGCTCCTTTTCGCTGCGGAGTACGACGGCGTCGAGTTCCACACTTCCATTGAGGACAGCGATCACGACGACAGGCGCCGGAGGTGGCTGGGCGAGTCCCGCCGATGGGTGATCGAGGTCTTCGTCAACAAGGACGTGTACGCACCGCTCGCCGATCCAGGGGTCCGTCTGCGCAGCGGGCTCGCCCGAGCCAAAGGGCGCCTCGGCGAGGGCACGTCGTACCCGACGATGGGGCCAAGAGCGACGGGTCGACCTCGTTCAGAGGGCCATTGGTGACAGGTCAGCGTCCCCGGAGGGGCCAAAAGTGACAGGTCAGCGCTAGAGGGCGGAGGCGGCGGCCCGGTCCAGGAACCAGATCGTCTCGTCCTGGCCGGTGACTCCGACGGCGGGGATGTCGTGCACGTCCGCGGCCTTGCCGCCTTCGCCGGTGCCGGCCAGGGCCCGGGCGACCGCGGCGGCCTTGGCGTCGCCGCTCGCCAGGAACCAGACCGACTTCGAGCGGTTGAGGGCACCGAACGTGAGGCTGATCCGCTCGGGCGGGGGCTTGGGCGAGTCGAGTACGGCGACGGCCGGCCGGTCGTCGACCTCGAGAGCGGGATGGCCCGGGAAGAGCGAAGCGACGTGCCCGTCCGGCCCGACGCCGAGCATGAGGACCTCGAACAGGCCGCTGCCGTGCTCGCGCAGGTCGTCGCCGTACGCCGCCGCGCCGGTCTCCGCCGAGTCGGCCGTGGCCGTGGACGGCATCTCGTGGATGTGCTCCTCGGGCACGCCCACCACCGACAGGAACGACGCGCGCGCGTCGAGCGCGTTGCGGTCGGGGGAGTCGGGGGCGACGAACCGCTCGTCGCCCCACCAGACCACCACGCGGCCCCAGTCGACGCCCGACGTGGGCGCCAGGCGCGCCAGCTCCCGGTGCACCGCCTGCGCGATCCCGCCCCCGGTCAGGCCGAGGTGCGGGACCCCGCCGTCGGCCTGCGCGTCCACCAGCCGCATCAGCAGCTCTCCGGCGGCAGCGGCGGCGAGGTCGGCGGCGTCCACATGAACCTCGATGCGCGGGCTGCTCATCGCGCGGCCAGCCCCCGGGCCAGGCGCCGGGCCGTCGCCGCGTAGACGTCGTCCTCGTCCAGCCGGCGGAGCTCCTCGCCCAACAGCTCGGAGACGTCACGTCGCTTCAGGGCGATGGGTCGGTCGGGATGACCCGGGGAGGCGTACGTCGCGAGCCGGCCGTCGGCGCGCGCCAGGGAGATCGGCCCCTCCTTGGTCTCCATCACCACCCGGGTGATCCCGGGTCCCCGCGACGACCGGCGGTCGACGTCGACGCGGAGCCGGCCGCCCAGCCAGGTGGCCAGGAGGTCGGCACTGGGGCTGATCCGCTCCGCGGTCACGGAGGCGGAGGTCACCTTGAGGTGGTGCTGGTCCAGCGCCGCCGCCAGCAGCGCCCGCCACGGTGTGATCCGGGTCCAGGCGAGGTCGGTGTTGCCCTTGACGTACCTCTTGCACTGGATCTGGAGCGCCCGGGACTTGCCCCGGGTGGCCCCGGCGGCGTCGGTGATCCGGCGCTGGGCGAGCGCACCCAGGGGGTCCCGGGCCGGGTCGTCGGGTGGGTCCGACGGCCACCAGATCGCGACCGGCGAGTCGGGGAGGAGCAGCGGTAGCACGACGGACTCCGCGTGCTTCACGACCTCGCCCTTGAGCCTGATCAGCGCCGTTTCCCCGGCCCAGCCGGCACCGATGCCGACCTGGGCGTTGACCATGGGCGCGCCGCGTTGGTCGCCGAGGATCACGCCGAGCACGCGCGCCGGGTGCTCGTGCGACGCCTCGCGGGCCATGGCCATGGCGTCCTCGGCGCTGTCCTCGGGAACGACGATGACCAGCGTCATCACCATCCCCATCGCGGGCGAGCCGGCGCGGATCCGGGCCCGCACGAACTCGGTCGCGATCGCCGCGGAGTTGGTCTCCGTGAGCTCGATCATCGCGCGGCACCCCTCATGGTCTTCTCCAGACCCGGCCGTCGCGGGCCAGCATCGCGTTCGCGGACTCGGGGCCCCAGGTGCCCGACCCGTAGGGCTCCGGCTTTCCCTTGGCCGCCCATTGGTCGAGGATCGGGTCCAGGATCTGCCAGGACAGCTCGACCTCCTCGTGCCGGGGGAAGAGCGGCGGGTCGCCGAGCAGCATGTCGAGGATCAGCCGCTCATAGGCCTCCGGGCTCGACTCCGTGAACGACCCGCCGTACGCGAAGTCCATGTTCACGTCACGGATCTCCGTCGCGGTGCCGGGCACCTTCGCTCCGAACCGCACGGTCATCCCTTCGTCGGGTTGGATCCGGATCACCAGCGCGTTCTGGGTCAGCTCCTCGGTCGAGGTCGCGCTGAAGGGCTGGTGCGGCGCCCGCTTGAAGACGACGGCGACCTCGGTGACCCGTCGGCCGAGTCTCTTGCCGGTGCGCAGGTAGAACGGCACGCCGGCCCAGCGTCGGGTGGCGACGTGCAGCGTGACCGCGGCGAACGTCTCGGTGGTGGAGGTCTTCTTGATCCCCTCCTCCTCGAGGAAGCCGATCACCTGCTGGCCGCCGGCCCAGCCCGCGGCGTACTGCCCTCGCGCCGTCGCGAGGTCCAGGCGCCGGGGAAGTACGACGGACTTGAGCACCTTCTGCTTCTCGATCCGAAGGCTCTCGGCGTCGAAGGACGTGGGCTCCTCCATGGCGACCAGCGACATCAGCTGGAGCAGGTGGTTCTGGATCACGTCGCGGGCGGCGCCGATGCCGTCGTAGTAGCCCGCGCGCCCGCCGATGCCGACGTCCTCGGCCATGGTGATCTGCACGTGGTCGACGTAGTTGTTGTTCCAGATCGGTTCGAACATCGTGTTGGCGAACCGCATGGCCAGGATGTTCTGGACCGTCTCCTTGCCGAGGTAGTGATCGATCCGGAAGATCGAGCCGGACGGAAACACGCTGGCGAGGATGGCGTTCAGCTCGCGCGCCGACTGGAGGTTGTGGCCGAACGGCTTCTCCACGACGACGCGCCGCCACGAGCCGGGCGCGGGGTCCGCCAGTCCGTGTTCCTTGAGCTGACCGACGACTTCTGCGAAGAAGCCGGGCGGGATCGCGAGGTAGAACGCGTGGTTCCCGTCGGTGCCTCGGACCTGGTCGAGCTCCTCGATGGTGCGGCGCAGTTGCCGGAAGGCCTCGTCGTCGTCGAAGTCGCCCGACACGAACCGGAAGCCCTCGGCGAGCTGGCGCCACACCTCCTCACGGAACTCGGTCCGCGCGTAGGACTTCACCGAGTCGTGCACGATCTGCGCGAAGTCCTGGTCCGCCCAGTCCCGCCGGGCGAAGCCGGTCAGGCTGAAGCCGGGGGGCAGGAGCCCGCGGTTGGCCAGGTCGTAGATCGCCGGCAAAATCTTCTTGCGCGACAGGTCGCCGGTGACCCCGAACAGCACCATTCCGCACGGCCCGGCGATGCGAGGCAGGCGCTTGTCCTGCGGATCCCGCAGGGGGTTCGTGTAGGTCACCCCAGCACCCGTCTGACGGCGTCCACATCGCCCGGGCCACTCAGGTGCAGCCGCAGCACCGGTCGTCCCTTGTCGGCGAGCACCTTCCCGTCGCCGACGGCCTGGGCGGTCAGGAACTCATGGAACGTGAACGGGCGGTCCGGCACGGCCAGGTCCGCCACGGGCTGGGTCGTGACCTGGAGGTAGACGCCGGTCGGCGGTCCGCCCTTGTGGTACTGGCCGGTCGAGTGGAGGAACCGCGGCCCCCACCCGAAGGTGACCGGACGGCCGGTGCGGATCGCGAGGGTGTCCCGTGCGGACTCGAGCGCGGCGTCGCGATGCCGGTGGAGGTACGCCTGGACCGCGACGTACCCGTGCGTGTCGTCGAGCTCCGATAGGAGTGCCGCTACGGCGTCCTCCACCGTGGTGACGTCGGGGGGCAGCCAGCCCTCGGACGCGTACACGGTCACCGGACCGTCGACGAACACCGGCGTGGGCGAGGCGCCGCCGCCGTCCAACATCTCGCGGGCGGCGGCCTTGGCGCTCTCGACGTCCGGCTGGTCGAACGGGTTGATGCCGATGATCCGGCCGGCGACTGCCGTGGCGTACTCCCACAGCAGCATCTGGGCACCCAGTGGGGCGTTGACGCTCACCCCCCAGCCCGAGGCCGGACGGATCCGGTCGAACACCTCGATGCTGGACTCCGGACCGGCGCCGAACGTCGCCAGCACCTCGTCGGGGGTCGAGGGGACGAAGTTGGGGGAGTCGGGGCCGGTCACGACGACCGGGAGGATCCCCTTGCCGTCCTTACCGGTCGACTCGGCGATCAGCTGCTCGGCCCAGTCGCCGAAGTGGACGAACGGTGCCCCCGCACTGGCCAGCGCCAGCTTGTCGACGCCGGCGAGGTTGGCCACGCCCAGCAGGGCGCCCAGCCGCAGCGCCGGATTGTCGACCGAGTCCGACTCCAGCACCGGCCGGATCGCCTCTGCCTCGTCGAGCAGCTGGGTGATGTCCGCTCCCGCGAGGCCGCTGGGCACCAGTCCGAACGCCGTGAGGGCGGAGTAGCGACCCCCGACGTCGGGGTCGGCGAGAAAGACGACGTAGCCGGCGTCCCGCGCGAGCTTCTCCAGGGGCGAGCCCGGGTCGGTGACGACGACGATCCGCTCGGCGGGATCGATACCGGCGTCGGTGAACGCCTTCTCGAACGCGCGGCGCTGGCTGTCGGTCTCCACCGTTCCGCCCGACTTGCTCGACACGACCACGATGGTCCCGTCCAGCCGGTCCTCCAGCGCGTCGCGCACGAAATCGGGGTCGGAGGAGTCGAGGACGTGCAGCTCGACGCCCATCGCCTCGCAGATGTCCTCGGGCGCGAGCGAGGAGCCCCCCATGCCGCAGAGCACGACCTTGGTGAGGCCCTGTTCGCGGAACTCGACGTCGAGGATGGCGATGTCGGGGACCAGGAGCCGGGACGTCTCGGACAGCCCCACCCAGGCGAGCCGCTTGGCGGCCTCCTCCTCGGCGGCGGGTCCCCACAGGGTGTTGTCCTGGGCCGCGATCCGGCTGGCCACCCTGTCGGCGACCAGCTGCTCCACGGCGCTGGCGAACGCAGCCTCGTCCGGGTACCCGAAGAACAGTTCGAACTCCGCGCCGGTCCCGTGCCCGTCGACAGTGCTCCAAGCCCGGTTCGTCATCCGCGAGCTTTCTCCATCTGGCCCGACACCGTCTCGACGAGCTCGTTCCACGACTTCTTGAACTTGTCGACCCCCTCGTCCTCGAGCACGACGAACACGTCCTCGAGGTCGATGCCGACGGCGGCCAGCTGGTCGAACACGCGCTGGGCCTCGGGGCCCCTGCCGGTGACCGTGTCGCCCTTCACCTCACCATGGTCGGCGACGGCCTCAAGCGTCTTCTCGGGCATCGTGTTCACGGTGTCGGCGACGACCAGCTCGGTGACGTAGAGGGTGTCCGGGTAGGCCTCGTTCTTGACCCCCGTCGAGGCCCAGAGCGGGCGCTGGGTGTTGGCCCCGGCCGCGGCGAGTGTCTTCCACCGCTCGCTGGCTACGAGCTGCTCGAACGCGGCGTACGCCAGTCGGGCGTTCGCGACCGCGGCCTTGCCCTTGAGGGCCGCCGCCTCGTCGGTGCCGATCGCGTCCAGCCGCTTGTCGATCTCGGTGTCGACGCGGGAGACGAAGAACGACGCCACCGACCGGAGGCGGGCGAGCTCGAGACCGGCGTCGCGCGCCTGCTCGAGTCCGGTGAGGTAGGCGTCCATCACCTCGCGGTAGCGCTCGAGGCTGAAGATCAGCGTCACGTTGACGCTGATCCCCTCCGCGATCGCGGCCGTGATGGCGGGGAGCCCCTCCCTGGTGGCGGGGATCTTGATCAGGACGTTGGGCCGGTCGACCGCCGTCCAGAGGGCCTGGGCCGAGGCGATCGTGCCCGCGGTGTCGTTGGCGAGGTCGGGCTCGACCTCGATCGACACCCGGCCGTCGGAGGCCGTGGCCTCGGCGACCGCGGCGAAGATGTCGCACGCGTTCCGGACGTCCTCGGTGGTCAGCTCGAAGACGACCCGGTCCACCGGCTCGCCCTTCTCCACCAGCATCCGGACCTGGTCGTCGTAGCGTTCTCCGTTGGCGATCGCCCCGGCGAAGATCGTGGGGTTGGTGGTGACCCCGACGACGTACTTCTCCTTGATGAGCTCGGCCAGGTTGCCGCTTTCGATGCGCTCGCGCGACAGGTCGTCGAGCCAGATCGACACGCCCGCGTCCGCGAGCGCCTTCAAACGATCACTCATGTTTCCTCCTGGGATCGATGATGATGGGTACCCGTGAACGGCGCGGGTCAGTCTGCGAGCGTCCGGATGCTGTCGCGGGCGGCGTTGGCGACGGCCTCGCCGGTGATGCCGTACTCCGCGTAGATCCGCGCGAAGTCGGCGGAGGCGCCGTACGTCTCGATCGAGACGATCCGACCGTGGTCCCCGACGATCTCGCGCCAGCCCTGGGCCACGCCCGCCTCGACCGAGACGCGCGCCTTCACCGTCGGCGGGATCACCCGATCGCGGTACGCCGGCTCCTGCTCGGCGAACCATTCGCGGCACGGCATGGAGACCACGCGGGCCCGGATGCCGTCGGCCGCGAGCAGGTCGCGGGCCGCCACCGCGAGCTGGACCTCGGAGCCGGTGCCCACGAGCACGACGTCGGGCAACCCGCCGTCCACGTCGAGCAGGATGTAACCGCCCCGGTGCACGTCGGTCGTGTCCGCGAACCCCTCGGTGCCGCGCGGGAAGACCGGGACGTTCTGCCGGGTCAACGCGAGACCCGCGGGGCGGTCGGTCTTCTCGAGAATCGCCCGCCAGCAGGCGGCCACCTCGTTCGCGTCTGCGGGGCGTACGACGTCCAGCCTCGGGATCGCGCGCAGCGCCGCGAGGTGCTCGATCGGCTGGTGGGTCGGCCCATCCTCGCCGAGCCCGATGGAGTCGTGGGTCCAGACGTAGGTGACCGGGAGCCCCATCAGGGCGGCCAGCCGCACCGAGCCGCGCATGTAGTCGGAGAACGTCAGGAAGGTCCCGCCGAAGACGCGGGTGCCGCCGTGCAGGGTGATGCCGTTCATGATCGCGCCCATGGCGTGCTCACGGACCCCGAAGTGCAGCACCCGGCCGGCGTACGGGTCGCCCTTCCACTCGTCGGTCGACCGCTCCTTGGGGATGAACGACGGCGCGCCCTCGATCGTGGTGTTGTTCGACTCGGCGAGGTCGGCCGAACCGCCCCAGAACTCCGGAACGACGGCCGCGATCGCGTTGATGACGGCGCCGGAGGCCTTGCGGGTGGCCATCCCCTTCGGGTCAGCGGGGAACGTCGGCAGCGTGTCCGCCCACCCTTCGGGCAGCGTGCGCGTCTGCAGCCGCTCGTACAGCGCGACGTCGGCCGACGGCTTCGTGGTCCAGTGGTGGAACTCCTTGTCCCAGTCGGCCTGCGCCTGCTGACCGCGCTCGACGAGGGAGCGGGTGTGGGCGAGCACCTCCGGCGGGACCTCGAAGTGGAGCTCGGGGTCGAAGCCCAGGATCTTCTTGGTGGCCGCGACCTCCTCGGCGCCGAGCGCGGAGCCGTGTGCCTTGCCGGTGCCCTGGGCGTGCGGGGCGGGCCAGGCGATGATCGTGCGCAGCACGATGAAGCTGGGCCGGTCGGTGACCGCCTCGGCGGCGCGGATGGCGGCGTACAGCTGCGGCACGTCCTCCTCGTACCGGGTGCCGCCATGCGTCCAGTCGACGGTCTGCACGTGCCAGCCGTAGGCCTCGTAGCGCTTGCCGACGTCCTCGGTGAACGCGATGTCGGTGCCGCCCTCGATCGAGATCCGGTTGGCGTCGTAGATCAGCGTGAGGTTGCCGAGTTTCTGGGTGCCCGCGAGTGAGGACGCTTCGCCGCTGACGCCTTCCTCGAGGTCGCCGTCGCTGCACATCGCGTAGATGTGGTGGTCGAACGGCGACCCGCCCTCGTCGGCGTTCGGGTCGAGCAGGCCGCGCTCGCGGCGCGCCG
>JAOPXC010000075.1 GCA_025965335.1 Nocardioides sp. | reverse complement strand
GCACGACCTGGCCGCTCGCGCTGTCCTACGCGAAGGCGATCGGCGGCCTGCGTGCCGGCGGTATCAAGACCACCTTCACCGAGGAGACCGAGACCGACCTGTTCGGCGAGCAGGCCGTGCTGTGCGGCGGCGTGTCCGAGCTGATCAAGGCCGGTTTCCAGACGCTCGTGGACGCCGGCTACCAGCCGGAGGCCGCCTACTTCGAGTGCCTGCACGAGATGAAGCTGATCGTCGACCTGATGTACGAGGGCGGCATCGCCAAGCAGCGCTGGTCGGTCTCCGACACCGCGGAGTACGGCGACTACGTCTCCGGTCCCCGGGTCATCGACGAGCGGGTGAAGGAGAACATGAAGGCCGTCCTTGCCGACATCACCAATGGTTCGTTCGCGCAGCGCTTCATCGACGACCAGGACGCCGGCGGCCCGGAGTTCAAGAAGTTCCGCGAGCAGGGCGAGGCGCACCCGATCGAGAAGACCGGTCGCGAGCTCCGCAAGCTGATGGCCTGGGTCAAGAGCCACGACTCGGACTACACCGAGGGCACCTCCGCCCGCTGACCCACCCGCCCCAAGATTCACTGGTTAACCAGTGAAACCCGCACTGAGCACGGCGAATACGCCGTGCTCAGTGCGGGTTCTCCGTGTTCAGACCCCGTTGGCGGCGTGGACACCTGGGGGTCACGTCCCGGAACACCTGAGGCCGCTCCTGCGTTCTGCTCACCATGCGTATCGAGATCTGGTCCGACGTGGTCTGCGCGTGGTGCTACATCGGCAAGCGCCGCCTGGAGTCCGCCCTGGCCGGCTTCGAGCATGCCGACGAGGTGGAGATCGTCTGGCGCTCCTACCAGCTCGACCCGTCCGCGCCGACGACCCCGACCGAGACGGTCGCCGAGCACCTCGGACGCAAGTACGGCGGCGGCGCGGATGCGGGCCGGCAGATGATCGACCGGGTCGAGGCGGTCGCGGCCGAGGAGGGGCTCGTCTACCGGCTCGGCGAGGCACAACGGGTCGGCACCGTGGACGCCCACCGGGTCCTGCACCTGGCCGCCCGGGAGCACCTCCAGCAGGACCTCGAGGAGGCGCTGTTCGCGGCGTACTTCCTGGCGGCACAGAACGTCGCCGACCACGACGTGCTCGTCCGCCTCGCCACCGAAGTAGGCCTCGACGACGTCCGCGTCAAGGAGGTGCTCGCCGGGGACGAGTTCGCCGATGCCGTCGAGGCCGACATCCGCCAGGCCACCGCGTACGGCGCCACCGGCGTCCCCTTCTTCGTCTTCGACCAGAGGTTCGGCGTCTCCGGCGCCCAGCCCGTCGAGGTCTTCACCCGGGTCCTCGACCAGGCCTGGGCGGCGTCGCGCCCGCAGCTGGACCTGGTCGGCGGGGCCGACGCCTGCGGCCCGGACGGCTGTCCGGTCTGACGCTGCGCCCGACCGCGGGGGCGAAAGTGAGGGGAACCTCACTGAGGTTAGGCATGCCTAAGGAAATGCCGTTAGGCTGCTCCCGTGTTCGCCAACTACCTGATCGGACTGCGCGAGGGCCTCGAGGCCGCGCTGGTCGTGAGCATCCTCGTCGCCTACCTCGTCAAGACCGACCGGCGCCACCTGCTGTCGCGGATCTGGCTCGGCGTGGCGGTCGCGGTCGGGGTCAGCCTCGCGTTCGGGGCGGTGCTGACCTATGGCCCGCGCAGCCTGACCTTCGAGGCCCAGGAGATGATCGGCGGCGGCCTCTCGATCGTCGCGGTCGGGTTCGTGACGTGGATGATCTTCTGGATGGCCCGGGCCGCCCGCAGCCTCAGCGGCGAGCTCCGCGGACAGATCGACAAGGCGGCCGACGGCTCGCGCTGGTCGCTGGCCCTCGTCGCGGTCGCCGCCGTCGGCCGCGAGGGACTGGAGACCGCGCTGTTCCTCTGGGCCGCGACCCAGGCCGGCACCCGCGAGGCCGCCGGATCCGTGACCCCGACCTGGGAGCCACTCCTGGGCGCCTTCCTCGGCATCCTCACCGCGGTCGTCGTGGGCTACCTGCTCTACCGTGGCGCGATCTCGATCAACCTCTCGCGGTTCTTCACCTGGACCGGGGCGTTCCTGATCCTCGTCGCCGCCGGCGTGCTGTCGTACGGCATGCACGACCTGCAGGAGGCGGGCGTCCTGCCCGGTCTGAACAGCATCGCGTTCGACGTCTCGGGCGTCATCGACCCGAGCAGCTGGTACGCCACGCTGCTCAAGGGCGTCTTCAACTTCTCCCCGGTGACCACGAGCCTCGAGGCCGCGGCGTGGCTGCTCTACGCCGTCCCGGTCATGGCGCTCTTCGTGCTCGGCGTCCGCCGCCGGGCCACCCAGCCGGCCACGCCCAAGACGCCCACGCCCGTCTCGCACTGACCTCCAGCCCGCAGAACACGAAGGCCGACCGATGCGCATCCCCCTGCTCGCTGCCCTGTTCCTGACCGTCCCGGCGGTAGCCGCCTGCACCCAGAACACCAACGGCGGCACCGGCCCCGAGTTGGGCGGCGGCGCCATCACCGTCACCTCGACGAACGACGTCTGTGAGGTGTCCGCGACCGAGGCGCCGGCCGGCAAGCTCACGTTCACGGTCACGAACGGCGGCTCCGAGGTCACGGAGTTCTACCTGCTCGGCGAGGACGGCCGGATCGTCGGCGAGGTCGAGAACATCGGCCCCAACCTCACCCGTGAGCTGGTCGTCAACGCGGCCGCCGGCAAGTACGTCACGACGTGCAAGCCGGGCATGTCCGGCAAGGGGATCCAGGCAGACTTCACCGTGACCCCCTCGGACGTGGCGGTCGCGACCTCCTCGAGCCAGGACCAGTTGATCCACGCGGCGGAGGAGCACTACGGCGGCTACGTCCAGGAGCAGTCCGACCGGCTCCTGGCCAAGACCGGGAAGTTCGTGTCGGCCTACAAGGCCGGTGACGACGCGGCTGCCCGGACGCTCTACGCCGACGCGCGCACCCACTGGGAGCGGATCGAGACCGTCGCCGAGTCCTTCGGCGACCTCGACCCGAAGCTGGACGCCCGCGAGGCCGACCTCGAGCCCGGCCAGAAGTGGACCGGCTGGCACCGCATCGAGAAGGACCTCTGGCCGGCCCGCGCCGAGAGGTACGCCGCCCTCTCGACGAAGCAGCGCGCGGTCTACGCCGACGACCTGCTCGCCAACACCAGGACGCTCGACGGACGGATCGGCAAGCTCGAGTTCACGGTCGACCAGATCGCCAACGGCTCGCGAGGGCTGCTCGAGGAGGTGGCGAAGGCCAAGGTCACCGGTGAGGAGGAGTACTGGTCGCGCACCGACCTGTGGGACTTCCAGGCCAACGTCGACGGCGCCCGGGTCGGGGTCGAGGGCGTCGAGCCGATCCTCCAGGAGAAGGACCCGGCGCTCGCGAAGACCCTGAGCGCGCGGTTCGCTGAGCTGCAGAAGCTCCTCGACGCCCAGCGCGTCGGCAACGGCTTCAGGTACTACGACGAGCTGAGCCCCGACCAGGTCAAGCGGCTCGCCGGCGCGGTGAACGCGCTGTCCGAGCCGCTGTCCCGACTCACGGCGGCGGTGCTGTCCTGACCGCCCCGGTCTCCCGCCGGGGTCTCATCGGTGGCGGCGCGGCCGCCGCCGGGGTTGCCGGTGCCTTCGTGCTCGGCCGGGCCACCGAGGATGCGGCGGCGTCGCCCGCCGCCGCGCTGACCTATCCCTTCCGCGGCGACCACCAGGCCGGCATCGTCACGCCTGCCCAGGAGCGGCTGCACTTCGCCGCGTTCGACGTCACGACGAAGTCACGCGGCCGGCTGGTCGCGCTGCTGAAGGCCTGGACGGACGCGGCCGAACGGATGACCAGGGGCCTGTCCGCGGGCGAGATCGGGCCGGTCGAGGGCGCCGTCAACCTGCCGCCGGACGACACCGGTGAGGCGATCGGCCTGCCGGCGGGCGGCCTCACGATCACGTTCGGCTTCGGTCCGGGGCTGTTCCGCGATGCCCACGGCAAGGACCGTTTCGGCCTGGCCGACCGGCAGCCCGAGGCGCTGCGGGAGCTGCCGCACTTCCCCGGCGACAACCTCGACCCGGCCCGCTCGGGTGGCGACCTGTGCGTGCAGGCGTGTGCCGAGGACCCGCAGGTCGCCGTGCACGCGATCCGCAACCTCGCGCGGATCGGCTTCGGCACCGTCGCGGTGCGCTGGTCCCAGCTCGGCTTCGGTCGTACGTCGACCACGTCCACCGACCAGTCCACGCCGCGCAACCTGTTCGGCTTCAAGGACGGCACCGCCAACCTCAAGGCCCAGGAGACCGCGGCGCTGGACAGCCATGTGTGGGTGGGCACGGGCGACGACGCCCGCGCCGGCTGGCTGGCCGGCGGTTCCTACCTGGTCGCCCGCCGGATCAACATGACGATCGAGGTGTGGGACCGTCAGCCCCTCGGCGACCAGGAGGGCTTCATCGGGCGCACCAAGGGCACCGGCGCCCCGCTCTCGGGTGGCGACGAGTTCACGGAGCCGGACTTCCACCTGCCGGGCGCGGACGGGCCGGTCATCTCGCGCGACTCCCATGTCAGCGCCGTCCACCCGGCCCACAACGACGGCGTCCGGATGCTGCGCCGGGGCTACAACTTCGTCGACGGCACCGATGCGCTGGGTGGTCTCAACGCCGGACTGTTCTTCCTCGCCTACCTGCGCGACCCGCGCACCCACTTCATCCCGGTACAGCTGCGGATGGCCAGGATCGACGCGCTCATGGAGTACCTCAAGGTCACCGGGTCCGCGCTCTTCGCCGTCCCTCCCGGCGTCCGGCCGGGGGAGTACGTCGGTCAGTCGCTCCTCGGCTGAGACCCCTCGGGCGCGGGAGCGTCGTCGAGGCGGACCAGGACGACGGTGTCGGCGTACGTCCGGCCCTTCCCGTCCGGCCCCAGCCCGGCCCCGGCCAGCAGGCCGGCCACCCGGTCCCGGAGGCCGTACTTCCTGCGGACCTCGCGTCGGACCTCGTCGAACAGCCTCCCCGACCGCACCAGCTCGGCGGTGCCCGGCCGCGGTGTCGTCGCGTCCTTGACGGCTCCGCGGGCGTGCGCCGGCTGCAGCGTCACCCGGGGGTCGAGGCGCAGCCGCGTGGCCCTCTCCGAGCCCATCGCGGTGATGTGACCGAGCCGGCCGTCGCTGACCGGGACGATCCACACGGGTTCGGTGACCGGGTCACCGGACCTGCGGTACGTCGTGAGCGCGACGTACCTCTCGTCCGCGATGCCCATCCTCCGAGGGTAGGTCCGCCCGGCCAGGGCACTGGTCGACAGCGGGAAAGCCCGCGACGAGGCGCACCGCGGGATGTCAGGATCCCGCCATGACCGACAACACCTGGCTCCCGCCCGACTGGCAGCACCCGACGCGCGTCGAGCTCTCGACCGGTCACCACCTGCGCCCCATCCATCCCGACGACACCGAGCTGGACATGCCGGCGGTGATGGGCTCCCGGGAGCGCCTGTGGTCGATCTACGGCGAGGCCTGGGGCTGGCCGCCGGTGGACATGACCGCCGAGCAGGACCGCGAGGACCTGCAGCGCCACTGGGACGAGGCCGAGGCCCACGAGTCGTTCAACTACGCGCTGTTCGACGCCGACGAGACCGAGCTGATCGGCTGCGTCTACGTCGACCCGAGCGACAAGGCGGGCGGCGACGCGGACATCTCCTGGTGGGTGCGTGACGAGTACGTCGGCTCACCCGTCGAGGCCGCCCTCGACGCGCTGGTCCCGGCCTGGGTCGCCGCGGAGTGGCCGCTGCAGGCGCCGCGGTACGTCGGACGGGACCTCAGCTGGGCCGAGTGGCTGGCGATCCCACGCGAACGCTGACGGCGCACCGATGAGTCCGGGCGGCTGGGCCGGTCGACACTGGTGACCCGAAGGGAGCACCCATGCTCAGCTCGTCCGAGGCCTTCCACGGCTTCTCGGTGGATGACATCGAAGCCGCCCGCACCTTCTACGCCGACCGGCTCGGCCTGGAGGTGACCGAGGCGAACGGCATGCTGCGGCTGCACCTGGCCGGCAGCGTCGCGACGCTGGTCTACCCGAAGCCGAACCACACGCCCGCGTCGTACACGGTCCTCAACTTCCCCGTCCCGGACGTCGAGGCGGCGGTCGACGACCTGACCGCCCGAGGCGTCGAGTTCGAGCGCTACGAGGGCACGCCCATCGAGACGGACCCGAAGGGGGTCTTCCGCGGCGGCGGACCGCTGATCGCGTGGTTCACCGACCCTGCCGGCAACGTCCTGTCCGTCATCGAGGCGTGACCTCCAGCGCCAGGACCCGCTCGATCCCGACGTCGTCGAGGAACGCCCGGTCGTGGCTGGCCACGACCAGCGCGCCCCGGTAGGAGGACAGCGCCGACACCAGGGCGTCGTACGACGCGAAGTCCAGGTTGTTCGTCGGCTCGTCCAGCAGCAGGAGTTGCGGAGCGGGCCCGGCCAGCAGCAGGGCCGCGAGCGTGGCCCGCAACCGCTCGCCGCCCGACAGGTCACCCACCAGGCGATCGGCGGCAGCACCGCGGAACAGGAAGCGCGCCAGCCCGGCCCGCACGGCGTTGACCTGCGAGCCTGGTCCGCGCGCGGCCACGTTCTGGAACACCGTGAGCCCGTCGTCGAGGACGTCGAGCCGTTGCGGCAGCAGCGCGAGCGGCACGTGGACGCGCACCGATCCCGCCGCCGGCTCGGTCCGTCCGGCGATCGTGTGCAGCAGGGTCGTCTTGCCCGAGCCGTTGGATCCCACCACCGCGATCCGGTCGGGCCCGCGCAGGTGCAGCTCGGCCGGCGCCCCGGTGCGCAGCACCAGATCGTGCGTGGTGAGCACTACGCGACCGCGCGGGACCTCACTGCCCGGCAGGTCGACGCGGATCGTCCGGTCCTCCCGGGTGCGCGACTCGGCGGCGACGAGTCGCTCGCGGGCGTCGGCGAGGCGCTCGTCATGGACGCGGCGATACTTCGCCGACGACTTCTCCGCGCTGTTGCGGAGGTTGTTGACGACGATCTTCGGCAGCCCCTTCGTCGCCTCGGCCCGCTTCGCCTTGCGCTGACGCTGCGCCAGCAGCTGCTCGGCCTCGATCCGGTCGTTGCGCTGACGCCGGACGGCGGCCCGTGCGGAGGTGACCGCCTGCTCTGCTGCCGCCCGCTCGGCCGCATCCTGCGCGGCGTACGACGTGTAGCCCCCGCCGTACCACCGAACCGCGCCGTCGCGAAGGTCACCGATCCGGTCCACCCGCTCGAGCAGCTCGCGGTCGTGGCTGACGACCAGCAGGGTGCGCGTCCAGGACCCGATCACGTCGTGCAGCCGGGAGCGGGCGGCCGCGTCCAGGTTGTTCGTGGGTTCGTCCAGCAGCAGCACGTCCGGCCGGCGGAGCAGCAGCCGGACGAGGCCCAGGCGGGTCACCTCCCCGCCGGACACCTCGCCGAGCCGGCGGTCGAGCAGGCCGTCCGGGAGCCCGAGTCGAGCCAGCTCGGCGGCGGCTCGGTCCTCGACGTCCCAGTCGTCCCCGATGGTCGCGAGCACGGCTGGCAGCTCGGCCTCGGCGACGCCGCCTTCCTCGATCGCCAGCACGGCCCGACGCACGGTTGCGATGCCGAGGAACTCGTCGACCCGCTGGCACCCGTCGAGCACGAGGTCCTGTGGCAGGTAACCCACGTCGCCGACGACGTGCACCTGACCCCGCGTGGGCCGCAGGGCACCCGCGACGAGCCTCAGCAGCGTGGACTTGCCGGAGCCGTTCACTCCGACGAGACCCGAGCGGCCCGGCCCGACCCGCAGGTCGAGACCGTCGATCACCGATGAGCCGTCGGGCCAGGTGAGGGTGACGGCGGACAGGCTGATGACAGCGGACGGTGCAGGCACGTGGGCTCCCGACGAGGTCTGTGAGGAAGCGCCCGGAGCAGCGAATGCTCGACGAGCGCGGGTGGGGCACAGCCTCAGAGCTTCAAGTGGACCTGCATCGGGAGGCGACGGGACCACTCGAGGTTAGGCCGGGCCGGGCCGCGGACGCGACCGGTTTTCCGCGGGCCGTCGGGTAGAGTTCCGGTCCAGCACAGCGTCGTGCCCGACCGTCCGCGCACCGCACGTCCGTAGCGCCCACCGGTCCCACAAGTTCCGCGAACGAACTCGAGGACATCTGCTGTGAGCAAGCCCGTCGTACTCATCGCCGAAGAGCTGAGCCCCGCCACCGTCGAGGCGCTGGGGCCGGACTTCGAGATCCGCCACTGCAACGGTGCCGACCGGGCCGAGCTCCTGTCCGCGATCGTCGATGTCGACGCGCTGCTGATCCGGTCGGCCACCAAGGTGGACGCCGAGGCCCTGGCCGCCGCGCGCAAGCTCCAGGTGGTCGCCCGCGCGGGCGTCGGTCTCGACAACGTGGACGTCCGCGCCGCGACGCAGTCCGGAGTGATGGTCGTGAACGCGCCCACCTCCAACATCGTGTCCGCCGCCGAGCTCGCCGTGGCGCTGATGCTCGCCGCCGCCCGCCACGTCTCGCCCGCGCACGCGGCGCTCCGCAACGGCGAGTGGAAGCGGTCCAGGTACACCGGCACGGAGCTGTACGAGAAGACGGTCGGCATCGTGGGCCTCGGCCGGATCGGAGTGCTCGTCGCCCAGCGACTGTCGGCGTTCGGCATGAAGGTCATCGCCTACGACCCCTACGTGCAGGCGGGCCGCGCGGCGCAGATGGGGGTGCGGCTCGTCGACCTCGACACCCTGCTCGCCGAGTCGGACTTCATGTCGGTCCACCTGCCCAGGACGCCCGAGACCGTCGGGCTGATCGGCCACGAGCAGCTGCACCAGGTCAAGCCGTCACTCGTCCTGGTCAACGCCGCCCGCGGCGGGATCGTCGATGAGCAGGCGCTCTTCGCTGCGCTGAAGGAGGGCCGGGTCGCGGCTGCCGGGCTCGACGTCTTCGCCAAGGAGCCGTGCACCGACAGCCCGCTCTTCGAGCTCGACAACGTCGTCGCCACCCCGCACCTCGGTGCCTCCACCGACGAGGCCCAGGAGAAGGCGGGTATCGCGGTGGCGAAGTCCGTCCGGCTGGCGCTGTCCGGTGAGCTCGTGCCCGACGCGGTGAACGTCCAGGGCGGCGTGATCGCCGAGGACCTCCGTCCCGGAATCCCGCTCACCGAGAAGCTCGGCCGCGTCTTCACCGGCATCGCCGGCGAGGTCGCCCAGCAGATCGACGTCGAGGTCCGCGGCGAGATCACCGACTACGACGTCAAGGTGCTCGAGCTTGCCGCGCTCAAGGGCGTCTTCACCGACATCGTCGAGAACCAGGTCTCCTACGTGAACGCCCCGCTGCTCGCGGCCGAGCGGGGCGTCGCCGTACGCCTCGTGTCCGACCCCGAGAGCCCCGACCACCGCAACCTGATCACGATCCGCGGCACCCTCGCCGACGGGTCGCAGGTGTCGGTGAGCGGGACCCTGATCGGGATCCACCAGCGCGAGCGGCTGGTCGAGGTGAACGGCTTCGACGTCGACATCGAGCCCACGGACCACCTCGCGTTCTTCACCTACGAGGACCGCCCCGGAATGGTCGGCACCGTCGGTGGCCTGCTCGGCGACGCGGGCATCAACATCGCCGGCATGCAGGTCGCCCGCGACGCCAAGGGTGGCCAGGCGCTCGTCGCCCTCTCCGTCGACAGCGCCATCTCTCCTGAGACCCTCCTGGAGATCCAGCTCGCGATGGACGCCGCCTCCGTGCGCGCCGTCAACCTCGCCTGAGACGACCGCGCTGCCCGAGCACCCCATCCGGAGGACGGCCATGAGACGTCGCGACCGTTCGCGCCCGGCGCGGCACTGGCGGATGCCCCGGACGTGGTTCGGCCTCGTGGCCGCAGCCACGATCCTGCTGTCGCTCACCCAGCCGACCCCCGAGCTCCCGGCCCTGGTCGCGGACACCCCACACGTGTCGCGGGACGGCTGCGGGAAGCCGGTCCGGAAGCCGTCGGGCGGGTTCTGGAAGTGCACGTTCGTGGACACGTTCGCCGGGCGCCGCCTGGACCGGTCCAAGTGGTCGGTGCTGACCACCGCCCGCAACGGCATCAAGAACGGTCCCGAGTGCTACGTCGACAGTCCCCGGACCGTGTCGGTGCGACACGGGATGCTGGTGTTGTCGGCCGTGAAGCGGCAGCGTGCAGTCCGCTGCCACTCGCGCGTGACCGGCGACTTCCGGACGCGGTACGCCGCCGGCGAGGTGAGCTCACTGGGCAAGTTCGCCCAGGCCTACGGTCGTTACGCGTTTCGCGCCAGCTTCCCCCGGGCGAAGGTGCCCGGGCTCCACAGCGCGATCTGGCTGTGGCCGCAGAAGCCCAGGTACGGCCCGTGGCCGCTGTCCGGCGAGATCGACATCGCGGAGTTCGTCACCAACTACCCCGACCGGGTGATCCCGTACGTCCACTACTCGAGCATCGGGTTGGATCCGACCGTCACGAATGAGCACTGCCTGGTGAAGAGGCCGGGCAGGTTTCACACCTACGTGCTCACGTGGACCCCGAGCCATCTCGTCATGACCATCAATGGCAGGCCCTGCCTGGACCACCGGGTCCGGTCGGCGCTCCCGCTCTCCACGACCGCGCCGTTCGACAAGCCCTTCGCGCTCAACATGGTCCAGGCGCTCGGCGTCCAGTGGAACGCCTTCGAGCCGGGCACCACCCCCCTCCCGGCGAGCACGAGGGTGAAGTTCGTCCGCGTCTGGAAGTGACCCCACGGCGGTCAGGCGACCATCACCCTGCCGGGACGGCGAGCCCCCGCACCCTGACGGCTGTGCACGACGGACGACGCGGCCGCCAGCCGTCGCGCCGCCTCCTCGAGCTCGTCCCCGGGTCGGGTCCACGGGATCCGCACGAAGCGGTCGAGCCCGCCTTCCGCGGCGAAGACGGGACCCGGCGCGACGATGACACCGGACCGCTCGGCCTCCGCGGCGACCGCCGTGGCCGTCGGGCGGGTCAGCTCGCACCAGAGCGCCAGGCCGCCGGTCGGGATGCGGAACGTCCAGTCCGGCAGGTGGGTGCCGATCGCGGCAACGAGGCGGTCGCGCTGCTCGCGCAGCCGGCTGATGTGCTCGGGGAGCACGGGGCCGTCCGCCAGCAGCCGCGCGAGCACGAGCTGCTCCATCACCGGGGCACCCAGGTCGAGCCCCACCCGGGCCCGGGTGAGCCGATCCATCTGAGCCGCGGGGCAGCGGATCCAGCCGAGCCTCATGCCGCCCCAGAAGCTCTTGCTGGCGCTGCCGATCGTGATCGTGTCCGGGGCGAAGCACGCGAACGGGCTGGGCATCGGCTGACCGTCCAGCGCGAGCGCCTGGTGCGCCTCGTCAACCACCGCGACCGTGCGCGCGCGGCGCAGGTGCCCGGCGTACTCCTCGCGCTGGGCGTCGTCCATCAGGTTTCCGGTCGGGTTCTGGAAGTCCGGGATGAGGTAGGCCAGCCGCGGTGACGTCTGCTTGAGCGCGTCCCCGACGGCGTCCAGGTCCCAGCCGTCGGGGTCCACCGGCGACACGGCCAGCCGCGCACCGCTGTGCCGGAGCGCCTGCGTCGCGTTGGGGTAGACCGGTGACTCGACGAGCACCCGGTCGCCCGGACCGGTGCAGGCCTGCGCCACGATCGACGCCGCGGAGAGCGCTCCGGGTGTGACCATGATCTGGCCGGGGTCGGTCGGCAGCCCACGGGCGTCGTAGGTCGCCGCGATCGCTCGCTGGAGCTCGGGCAGGCCGGCGGGGAAGTAACCGTGTCCGCCGAGGTACGCCGGGAGGTCGGCGGCCGCCTCGGCGTACGCCGCCGCGAGGCCCGGGGGGGCCGACGCGGCGGCGCAGTTCAGGTCGATCGCATCGCCGTCGCCGGGGCGAGCGAGCAGCGCCCGGTCGTGGGCGCGTTCGCGGCCACCCGGCACCCGGGTGAAGGTGCCGGAGCCCCGGTGCGCCTCGGCGTACCCGCTGTCGCGCAGTGCGGCGTACGCCCGGGTCACGGTGGTCCGGGAGACGCCGAGGGCCTCGGTGAGCTCGCGCTCGCTCGGGAGCCGGGTCCCGAACGTGATCCGGCCGTCGCCGATCAGCAGGGTCAGGGCGTCGGCGAGTCCCGCGTAGGCGGGGCTCCGGGGAAAGTCGCCGACGAGGGCGGCGGTGCGGGTGGCGCTGATCGACGTCGACATGGACTGGACCATGAAGGCCACTGTTCCACGATTGGCTATTTATTGAAAGGCCAATCTGGCCGAGGCTGGTGCCATGACGCTGACCGCCACCGGCCGCCCGGGTCTCACCGACCTCGGCCCGATCGCCCAGCTGCGCGCCGGCCGGCTCGGTCGCCGGCTTCCGCAGCTGTACGTCGGCCTGGTGCTGTACGGCGTCTCCCTCGCGATGATGGTGCGCGGCGACCTCGGCCTGGCTCCGTGGGACGTGCTGCACTCCGGGCTGATCCGCCACCTCCCGGTCACCCTCGGTCAGGCGGTGGTCCTGATGAGCTTCGTCGTGCTGCTCCTCTGGATCCCGCTGCGGGAGACCCCGGGCCTCGGCACGATCTCCAACGCGCTGGCCGTCGGGTTCTCCGCCGACGCCACGCTCGCGCTGCTCGACCGACCGGACGGTCTCGCGCTCCGCGGCGGCCTGATGGTCGGCGGCGTGGTGCTCTGCGGGCTGGCCGGCGCGATGTACATCGGCGCCCAGTTCGGTCGCGGCCCGCGCGACGGACTGATGACCGGTCTGCACCGCCGCACGGGACTCTCGCTCCGCCTGGTGCGCACCGGCATCGAGGTCGCCGTCGTCCTGCTCGGGCTGACGCTCGGGGGCGTGCTCGGTCTGGGCACGATCCTCTACGCGCTCGCGATCGGTCCGCTCACCCAGCGGTGGCTGCCGTTCTTCACGGTGGAGCCGGTCCGTCGCGGACAGGGGGATCCAGTCACCGCAGGAGCGTGACACAGGCTCTGGCCCAAGCAGCCTGGGGTGCCGCCCGGCCAGAAGCAGGAGATCTCCGACGACGACCGCATCTACGTCGGCGCCTGGACCCGGATCGTCGTACGCCGCGCGGCCGACGGCCAGTTCTGAGCGAGCAGAGGCTCAGCGCTTGGTGGCGATGAGCGCGGCCGCGTCGGACGCGACCATCACCTCGACGCTGGTGAAGCGGGGGTCGGTGAGCCACTGCTCGCGGAGGGTGTCGACGCGGCCACCGGTGATCGGCGGCCAC
>JAOPXC010000072.1 GCA_025965335.1 Nocardioides sp. | reverse complement strand
GCAGCCGACGCCGAAGCCGCAGCCGCAGCCCAACGCGCCGCCGCAGCCCAACGCGCCGCCGACGCCGAACGCGCCGCCGAAGCCCAACGGGCGGACGTGGCTCGAGCCACGGCGACCGCGGGCGACGTAGACACCGCCGGCGGCAGCAACCCGACCGCGGTCGGCCGGTCGACCAATGTGGACTTCGCGCCGCTGACCGGCACCCGCCGCCTCGTCGGAGTGCTCCTGTTGCTCGCCGTGGCGGGGACCGCCGTGGCGGCGTACGTCGCCCACGACGACCCCAGCACCTTCAACGTGGGAGCCGCCGCGACCCTCGGCTTCCTCACGCTCGTCATCTGGGCGGTGCGCGCGGGCTCTACCACGGCCCGCCTTTCGGTCAGGTCCGGTCAGCTGGAGATCCTGGGCAGCGAGGGGCGCTTCGTGTTCGACCTGAGCAGCCGCTACACGCCGATCGAGGTCGTCGGGACACCCGGTCAGCGCGGGTGGAAGGTGCGCTTCCTGCGCCGGGGCATGGCCCCGTTCGTCGTCGACGCCTCGATGGTCGATCCGGGGGAGTTCATGCGGGTGCTGCGCCTGCACCGTCCCGCGGACGACTGACCGAACCTTCCGGCGTGGCGGCGCGGGTCAGGTCGATCCAGAACCGCTGCTTGCCGTTGCGGGTGTCCTCGTAGACACCACCGCCACCCTCGATCGTCAGCCGGGAGGCGCGGTTGTCCTCGTCGCAGGTGAGCAGCACCCGGTCGAGTCCGAGCTCCCGGGCCCTGCCCAGCGCCAGGGCGAGCGCACGCCCGGCGTGGCCCTGCCGGCGTCGCGACGGCCGGACGGAGTAGCCGATGTGGCCGCCCATCTCGAACAACCAGTCGTTGAGGCGATGGCGAAGGGCCACGAACCCGATCACCTCGTCGCCGTCGGCGATCCAGAAGTAGTCGCAGGGCACCATGCCGTCGGGCAGCCGGGCCGCCGGGTCGGCGAAGCGCAGGCGCTCGGCGACGAACAGCTCGCACGCCGCGCGCCCCTCGAGCACCTCACCCTCCCCAATCCCCGAGCCGTGGGGGAACTCGTCGCCGAACTCGCGGATCGTCCCCGCCCAGGAGTCGTGCCAGCGGGCGTCCGGAGTCACCAGGTGCGTCATGGGCCCATTGGATCAGCCGCTCGTGCACCGGCCCACCGGTTTTCGGGCCAGAACTGGAACGTGTTCTAGACTCCGCGGGTGGCCGGATACGTGCAGGACGACATCACTCCCGAGGAGCTGGCGCAACAGGCCGACCTCTACCGCCCCTTCACCCAAGCGGTCCGGCAGCTCGTCGACGTCACCATCCGCACCACCGTCGGCGACGAGGAGATCCGGCGCGCGCAGGCCGAGATCGAGGCGATCACCACGCGACTTCGGGCCAGCCAGCTGCCAGGTTCGTACGGCGTGCGGTTCGGCCCCACCGGACGGGGCCGGCCCTGGGGCAACACCGTGGTGGGTCTGCGCAACCCGGCCGCTCCGCCCCTGGCCATCGAGCACGACGCGAGCGGCAACGGCAACGTCTGGTCCGACTTCCACCTCGGCGCCCCCTACGAGGGGCCCCCGACGCTGGTGCATGGCGGGGTCTCGGCCCTGATCCTCGACCAGATGCTCGGTGAGGCGGCCGGGGCCGGCGGCAAGCCGGGCATGACCGGCACGCTGACCCTGCGCTACCGCCAGGGAACCCCGCTCGGTGACCTGCGCGCGGAGGCGTGGATCGACCGGTCCGAGGGCATCAAGACCTGGGCCAAGGGCCACATCATCGGCCCGAAGGGCGTCACCGTGGAGGCCGAGGGCGTCTTCATCCTGCCCCGGTGGGCTCGCGAGGCCATCGCCGCCCAGGATCCCGCGACGCCCACGCCCAGCTACTTCGAGTAGCCAGGCCGTGTCCTAGACCCGTTCGCCGGCGTCCGCTCCCGCGCGCTCGGCCGCGGGCACGCCCCGCTGCCCCTCGTCGGTGAGGCGGGCCTCCTCGAGCGCCCGTGCCTCGAGCTCGGCGCGGCGGCTGGTCTCGAGCACCGCCGCGGCTGCGTCGTACACGCCCGGCGCGGACACGAGGTCGCTCGTGCCGCGTCGCAACAGCGCCAGCGCATTGCGCGCGAAGATCTGCTGCTCGGTGGCCGTCCGCTCCGCCCGACCCCGTCCCAGGAACGAAACGAACCAGTGCAGCACCGCGGTCACGCGGTTCTTGAAGCCCGTGATGTAGAAGAGGTGGACCGCGAGCCACATCAGCCAGGCGATCACGCCCGTCAGGCGGAACCTGCCCACCATCGCAACGGCGCGGAACCGACTGATGGTGGCCATCGAGCCCTTGTCGAAGTACTTGAACGGCTGCTGCGGTGGGCGACCCTTGATCCGGCCATCGATCTCCCGGGCGGCGTACTTGGCACCCTGGATGGCCACCTGCGCGACCCCGGGCAGGTCATCGAGGGCGATCATGTCGCCGACGACGAAGACCTCGGGGTGCCCGGGCAGCGTGAGATCCGGGTTGACGCCGATCCGCCCCGCGCGGTCGAGCGGCGCCCCGGTCTGTTCCGAGAGCGTCCTCCCCAGAGGACTGGCCTGCACCCCGGCGGCCCAGATCTTGGTGACGGTGTCGAGCCGCTCGACCCGGCCGTCCTTGTACTTCACCACGATGCCGCGCTCGTCGACGTCGGTGACCATCGCACCGAGCAGCACCTCGACACCGAGCTTCTCCAGCTCGTGCTTGGTCTTGGCGCCGAGCTTGGCGCCGAACGGCGGCAGCACCTGGGGCGCGGCGTCGACGAGGACGACGCGGGCGGTCCGCGTGTTGATCGCCCGGAAGTCTCGCTTGAGGGTCCGGTGGGCGAGCTCGGCGATCTGGCCCGCCATCTCGACGCCGGTGGGCCCCGCACCGACGACCACGAACGTGAGCAGGTGGTCGACGTTGCCGCCGTTGTTGGCGCCGAGCTCGGCCATCTCGAACGCCCCGAAGATGCGGCCGCGCAGCTCGAGCGCGTCGTCGATGCTCTTCATGCCCGGCGCGAACTCGGCGAACTGGTCGTTGCCGAAGTAGGACTGGCCGGCGCCGGCGGCGACGATCAGGGAGTCGTACGGCGTCTCGGTCTGGCGGCCGAGGACGTGTGAGGTGACGAGCCGCTTCTCGAGGTCGATGGAAGTGACGTCCCCGAGCAGGACCATGGCGTTCTTCTGGCCGCTGAGCACCTCGCGGGTCGGGGGCGCGCTCTCGCCCTCGGAGAGGATGCCGGTCGCCACCTGGTAGAGCAGCGGCTGGAAGAGATGGTGGGTCGTCCTGGCGAGCAGGGTGACGTCCACGTCGCTGCGACGGAGCGCCTTGGTGCCGAAGAGGCCGCCGAATCCGGAGCCGATCACGACGACCCGGTGACGGTCACTCGCTGCCTGGGGGGCTGCCATGACGAAACCTTCCGTGACGGTGTGGATCACCCGGGATGTGGCGGGTGCGGATCCCGTGGTTCCATTGTCCAGCGCGGGCGCGCCGGGGACCAATCCGGTGCCCCGACTGCTCGGTCACATGCCGGGGGCGTGCCCATCGCCAGGGATCTCGTGGCCGATGAGCGCCCACGACTTCGCAATCAGCACCAAAGGTTTCCCTGAGACACGACGTTTGCCTACCCCACAGCACGGGTAAGCGAGCCGAGAATGGCCTGACCCACGACCTCTCTCGGCCTGACCGCCTGCTCCTGGAGCCCCCGTGCCGCTAAATCGGCCCGCCCTTTCCCTGGGCCCTGGACCGCGCGGCGTGCAAGCCGCGCGCCGGTGGGTGGTCGCGACCTGCACCGACATCGGTCGCACCGAGCTGGTGGAGTGTGCCGAGCTCGCGGTCTCCGAGCTGGTCACCAATGCGCTGCTGCACGGCGAGCCGCCGATCCAGGTCCGCGTCCGCGGCACCCGCGAGCATCCCCGGGTCGAGGTACGCGACGGCTCCACCGAGCGGCCGGCACTGCCGATCACCCACCCCGAAGACGACGACGACCTGCTGCTGACGTTCGGGCGCGGGCTCAGCATCGTCGCGCGCAGCTCCGAGGCCTGGGGAGCCGAGATCGAAGAGGACGGCAAGATCGTCTGGTTCACACCCGCGGCTCAGTTCGCCGAGGGCGACGGGGCCGAGGGCATCATCACCGGCACCGACGAGGACGCCGCGACCCGGCGTGTCCGGGAGGAGGACCTCGTCCAGATCGAGGTCCTCGGCGTGCCCCTCAAGACCTACCTCGGGTTCCAGCGGCACTACCGGGAGCTGCGCCGCGAGGTGCGGCTGCTGGCGCTGGCGCACGAGGCCGACTACCCGCTGGCCAAGAGCCTCTCCGATCTCTTCGGATCACTCGAGCGGCACCTGCGTGAGGGTATCGGGATGCCCGAGATCGAAGCCGCGCTCGCGGCCGGCGAGAGTACGGCGGTGCTGCACCTGTTGACCCCGCGGGACGCGGCGCAGACCGTCGAGCGGTTCATCCGGCTGCTGGACCTCGCCGACGAGTTCTGTCGTCAGGAGCGGCTGCTGTCGTTGGCGCGGTCGCCCGAGCAGCAACGCTTCCAGCGCTGGTTCCTCGGTGAGCTGGTGCGACAGGGCCGAG
>JAOPXC010000057.1 GCA_025965335.1 Nocardioides sp. | reverse complement strand
CACCGACCTCGCGATGATGGCCGGTGTCGCCGCCCCGTGCGAGGTGTGCGACGGGAAACGGTTCCAGGCCGAGGTCCTGGAGTACACGCTCGGCGGCAAGGACATCAGCGAGGTGCTGGCGATGCCCGTCGCGGAGGCCCTGGAGTTCTTCGGGGACGGCCAGGTGAAGACGCCGGCAGCGCACAAGATCCTCACCCGGCTCGTCGACGTCGGGCTCGGCTACCTCAGCATCGGCCAGCCACTCACGACGCTGTCCGGCGGCGAACGGCAGCGGCTCAAGCTCGCCATCCACATGGCTGAGAAGGGCGAGGTCTACGTCCTGGACGAGCCGACCACCGGCCTGCACCTGGCCGACGCCGAGCAGTTGCTCGGTCTGCTCGACCGGCTCGTCGACTCCGGCAAGTCGGTCATCGTCATCACGCACCACCAGGCGGTCATGGCGCACGCCGACTGGATCGTCGACCTCGGCCCCGGCGCCGGCCACGACGGCGGCCGGATCGTCTTCGAGGGCACACCCGCCGACCTCGTCGCCGCCCGCAGCACCCTCACCGGCGAGCACCTCGCGGCCTACGTCGGCACCTGACCAGTTGAGCCGTTCCACTTGACTGGTAGCGAGACTGTCGGGTTGCGGCCGAGTTGTCATTGAGTGACGACCTACCTGTCCGCCCGTGCCGCGTTCCGCGCCCCCAGCCGGTGAGCCTTGGCCGATTCGCCGCGCTCCCACCCCATGATGGGCGACGAGACGACGCCCTCTTGTCTCGGGGGGATCGACCATCCGAGTGGCCGAGAGGGCTGAACTCCATGAGGGCAATTCTCCTGAGCGGCGGACTGGCTGTGATCTGCTCGCTGCTGGGGACTCGGTTCGCCATCGGATGGTTCACCCGGCACGGCTTCGGCCAGCCGATCAGGGACGACGGACCGACGACGCATCATGTCAAGCGGGGTACGCCGACCATGGGCGGTGTCGTGATCCTGCTGAGTGCCTCTGCTGCGTATTTGGCCGCAACGGTCGTGACCGGCGGGTGGCCGAGCGCCAGCGCATGGCTGCTGATGTTGCTGTTCTTCGGCTGTGGGGTTGTGGGGTTCCTCGACGACTTCATCAAGGTCCATACCCAGAACAACCAGGGTCTGAGTAGTCGGGCCAAGATGGCCGGTCAGACGCTGGTCGCGCTCGTCTTCGGAGTCCTGGCCACGCAGTTCTTCGCCGACGAGCGAGGTGTCAGGCCGGCTTCGCAGTACCTCTCCACCACTCAAGACTGGGGGATCAAGCTGCCCCTGATCGTGGCCCTGCTACTGATCTGGTTCATCGTCACCGCGACTTCCAATGGCGCCAACCTCACCGATGGCGCCGACGGGCTGCTCGCTGGCGCCTCGGCGTTGATCATCGGCGCCTACACCATCGTGAACGTCTGGCAGAACAACCAGCTGTGCGGCTCGTCGCGGCCCACCGTGGTCGAGTCCCAGTGCTACCAGGTGCGCGACCCTCTCGACCTCGCGGCCTTCGCGGCCGCCATCACTGCAGCCTGTATCGGCTTCCTTTGGTGGAACGCCAAGCCCGCACGGATCATCATGGGCGATGTTGGCTCCCTCGCCATCGGTGGCGCCTTGGCCGGGCTGGCGATCATGTCTCGGACGGAGCTCCTCATGGCCGTCATCGCCGGACTGTTCGTGTTCGAGACCGTGTGTGTGCTCCTGCAGATGGGCTACTTCAAGCTGACCAGGCGGCTCACGGGCACGGGGCGTCGCATCTTCCGGATCGCTCCCATCCACCATCACTTCGAACATCTGGGATGGGACGAGGTCACCGTGGTGATCCGCTTCTGGATCATCGCGGGGCTCTTCGTCGCGACCGGGCTCGGGATTTTCTACGCCTCTTGGCTGGCCTGAACAGAGACGTGGCCCGTCGTGTGCCCGAAAGGGTCAGGACGCGACATATCGCCGATAACTGACATTATGTCAGGTACGGTTTGGTTTGGGGGTCCCGGGCACGCCGAAGGGCTCCCCTTCTGGCCGCCCTCGGTCCTGGATTCACTGTTCCTGGCTGCGCTGAATTGCCTCGGCGATCCGCTTGATGCGCCGCAGTCTGGCGTCCCAGGTCGCGCCGACCGTGGCGAGCTGGGCGACCGCACGGGCGAGTTGCGCATCGTCCACCCGGTAGTGCCGCTCCCGTCCGGCCGGCGTGGCGTGGACCAGGCCGACGCGGTCGAGCACCCCGAGATGCTTCGCGACTGCCTGGCGCGTCACGGGCAGGTGCTCGCTGAGGGTGGTCGCAGTTCCGACGCCGTCCGCCAGGAGCAGGTCGAGCATCCGTCGCCGGGTCGGGTCCCCGATCGCCGACCACAGGTCGTCGTCGACAACGACGGTCACGGCGTGGACACCAGCCGCGCGACGTACTCGCCGAGACGCGGGATGAAGGTGTCCCAACCGACGGAGTGCTCCTGGTAGGCCTCCTCGAGGACGGCGACCTCCCAGCCCATCTCGCGGAACCCGGTCTCGGTCATCCGGACCATGGTGCCCGTGCCGGACGGGACCAGCTCGAAGGTCACCAGCAGGGAGTTGCCGCTGGTCGCCACCTCGCCTTCGGAGTACACCCAGCGGAAGGAGAACAACCGAGGTGGCTCGGCGTCGACGACGGTCATCGGCACGACGACCCCATCGGTCCCGTTGCCGAACACGAGCTGGCCGGTCGCGCCGGGCGCCGCCTCGAGCTCGGCGTCGTCGGGCCACCACTCCCGGAGGTGCGCGGGGCTGCTGATCACCTCGAACACCACCTCGGGCGAGGCATCGATGTGGATCTCGCGCTCGATGGTCCCGTACTCCATGTCGTCTCCCGCTTTCTGCAACGTTTGGTTGCACATCACGGTAGGCCACGATTGCCGGTGGCGCAACCCATAGTTGCATTGCGCTGCGGTGGGCGGCTCGAAGGGGCGATCCACCAAGGCGTTCCCCGGGCCGTCGTACCTCCAGCGTGGGGGGCGGGCGCACGTCCGCAAGGCGGTAGCTGCCCTCGGGGCCCGCGTCCCCGGACAGCGCGGCGTCAGGAGTCGTTGCCGGGGCCGCCCTGCACCTGGTCCTTGCCGGACCCGCCCCGCACGTGGTCGTTGCCGCTCCCGCCGAACATCTGGTCCTGGCCGTTCTGGCCGTACATGCGGTCGTGGCCCTGTCCGCCGTACATGTGGTCGTGGCCCTGCCCGCCGTACATGCGGTCGTGGCCCTGTCCGCCGTACATGTGGTCCTGGCCCTTCCCTCCGTACATGCGTTCCGCGCCGGGACCACCGCGGAACTCGTCGCTGCCGCCACCCCCGCAGAGGATGTCGCGACCGCCACCACCCAAGATCCGGTCGTTGCCTCCGAGTCCCGAGATCACGTCGTTTCCGGGCGTCCCGTGCAGGGTGTCGGCGCCGGAAGTCCCGACGAT
>JAOPXC010000052.1 GCA_025965335.1 Nocardioides sp. | reverse complement strand
GAGTTCGCGCGGTTCAGCGAGGCAGCGACTGCTGGCCGCAGCCACCGAGTGCTTCTACGCCTACGGGGTGAACGGAACCGGCATCGACACCATTACCGCTACGGCGGGTGTCGCCAAGATGAGCCTGTACAACAACTTCGCGTCGAAGGACGACCTGGTCCAGGCATATCTGCAGGCCCGGCATGAGGAGTGGATGGAGCTCTACCGCCGCCGGCTGGCCACGGCAACGGATGCCCGCGGACGGATCGCCGCTGTATTCGACGCCTACATCGATCACGCGGAGGCGGCCTACGCGCACGGCTTCCGCGGCTGCGGGCTGCTCAATGCGGCGGCCGAACTGCCCGCAGGAGCGCCAGGCCGTCAGGCCGTGCGGCAGCACAAGGAGGAAGTGGCGGCCCTGTTGGCCGCCCATGTCTCGGAGCTCACGGGGTTGCCTGCCGGTCGCGTCGTCTCCCTGGCAGACCAGCTCGCGTTCCTCCTCGAAGGGGCGATGGTCCGGGCGGGCCTAGAAGGCAACTCCGAACTGCTGCACCGCGCTCGCGACTTGGCCTTGCAAGCCGCAGACGTCTCGGTCGCGGGGAACAAGCGGTGAGGCGGGTGCGACGTTCGGTAGCGACAACACAGCCTCCGGAACTCGGGCGGCCCGCAGATCGATCGCGTGTCTGCCCGCCGTTCGTCGTCGATGAGGACGAGATCGCCCAGATCGCCGACACCACCGCAACCCTCGACACCGTTCGCACAAGGCCCACCCCCAAGAAGGAGAAACCCATGAACCTCGCTGACTACGACGCGCTGAGCTTCGACTGCTACGGCACGCTCATCGACTGGGAGGCGGGTATCGCCGCCGTCCTCGCACCATGGGCACGGGAAGCCGGCCTCGATGTGTCCGACGATGAGCTGCTTCTCGCCTACGCCGAGAACGAGGCCCAGGTCGAGGTCAACATGCCCGACGCCCGCTACTCGACTGTTCTCGCGGAGGCGTTCCGGCGCACGGCTGACAAGCTCGGTCGAAGCGTGAGTGATGAGTGGGCGCAGCGGTTGGGCAACTCGGTCCCCGACTGGCCCGCCTTCGACGACTCGGCGGAGGCACTGGCCACCCTGGCCAAGGACTACAAGCTCATCATCCTGTCCAACGTTCACCGCGCGGGCTTTGCCGGGTCGAACAAGCGACTCGGTGTCGAGTTCGACCGGATCATCACTGCCGAGGACGTCAAGGCCTACAAGCCGGCCCCGAACCATTTCGAGGCGCTCGATGAGGCCCTGGAGGAGATGGGCGTGCCCCGCGAGCGGCTGCTTCACGTCGCTCAAAGCCTCTTCCACGACCACGTGCCCGCCAAGCGCCACGGTCTGCCGTCGGTGTGGATCAACCGCCGTCAGGACCGACCGGGCTGGGGTGCCACACCCGAGCCTTCCGCCGACTACTCCTACGATCTTGAGTATCCCGACATGATCTCGTTCGCACAGGCCGCACAGGCCGCACAGCTCGCGAAGAGCTGACCCGGTGAGGAGCGGAGTGGCGGATACCTATGTCGCCCAAACAGCCGGGACGATGTGACCTTGGCTGGGCCTCACGAAAGATCAGCCACAGCGCGCTGTCATGCCGCGATCAGCGCGTTCGCGTCCGGCGCGGAATCGACATCCGGGACGGCCTGATCATCGGTAGAGACGCCCGCGATCGGGCGATGCACCGTCTCGCGGCGGGTTCCGCCTGCGGGACGGGTCGCGCCTCCCGCCGTCGACTGAGCCAGTGGCAATCGGGTCGCAGGCGGAGCCGCGTCCAGTAGCCCAGATTTGACGCAGGGTTCCGAGGCCCAGGCTAGGAGAGATGCCAGCGGCCAGACAACGTGAAGCCGTTCGCAGTTGTCCTCCTCGCTATGTGGGAGTCGCCATGAGTAGGTCTGCCGTTTCGCCCTGCCCGTCGGTCGCCGGCTGCCCGGATGGTGCCGCCCTCGCTCACGGTCTTCACTGGCTGGTTGCCACGCCGTAGGGGTTCCTGCCGACCGGGACGGTTGCAACGATCTCGAGCGTCGCCGGGTCGACAATGGTGAGTGTGTCTGCTCCCTGGTCAGTGATGTAGACAGCGCTGGAGGTAACCGCGATGTTGAACGGGTCGGTTCCCGGTGGGCCTATCGAGACGGTCGCGGAGACGTGGGTGGTGGCGGTGTCGATCACGGATACGTTTCCCGCGCCGAGGGCAGCGACGTAGGCGTTCCGGCCGTCCGGTCCGATCGCCACATCGAACGGGCCCTCGCCGATCGGCACGGTGGCTGTCACCGTGCCGGCATGCGTCTCGACTTCCGTGACGCTCGCCGCGGTCTCGTCGGCGATGTAGACCGACCCGCCGTCCGAGGTGACAGCCACGCCCACGGGGGAGCGGCCCGCAGGGAGGACGCCAACTACCCGCTGCGTTCGGGTGTCGACGATCGATACGCTGCCGGACCCGGGGTTGGCGACATAGGCCTCAGCACCGTCGGGGCTGACTGCCACGCTCACCGGCGAGATGCCGACCGGGACGGACGCGGTGACCCGATTGGTCCGAGTTTCGAGCACCGAGACGCTGTTCGAACCGCCGTTGGCGACGTAGAGGAATCTGCCGTCCGGGGTGAGGTCGACACCATTCGGCTTCTGCCCGACCGGCACCGTCGCGACGATCTTGTTGGTCTGGGTGTCGAGCACCGAGACTTCCGCGGATCCGTTTTCGGCGATGTAGACGTGCTTGCCGTCCGGGGCGACCGCGACCCCTTCGGGCGCCGCGCCGGCCGGCACGGTTGCGACGACCTTGTTCTGCGGAACGTCGATCACGGAGACCGTGTTGTCGAGTTGGTTGGTGACGTACACCATGCCGGTGGCGCCTCGGTGGACGACCGGGGCGGGGACTGGACCCGAGGCCTTACCGTGGCACGCGGCCAGCGCGAACGCCAGCAGGAGCCCGATGCCGGCCCCGAGGATCGGCCGGAGCGACTTCCGATTCCGCCGTACGGCGGTGTCGGCAAGCATTTGCCAGCAGAGAGACACTTTGCCTCCTTTCGCTACGGCAGTGGTTCTGTCCGCCCTCAGAGCACCCCTCGGGGTGGCCGGTCCCGCCCTGCGGCTGTCAGGACAGAAGTCCACGGGCGTAGTAGTCCCGGTTGTCGCGCACGCCTGGAAGGGCGAAGAAGTAGCCTCCGCCCCGCGGGCTGATGTAGGGCACGAGCAGCTCGTCCTCCAACCGGGTCTGCATGGCGACGTAGGTGTTGAGCTCACGTTGGAAACACACGAACGCGTGCCCCACGTCGAGGTGGCCGTTTACGTCGCTGCCGCGGTCGAAGTCGTAGCTGCGACGCAGGATGGCGCTGGTCGCCGCGGTCTCTGGGGTCTGGGGATTGGCGAGGCGGATGTGTGAGTTCAGCGGCGTGATCAGTCCCTGCGGGTCGTTGGTATAGACGGGATCAAGCAGCTCCGACGCGTGCTCGGACACGGCGTACATAGGGGCGCCGCTGGCCTTGCGGCGGCCGAAGATCCGCTCCTGCTGGGCAAGGGGCACCCCCTGCCACTTCTCGAGGTCGAAGTGGACGATGCGTATCGCCTGGTAGCTGCCGCCCGCCGCCCAGGCGGGCTCGGCGGTGTCGGGCTGCACCCAGACCTGGTGGTTCATCTGCGCGGTGTTCGTGGTGTCTGTGTTGGTGATGCCATCCTTGAAACCGAACCAGTCCCGCGGGGTTCCGGTAGGGCGCGGCGGATTGCGCTGGCCGTCGACGAGCCAGCGCACCTTCATGGCACCGTTGGTATGCGTCAGGATGTCCAGCAGTGCGTGCACCGTTGTGTCGCGGTGATTGGCGCACACCTGGACCAGCAGGTCGCCCTGGGTCAGGGCGGGGTTCAGGTCGTCGTGGCGAAAGGGCTTCATGGTTTCCAGCTGAGCCGGCTTGAGCGCAGCCAATCCGAAGCGAGCGTCGAAGAGGGTCGTTCCGACGCCGACGGTGACAGTGAGAGCGTCAGGCACGACCGTGGGTCCCAAGATGCCGTTGTCGTGTTGCGGTGAGCCGCGGGGCGCCTTCGGCGGTTTGCCACCCGAAGTAAGGAAGCGAGCCCGGGCGGTCAGCGTGCGGAACAAGTCGGCGAGTTGTCTGCGGTCAGAGGCAGTCACGTCGAAAGAGATGAAGGTTCCGGTCGGCTGTGGAGGAGTGGCGATGCCCGCCTGATATTGGCCGTGGAAGGGAATTGCCATTGTCCGGTCCGTGACGCCGCTCGCGGTGTCGGCGAGGGCCGCGTCGCTGCCCAGACGGCTGACGGCTGCCGCTCCGGCGAGGCCGGCGGCGGCGGTGCCCCGAAGGAACGACCGCCGCGCAAAGCCATCAACCGGACACCCTCGGTCGCTCCACCCATCGTTCGGGGTGGCAGGCTCTCCGTCACTCATGGTCTCCCTCCCTGGGCAAGCTCGACAGCGTCCCGTAAGTCGTAGTGGCCTCGGGCTGTCTTTGCGTGTGCCGGGTCTTGTCGCCGTCCCGGCGGCGGCTGGTTTGGGCGGCGCGCCGTCGTCTCAGGTTGCCGCCGGGGCGGTCCTTGGGTCATCCCCGCCAGCGGCAGTCCTCACTTCCAGTTGGCTGGACTCCTGGGCCGGCCGCGCGCGGGTCTGCTGCACGAGTTGCTGACAGTTTGTGGCAGAGGCGCCTATGCACCGCCGTCGCTGTCACGAGCAGTCTCATGAGCGAACCACATGCGGCGAGGAGCCGACGCTCGCGCCGCCGACGGAGACAGACTCGACCATCACCGCAAGCGGATCCCTCACTTGGCGCGCCTCCCGCGACAATCGATTGGCGGTCAGTTCTTGTTCATCTCCTCGGCGAGCATCACGATGATGCCGCTGGGGCCGCGGACATAGGTGAACTTGTAGACGTCCTCGTAGGTCGCCACGCCGCGCAGCGGGTGGCAGCCGTGCCTCGCGGCGATCTCGAGGGCCTCGTCGATGTCGTCGACCGAGAAGGCGACGCGGTGCATGCCGATCTCGTTAGGTCGGGTGGGCTTCGTCTCGATCGCGCTGGGGTGGATGTACTCGAAGAGCTCGAGGCGACCGTTGCCGTCTGGCGTCTGGAGCATGGCGATGTTGGCGTGGTTGCCGTCGAGGCCGACGGCGGTGTCGGTCCACTCGCCACTGACAGTGTCACGGCCGAGGACAGTCAGTCCGAGGTCGGTGAAGAAGGCGATCGTGGCTTCAAGGTCGCGGACGGCGATGCCGACGTTCTCAAGTTTGATTGGCATGCGTGGCACGTTACCGAGTCGCGGCGATCGGTTCAGGACCGAGCTGCCATTCCTGGCTCAGCTGGGCCAAACCAATCCGGGAGAATCAGCGTTGGTCAGGCACCGGACACCGCGGCGCAAGGCCGTGCAGAGCGCCTTGCCCTAGCACCGGTGCGGGATCCCCTTGTGGCGCCGTGCACGACGGCGCTGGCCGATGCGAGCACCCGGGCGATCTGCACCGCACGCCGTTCCGCCCTGCGGGACGGGTCGCGCCTCCCGACGTTGGCTGAGCCAGTGGCAATCGGGTCGCATGGCGAGCCGCGTCAAAGCCCAGATTGACACACGTCGGGTGGACGAGTGCGTCGCAGCCAAGTCATGGTTCTCTCGGCGTCAACGGGACACAAATTCCGTGGCCTCGGCGATCGCCTTGATGGCCTCGGCCTGGGCATGCGTGGCTTTCGGGCCCGCAGCGGTGCCGACGATCACGGGGGTGCCGTCCAGGTCGACGACCCACCAGCGTTCGAGGATCCCGGGGATCTCGACGTGGGCCGTGCCCGGGTCCGCCTCGAAGAACGCGAAGGAGCCACCGTTGCATTTCGCGTAGTCGATGTTGCCCGTGGTGAACTCGAGGTAGAGGCCGTCGTGCCCGTCGATGCTGGCCGGTGTGGGGGCGCTGACTCTCATGCCGGGCTCGTGGTGCAGGAGGCCGGCAACCTGCTTGACCGAGCGGGCCGCAACGAGGCGGGGGCTGTCCAGGTCGTGACACCCATCGGGGTACACGCCGCTCACGGCCCAGACGCTGAATGCCGTGAACGAGGCGTCGTCCGCCGGGACGGCGTCGTTGTCCGGCGAGGCGAGGAGCAAGAAGCTGCTGTCGGCGACGAACCCTGCGGGAACGTCGACGACGGTAAGCGGGAGTGCCTCCGCTTGGTCCCCCAAGGCGGCGAAGGCGTAGCGCCCGGGTTCGATCGGGCTCATCGCAGCCGGCGGAGCCTCGTAGTCGGGGCCGGTGGCCCGGGCTGGCTCTTTGTCGTCGGAGCAGGCTGCGGCTCCACAGACGAGTACGGCCAGTGTGAGTGCGATGGCGGGTTTCATGGCTTCCTCGCTTTACGGCGCCTCTTCGAACAGCACCAGGCCGAAGGTCACGCGGGGGTCGCCCTTGAGCCGCTCGACCGTGATCTCGTGGTGGCCGGCGTCGAGGCTGCTGGCCTCGAAGTCGAACCAGCCCTGGAAGTGCCCGGAGCTCGGGAACTGCTCGGTCACGGGCCGCCCGTCGACGAGCAGGCGCAGCTTGGCCTCCTTCATCGTGCAGCCCCAGTTGTCCATGTCACCTTCGAAGAGGAACTCGTCACCGCGCGCCTCGGCCTCTTCGTAAGCCTGCTGACACTCGGCGCGACCTTGGGGGTCGGACTGCACGACGTAGACGAAGCCGGGCTTGTCCGACTCGAGGGTCACCTTCTCCGTCCCGGGCATCGATTCCGCCCCCCGCGCGAAGTGCCACTCGGTGCCGCCGGTCGATGCCTGTGCCTGGACGGGGATTCCGGCGACCGTGGCGACGTACTCGACCGGACGGGTGAAGATCACCGCGCCGAAGCCGACGTCGCCGGCGCTGTCGAGGACGTGGACCGAGGACTCGTCCTGGCACTCCTGGGGGATCGGGCCGCCCGGGAGGTCGAAGCAGCCGGCGACGTCGGCCGGGATGCGGTCGGTCAGCACGATGCGCACCGTCGTGGGGGTGCCCTGGTCGGCCGGCAACGGCGAGAAGCGGGTGAGCTGGGAGCCGATCGAGTTCGTGGGCCCCGTGGGGGGCCCGGTTCCCGTGTAGCCCTCACCGTGGTCCTCGGCCGAACCATCACAGGTGCCTCCGGCCCGCCACACGCCCAGGTGGTCGGGGTCGTCTGACCCGCCAGTGACCCGGACGAGGTACGAGATGTCGGGGTCCCCGGAACACCAATAGGCAAACGTGGAGCCTTCGTAGTAGTCCGCGCTCACCGAGAGGTCGGTCTCCGCGGCATAGTCGCCGGTATTTGTGACTTCGTGGGTCTCGAAGCGGTGCACGGACTCGTCACCGTAGTTGGCATCGACAACCGTCTGGGTGCGGTCCGGGTCGGGTTCGACAGGCTCGATTGACCGGTCGTCGGATCGCGTCGTCAGGACGCCGCCGACGATCAGAAGCACCACCAGGGCAGCGCCGGCGAGTGCGGTCACAGCGGCCCGGCGGTCGCGGCGTCGGGCGGTCTCTTGCAGGGAGGCGAATGCCGGTGGGCGGACCTGCTCGGTGAGGACCCTCAGCTGCTCGAGGTCAAACATGGCGGTCCCCCTCTCCTTCGCCCAGCAGGACAGCCAGCCGGGCGCGTGCCCTCGCCAGCCTGGACTTCACGGTGCCCTCGGGGATCCCAAGCTCCAGGGCGATGTCGCCGGTGCCGAGCTCGGCCAGGTGACGGAGTACCACGATCTTGCATTGGTCCTTGTCCAGTGCGCTGAGCGCCATGACCAGCGCGACGTGCTCGGGGCCGACTTCCACCGGTGCCTGCGGGCCGGGAACGGCGGCTTGGTACTTCCGCACCACCGCGGCGTGACGCCAACCGCCGCGCACTCGGTTCATCGCGACGGTGCGCAGCCACGCCTCCGGGTTGTGGACCTTCGCCAACTCTCGCTGCCGGCGAATCGCGGTGACAAACGCTTCCTGGACTGCGTCCTCGGCATCCGTCATCTCCCCGCAGAACGCGAACAGTTGCACGACCAGCCGCTGGTAGGACGCTGCGTACAGCTCGTCCAGATCGACGGGGCCGGCCAACGCGCTCACCTCCCGGGGCTCACTCAGGTCTCACTCTGGTCCCACTGTTGCGGACCTCCTACACCGTGACGATGCCTGAGCCGCGGCTCTGGTTCCCGAGCGGACGAGCTGGGCGGCATCAGCATGTACATGCACCTGCTCACCCAGGCGTTCAGCGGCCAACGGTGGGACATCCACGACGTGATCGCCGAGGGCGACAAGGTGGTCATCCGTTGCGCCCACACCGGCCAACAAATCGGGGACTTCTTCGGCCTGCCCGCCACGGGTCGCCACCCGTTGATCCACCCAGCCTGTGACTTCGACGTTGGGAGGCGCTAAGCCCACGCTCGCCGGCTTGAGGTCGCGTCCAGTGGTCATCTGCGCGGAAGACGGGGAGACCATCCGCGGAGACATGCGGCAGCCCTCAGCGAGTTGCTGGGATGCTTGGGGGTGTCGACGGCCAACTGACTCCGACGTGGTCAGGCTCGGGGAATCACGGTCAGGACGCGCTCGACGTGGATGCGGAACTCCTGCATGAAGTTGCGCAGGAAGCCGGCCGTCTCTTCATCGGTGACCTCGCCGGATTCGGCGTACACCTCGGGCCGGAAGTAAACGTAGGCCTCGGGCGCCGTCATCTGCCGGGCGTTGCAGAAGCTCAGCACGCCCCGCAGACTCTGCTGTGCCACAGCGGTCCCGATCTGCCCGATCGAGGCACCGATCACTGCGGCCGGCATGTGGTCGAACGAGTTCTGCCCCCAAGGGCGCGAAGCCCAGTCGATAGCGTTCTTCAGCGCGCCGGGGATCGACCGGTTGTATTCGGGGGTAATGAACAGCACGGCGTCGGAGCCTGCCAGCGCGTCCTTGAGTGCCTTTGCCTCCGGCGGATAGTCGCTGTCGAAGTCGGGGCTGTAAAGCGGCAGGTTGTCGATCGGGATCTCGGTGAACTCAAGGCCGGGGGGCGCGAGTTTGATCAGCGCCTGGCTGAGTTTCCGGTTGATCGAGGTGGACGACAGGCTGCCGACGAAGTATGCGACCTTGTATGCGCTCACGGTGACTCCCCTTCTTCCTGCCGGACCTCGACGGTTGCCGAGGTGCGGTGGCCCGGCTCAACCACCTTCGCAGCGGCCCGTCCAGAACGCCAGTGCGCACGCAGACCCGGGCATCTCAGGCTGGCACTCGTGAGCGATGGCGTCGACGGCCCAACGGGGCGATCGATTCATCGGCATCGTTCCGCTCGGCAAGCGCCCCGGGCACGGTGTCGCCGTCACGGTGCTCGCTCTCGTAGCCGTCGTCTTCTGATACCGCCAACTCGCGACGCCGGGGGGATTACGACTACTAGTCCCTCCCCGCCCACTCGGCGCCGGGTGCCGCGTCGGTCAGCATGGCCAGGGCGATCGCCTCCACGATCGTCAGGCCGTCCTGGACCACCTCCCACTGCTTGCTGATCGTCCCGTCGTTCTCGAGGACGGCGACGATCACCGCCGCGACGTCGTCTCGCGGGATGTCGCCCTCCGGGACGTCTCGACCGATGACGACCCGGCGTCGCCCCGGGTCGTCGGTCAGCCACCCGGGCCGCAGGATCGTCCAGTCGAGCCCGCTGGCCCGCAGCGCCTCGTCGGCCTCGCGCTTCGCCTCGATGTAGGCGCGCCACACCGGTGACGCATCCGCGGGAACCGGGTCGTCGACGGCCATCGCAGAGACCTGTACGAAGCGCCGGATACGAGCGCCCTTGGCCCCGTCGATCGACTTCAGCGAACCCTCGAGATCGACCGTGCGCTTGCGCTCGACCTTGCCGTCGGGGCCGGCTCCAGCGGCGAACACCACCGCCTGGCACCCGTCGAAGGCGCGCGCGAAGTCCTCCGCCGTGGACCTCTCGATGTCGAGCAGGCGGACCTCGGCGCCCAGCCCCTCGAGCGCAGGGCGGTGGGCCTCGTTGCGGACGAGCGCGACCGGCGTGTGGCCGGCCCGGACCAGCAGGGGATGGAGGTGGCGGGCCACCTTCCCGTGGCCCCCGACGACAGCGACTCTGGCCATTTATCCACGGTACGTGTCGCGGGCCTCCGGAAGAACCCGGGAATACGGGATGTTCCGAGCCCTCGCGCGTCGAAGACTGGAGCGGTGAGCCAGGTCGGAGGCCCCTCCCCGAGCACGACCCCACAGCGCCCGCACCGGCGTTCCGGCGTGCTGGCGCTGGCAGGGCTGGTGGTCGTGCTGGTGGCGGTCGCCGTCATCATCGTCCGAGCCGTCGGGGATGACGACGATGGCAGCGGTACGACGGCGGCCACGACCTCCGTCGACCTCGTGAACCGGCCGGCCGACCTCGACCAGACCCTGGAGGCGACGGCCGGCAGCCTGCGCGAGTTCTGGGCCACCGAGCTTCCGCGGATCTACGACAAACCCTTCGAGGACCTCGCGGGCGGGATCCAGCCGAAGACGGAGGGCAGCCCGCCGTGGACCTGCAACGGCGAGCGCCTCACCTACGACGATATCCGGGGCAATGCCTTCTACTGCGGCGGCGAGGGCGACGACTACATCGCGTACGACGCGGCGTACCTGATGCCGCGGCTGAACGAGTCCTTCGGCGCTCTCACGCCTGCCGTCGTCCTCGCGCACGAGTTCGGCCACGCCGTCCAGCACCGAGCCCAGGTGGACGCGCCGTCGGTGGTCATCGAGCTGCAGGCGGACTGCTTCGCCGGTGCCTGGGTCGCCTACGCGCAGACGTCAGCCGGCGACCCGGTCAACGTCGAGGAGACGGCCCTGGACAGCTCCATCCGGGCGATCCCCCTGCTCCGGGACCAACCGGGGACGGCAGCGACCAACCCGCAGGCGCACGGCCTCGGCTTCGACCGCGTCAACGCGTTCCAGACGGGCTACGAGTCCGGCGCCGGCCGGTGCGCGACGTTCCCGGACGGGAACGTGGTCGTGACCGAGCTGCCGTTCCGCACCCCCGCCGAGCTCCAGACGCGGGGCAACCTCGACTTCGGGGCGGCGGTCCCGTTCTTCGTCGGCCATCTCGACAGCTACTGGGGCGTCACCCTGCCGCAGATCCCGGGGGCCCCGGTGTACCAGCGCCCTGCCCGGAACCCGGCGCCCTCCCCACCGCTTCCCGACTGTCCCGCCGACCCGGGCTACGACCCCGAGGCCGTCACGGCCTACTGCGTGCCCTCCCACGTCGTGTCCTGGGCGACGGCACCGCTCGCACGGCTGCACGTGGTGATCGGTGACATGGCGACCGGCGCGGCGCTGTCCGAGAGCTGGGCGAGAGCTGCCCAGGCGCAGGCCGACCTGTCGACGACGGGAGCGGCCGCAGAGCTTCAGCAGGTCTGCTTCACGGGCGCCTGGGTCTCGGCGATCGCGTCGAGCAGATCACCGGTCCAGCTCTCGCCAGGGGACGTCGACGAGGTGCTCCTCACGGTGCTCAGCCCGCTCTCCAGGGACGAGGCGCACGCGGTCCAGAGCACGTCGTTCGAGCGCACGGACGCGCTCCGCACCGGGCTGCTCGACGGCCTCCCCGCCTGTCTGAGGTAGCTGGGCTAGAGCAGGAGGTCGAAGATCCGGATGGCGCGGTCCCAGTGCTTGGTCTGCGGGTTTACCAGGCCCTCCTCGAGGATTGGGAACGTCCGCGCGAGGGCGACGCCCAGCCCGCCCGCGACCAGCGGGAGCTTCGCCTGGGCCTCGTCGCTGTAGGTCACATCGAGCGGCGGCCGCCTGGTGAGCTGCTCGAGGATCGCCTCCAGCG
>JAOPXC010000036.1 GCA_025965335.1 Nocardioides sp. | reverse complement strand
CGCACGGCCGCGACCCGGCCCAGGCCACCCACATCCGGCAGGACATCGCCGAGGGCTTCCGCTGGGTGCTGCACCACCCGGCGGTCCGGACCCTGGTGCTCACGATCTTCACGTTCAACATCACGTTCGGCGCGGCCTGGTCCGTCCTGGTCCTCTATGCCACGGACCGCCTCGGCATGGGGGCGATCGGCTTCGGCCTGCTCACGACCGTGTCCGCCGTCGGGGGACTGGCCGGCACCCTGTCGTACGGATGGATCACCCGCCGGGTCAGCCTGGGCAACATCATGCGGATCGGCCTCGTCATCGAGACGTTCACGCACCTCGCCCTGGCTCTCACCACCGTCTCGTGGATCGCGATGGCGATCTTCTTCGTCTTCGGAGCCCACGCGTTCATCTGGGGTACGACGTCCATCACGGTCCGCCAGCGGGCGGTCCCGACCGAGCTCCAGGGGCGGGTCGGAAGCGTCAACGGCGTCGGTGTCTTCGGCGGCCTGGTCCTCGGGTCGGCCATCGGTGGTGCGCTCGCGCAGCGATGGGGGCTCACCGCGCCGTTCTGGTTCGCGTTCGTCGGCTCGGCGGTCTTCGTCGTGCTGATCTGGGGCCAGCTGGTGCACATCGCCCACGGCGACGAGCAGGAGCCGGCTCCGCTCGCCTAGGTTCAGGTGCTGGCCGTCTGGGGTTGTCGCCCTGAGGCCGGCGGTGTCCAGCGGTGCGCGAAGGGATCGTGTGCCTCACGACGCGCCGGAGGGCGTTCTCAGGCACACGACCGGAGACCGGGCCGCAACGAAGGTAGGGTGGCCGCGCTGAGCTTCCCCCGCGCAGTGCTGCAGAATGCAGCCTTCGCTTCAGCCCTCACGTCGACCGGCGACGGGCGGCGGCTGAATCGTCGAGATGGTTGGGAGCACCACGTTGTACCTGAAGAGCCTGACCCTGAAGGGGTTCAAGTCCTTCGCCTCCTCGACGACGCTCCAGCTGGAGCCCGGCATCACCTGCGTCGTCGGGCCCAACGGCTCCGGCAAGTCCAATGTCGTCGACGCCCTCGCCTGGGTCATGGGCGAGCAGGGCGCCAAGTCGCTGCGCGGCGGCAAGATGGAGGACGTCATCTTCGCCGGCACCTCCGGCCGCCCCCCGCTGGGCCGCGCCGAGGTGTTGCTCACCATCGACAACTCCGACGGCGCCCTGCCGATCGAGTACGCCGAGGTGACGATCAGCCGCACGATGTTCCGCAGCGGCGGCTCCGAGTACGCCATCAACGGCAACCCGTGCCGTCTGCTCGACGTCCAGGACCTGTTGTCCGACTCCGGCATCGGCCGCGAGATGCACGTGATCGTCGGCCAGGGACAGCTCGACACGATCCTGCACGCGACTCCGGAGGACCGGCGCGGCTTCATCGAGGAAGCGGCCGGCGTCCTCAAGCACCGCAAGCGCAAGGAGAAGGCGCTCCGCAAGCTCGACTCCACCGAGGGCAACCTCATGCGGCTGAACGACCTGCTCAACGAGATCCGCCGTCAGCTCAAGCCCCTCGGCCGCCAGGCCGAGGTGGCCCGCAAGGCGGCGAGCGTCCAGGCGGATGCCCGTGACGCCCGGGCCCGACTGATGGCCGACGATCTGGTCACCGCTCGCACCGCCCTCGAGCAGGAGCTCGCCGACGAGTCGATCCTGGTCGAGCGGCGCGAGCAGGTGGAGGCGGCGACCGCGGTCGCCCGGGCGGCCGAGACGGCGCTCGAGGCGGCCCTGCGCGAGGACCTGCCCGCGCTGTCCCGCGCCCAGGAGACCTGGTTCGCGCTCTCCGGGCTGAGGGAGCGGCTGCGCGGCACCCAGTCGCTGGCGGCCGAACGCGTCCGCAACGCAGCGGGCACAGCCGAGTCCGACGAGATCCAGTCCGGCCGCGACCCCGAGCAGCTGGAGACCGAGGCCGCACGGGTTCGCGAGCAGGAGCAACGGATCGCTGCCGAGGTGGACGCGCACCGCACGACGCTGGAGCAGGCGGTCAACGCCCGCAAGGCGGCAGAAGAGGCGGCCGCAGCCGAGGAACGCCGCGTCGCCGGCCTCCAGCGGGCCGCCGCCGACCGGCGCGAGGGACTCGCCCGCCTGCACGGTCAGGTCAACGCGCTCAAGTCGCGCGCCGCCGCCGCCGACGACGAGGTCGGTCGGCTCCGGCTGGCCCGCGAGGACGCCGTCGCCCGCGTCGAGCGGGCGCAGCGTGACTTCACCTCCCTGGAGACCAAGGTCGCCGGCCTGGACGCGGGGGAGGAGGGCCTCGACGCGGAGCACGAGGCGGCGGTCGCCGCCCTCGACGACATCGAGGAGCGGCTCGCCAAGGCACGCGACGAGGCGCTGCAGGCCGACCGGGACCGATCGACCCTGGCGGCCCGCAAGGACGCCCTCGAGATGGGCCTGAACCGCAAGGACGGCGCCGGCGCCCTGCTGGCAGCCTCCGACGCGGTCTCCGGCATGCTCGGCTCGGTGGCCGCGCTGCTCTCGGTCCGCGGCGGCTACGAGACGGCCGTCGCCAGCGCCCTGGGCTCGGCCGCCGATGCGGTGGCCGTGGTCGACGCCGACGCGGCCGTTGCCGCGATCGGCCACCTCAAGGGTGACGACCTCGGTCGTGCGGGTCTCCTGCTCGGCAGCTCCGTCGAGCACGTGGCCGACGACTCGAGCTGGCCGGGGCTGCCCGACCACGCGGCGTACGCCGTGAACGTCGTGGCGTGTCCGGACGCCCTGCGCCCCGCACTCAACCGGCTGCTGTTCAAGATCGCCGTCGTCGACGATCTCGACGGCGCCACCGCGCTCGTCGCCGACTTCCCCGACGTCACCGCGGTGACCCGGGACGGCGACCTGCTCGGCACGCACTTCGCCGCCGGCGGCTCCTCGAGGCAGCCGAGCCTGATCGAGGTCCAGGCCGCCGTGGACGAGGCCGAGGCGATGCTGACCGAGGCGATCGCGTCGTCCGAGCGTCTCGGCTTCGACATGTCGCGGCTCGAGGCCGAACGCCTCGAGGCTCGCAAGCGCGTGGATGTCGCGCTCGCGAAGCTGCACGAGTCCGACGCCACGCTCGCAGCCGTGGCCGAGGAGCTGGGCCAGTACGGCTCCCAGGCCCGAGCCGCCAAGGGCGAGGCCGAGCGGCTGACCCAGGCCATCACCACGGCCGAGCAGGCCCGCGACCAGGACCTGGCGGGCCTCGCCGACCTGGAGGCCAGGCTTGCCTCCGCCGAGGATGCTCCCGACGCGGAGCCCGACACCGAGGTCCGCGAGCGGCTCGTCGAGGGAGCCCGGGCCGGCCGGCAGACCGAGATGGACTCCCGGCTCTCGCTGCGCACGTCGGAGGAACGAGCCCGCGCCCTGCACGGACGTGCCGACTCGCTGGTGCGGTCCGCGCAGGCCGAGCGCGAGGCCCGGGCCCGCGCCGCGGAGCGCCGCGAGCGGCTGATCCGTGAGGGTCGTGCCGCGGAAGCCGTCGGGATCGGCGTGGCCCACGTGCTTGCTCGGCTCGAGGTCTCGATCCATCGGGCCGCCGAGGCGCGCGCCGGCGTCGAGCAGGCCCGCAGCGGGCGCGAGCAGGAGCTGCTCGCCGTCCGCGGACAGCTACGTGACCTCGGCCGGGAGCACGACGAGCTCGTCAACTCCGTGCACCGCGACGAGATGGCCCGCACCCAGCAGCGGATGCGCATGGAGCAGATCGAGGAGCGCGCCCTGGAGGAGCTCGGTCTGGACGCCGACGGGCTCGTCAGCGACTACGGCCCCGACCAGCTGGTGCCGCCGACCCTGGCCGATGAGGACGGCAGCCTGCCGGACCCGGTGCCGTTCGTGCGCGAGGAGCAGCAGAAGCGGCTGCGCGGCGCCGAACGTGCGCTGACGATGCTGGGCAAGGTCAACCCGCTGGCGCTCGAGGAGTACTCCGCGATGGAGGAGCGGCACAAGTTCCTCACCGAGCAGCTCGAGGACCTGCGCAGGACCCGCAAGGACCTGCTCGACATCGTCCGGGAGGTCGACCAGCGCGTGGAACAGGTCTTCACCGAGGCCTACGCCGACGTGGAGAAGGCGTTCGACGCGACGTTCTCCCGGCTCTTCCCGGGAGGCGAGGGTCGGCTCGTGCTGACCACCCCGGACGACATGCTGTCCACCGGCATCGAGGTGGAGGCCCGCCCGGCCGGCAAGAAGGTCAAGCGGCTGTCCCTGCTCTCCGGCGGCGAACGCTCCCTCGTGGCCGTGTGCTTCCTCGTCGCGTTGTTCAAGGCCCGGCCCTCGCCGTTCTACATCCTCGACGAGGTCGAGGCCGCGCTCGACGACACCAACCTCGGTCGGCTGCTGGAGATCTACGAGGAGCTCCGCGAGAACTCCCAGCTGCTCGTGATCACCCACCAGAAGCGCACCATGGAGGTCGGTGACGCGCTGTACGGCGTGACGATGCGCGGCGACGGGGTCTCCGCGGTGATCAGCCAGCGGCTGCGCGAGGTCGAGCCGGCGTAGTGGTCTCGACAAGCTCGACCGACGAGGGCCGCTCGACTGACGACAGCAGTTCGACCGACAAGCCCCGGCTGCCCACGCGCGACGACTACGTCGCGTGGCGGACCGTCACGACCCGATGGCGCGACGACGACGCCTACGGCCACCTCAACAACGCGACGTACTACGAGCTGTTCGACACCGCCGTCAACGCCCACCTATACGAGGCGACCGGCCAGGACATCCGGGCGCTGCCGCAGATCGGGGTCGTCGCGGAGACGTCGTGCCGCTACTTCCGCGAGCTCGGCTTCCCCGCCCCGATCGAGACCGGGATGGTCGTCGACAGGCTCGGGACGTCCTCGGTGGTCTACCGGATCGGACTCTTCCAGGGCGACTCGCCCGAGGCCGCCGCGGAGGGCAGGTTCGTGCACGTCTACGTCGACAACACCGACCAGGCGCGCCCGGTCACGCCGGTGCCGGAGGTCATTCGTGCTGCGGTCGAGCCGCTTCTGAAGCAGAACTGACCGGCACGGCGAGGAACTTGATGACCGGTCCGGTCATCCCCCCTGCGGCCAGGTCGCGGATGAGCTGGAAATTCCGGACGATCGAGAGCGGCTCCAGAGCCGTTGGCTCGGCCTCGGCCACGGGCTGGAACTGCCGGACCTGCTGGCCGTTGTCGAGGATCCACCGATAGATCCGCTGACCCTCCGGGTAGGCCGGGTCCGCCATCACCCGCTCGTACATGCCCGAGCTCAGCACGACGTACGACGCTGGCTTCCCCTGCGAGGTCAGCAGCGCGTATCCGTCGCCGTCCTTGCGGACCTGCTCGAAGAACAGTCGGAAGGTCCCAGGCAGGAACGGCGTGTAACCCTCGAAGATCGACTCCCGGGGCTGGATGCCGCGCGAATCGGCGAACGCCAGGGAGGCCAGCCGCGTGTCGGGAGCGAGAAGACCTGCGACCACGGCCAGGGAGCTCGCGGCCAGCTGCAGAAGTACCACTGTCCCCCCGGCGAGCGGAATCCACCGCAGTCGCTGTGACGTAAGTCGCTCGAGCAGGTAGTCGAATCCGGCAGCGGCCAGGAGCAGCGGCGTCACCCACATCGGCAGGCCCCAACGCTCCCAGGTCATCGGGAGGGTGCTGAGGGAGACCCAGACCAAGACACCGGTGAACCACGGGATCGCCTCCAGTCGTCGGCGCGCGACGACCACGACCATCCCCACGGCCGCGAGAAGGAGGAGGAGCAGCCCCGCGGTGTCGGCGTAGAGCGTCGCGTAGTACCACATGTTGCCGATCGCGCCGAAGTCCGAGTTTGCGAGGCGGCCGCCGCGAGACTGCACGTCCAGCTCGTGGCGGACGTTGACGAAGTTCGTGAACAGCACGGGCGAGATGAGGAACAGGAAGCCGATGAGAGCCGCAGCCGATCCGAGGGCGTGGGTGACCATCCGACGCCAGGCTCGATCACGGACAGACGCGACGACCACGACAACGCCCACAGCCACCGCGCCCACTGCGCCGGGGTACTTGATCGCGATCGCCAGCGCCACCGCGAAGCTGGCCCACAGCAGGCTGCCCCACGAGGCCGACCCGAGGTATCGCATGAGGGCGTAGATCATCAACATCAGGGCGAACGTGAGCGGGACGTCCGGGGTCGCGTAGTGCGCGTCACGGACGAAGGCGGGGAAGAGCGCAAACAGGGTCGCGGCGACCAGGCCGGCGCGACGCGAGGACCGCCGTCCGACCAGGTAGGCGAGAACGACTGTGGCGACTCCGAACGCCGCCGTCATGAGCCGCGCTATCCAGTAGAACGGCACCGGGTCGGCGGCGAAGGCAGACTCGACCGACATGCCCCTGAACGGGCCGGCGTAGGCCGTGAACGCGAGGTAGTCGACCTTCATCTCGACGTGGTCTGGCCGCAGGCTCCATGGAGGTTCGAACGAGTTGCGGCGCGCCATGTCGATCACCCCGTCGACGATTGCCTTCTCGTCGGGGTGAACCAGCAGCGGGAATCCGAAGCGGGAACCGATCACCCGCAATGCCGCGGCAACGAGGAGGATGACTCCTAGCGTGATCCTGGCCTGCCAGACACGGTCTCGAAGGGACTCTTGCACCCCTCGTCGGCGGATCGCGGCCCGGTCGGCGTTGACGGTCGGCATCAGAATCTCTCGTTGAGGCGGTCGGTCGGCGCCAGCGCCGTGCGATGACCCGGGTACGGTAACCCGCCGACGCCAGCGCCCGTTGACCCATCTCCGCCGCGTCTGGCAGAGGGCTCGGACGGGCCGGCCGAACGACAGCCTCGGTCGGTGTCCGACGTGAGCCGAACGGCGATCGGCGTGTGACACCATGACGCCCGTGTCACGAGCCGGATCCCCGTCCATCGACGCCCCTGACTACTGGTGGTACCGCGTCCGGAGCGATCTGCTCCGGACCGTCATGGAGCCCTACCTCGGTGATCGGGGACGGATCCTGGACGT
>JAOPXC010000438.1 GCA_025965335.1 Nocardioides sp. | reverse complement strand
CGCCGACCTGGTTGAGCTCCTCCACGACGTGCACGGGGAGCCGGACGACGCGCGCCTGCTGGGCGATGCCACGCGTGATCGCCTGACGGACCCACCACGTGGCGTACGTCGAGAACTTGTAGCCCTTGGTGTAGTCGAACTTCTCGACCGCACGGATCAGGCCGGTGTTGCCCTCCTGGATCAGGTCGAGCATCGGCATCTGCGCGCGCCCGTACTTGCGGGCGATCGAGACGACCAGCCGCAGGTTGGCGGTGATGAACATGTCGATGGCTCGTTGGCCCTCCTCGGCCAGCCACTCGAGCTCCTCCTGGGTGGCCGACATCGGGGCGCCGCCCTTCTTGCGACCGACCCGGCCCTCGGCGAGCAGGTGCTCGGCCATCAGGCCCGCTTCGATCGCCTTGGACAGCTCGACCTCGAGGGCTGCGTCGAGGAGGGGGTTGCGTGCGATCTCGTCCAGGTACAGGCCGACGCTGTCGCGACCCTCGATCTCTCGACCCCGGTTTGCCGTACGTGTTGCCATCAGAACCCCTCCTTCGCTGCGGGATCGCCGCTGCGCTCCCACACGTGTTCTCCAACGCTCAAGGTGTCCCGGGGATTCCCGTTCCAAACGTTGAGCCTGTAGCAAGAAGGACGCCCGGCGGACCCCAGGAGTTGCCGATCTCGGCACTTCTCAGGGACTTCTCAGGGCTGGCCCGCTCAGGGGGAGCTCGTGGCCGGGGTCACCCTGGACGGGACGACCCGAGCAGGGTGCTGAGAGCCCGCCTAGGCGAGGCCCATCCGATCGAGCATCCAGGCCAGCGAGAACGCTCGGTCGTGCCAGGCCTTGTAGCGCCCGGACACGCCGCCGTGACCGGCCGACATCTCGGTGCGCAGGAGCACGTCGGGACGCCCGGGGTCGTCGGCCGGAGCGGTCGCCCGCAGCCGGGCCACCCACTTGGCGGGCTCCACGTACAGCACCCGGGTGTCGTTGAGCGAGGTCTCGGCCAGGATCGGCGGGTAGTCGACCGTCGCGACGTTGTCGTACGGCGCGTACGTCGCCATGTAGTCGTAGACCGCCGGGTCCGCCTCGGGATTGCCCCACTCGTCGTACTCCGTGACCGTCAGCGGCAGGGTGGCGTCCAGCATCGTGGTCAGGGCGTCGACGAACGGCACGGCCGCGACGACGCCGCCGAACAGCTCCGGAGCCTGGTTGACCACGGCCCCCATCAGCAGGCCACCGGCGCTGCCACCCTCGGCGAGCAACGTCTCGGGGCTGGCCCAGCCGGTGTCGACGAGATGCCGGGCGCAGGCGATGAAGTCGGAGAACGTGTTCTGCTTGCGGAACAGCTTGCCGTCGTCGTACCACCGGCGGCCCATCTCGCCGCCACCGCGCACGTGGGCGATCGCGAAGGCGGCGCCCCGGTCCAGCAGCGAGAGCCGGGCGATGGAGAAGTACGGGTCCATCGAGGCCTCGTAGGCGCCGTACCCGTAGAGCAGCACGGGGACCGGTCGGGTGCCCCCGGCTTCCCCAGAACCGCGAGAATTGTCTCGTGAGCCGCGCCGGGCGACGATCGAGATCGGCACCAGCACACCGTCGTCGGCGGGCGCCCAGAGCCGGTGCTCCTCATAGTCGGCGGGGTCGTAGCCGCCGAGCACGGGTGCGCGCCGGAGCAGGGTGAGCTCGCGGGAGCGGACGTCGTAGTCGTAGACCGACGACGGGATGGCCATCGTGGTGTAGCCGAGCCGGACCGTGGGCTGCCCGAAGTTGGGGTTGCCGCCCGAGCCGACGGTGTAGACCTCCTCGTCGAACTCGACCAGGTAGTCGTCGACCACTCCGGTTTCGCCCAGCTCGAGGATCCGCAGCTGGGTGAGGCCCTCGCTGCGCTGGTGCACGACGAGGTGCCCGGCGAAGGCGTCGACGTCCTCGAGCCGGACCGCGGGGTCGTGAGGGATGAGCGGCTGCCAGTCCCCGGGCGCCGTCGGCGCGGTCGGTGCCGTCGACAGCTCGAAGTCCGCGCCGCTGTTGTTGTGCATGACCAGGAAGCGGTCCTCGCCGGCGATGACGGCATGGTCGAGGGAGCACTCCAGGCCCTCCCTGCGCTCGGAGAAGACCCGGAAGCCGGCGTCGGGGGAGTCGGCATCGAGGAAGCGGTACTCCGAGGTGATCTTCGAGCCGGCCGCGATCATCAGGAAGCGGTCGCTCCGGCTGCGGCCGATGCCGACCCAGAAGCGGCCGTCGGGCTCGTGGAAGACGAGCTCGTCCTCGGCCTGGGTGGTGCCCAGCCGGTGCCGCCAGATCTTGTCCGCGCGCCACGAGTCGTCGACGGTCGTGTAGTAGAGATGCGCGCCCTCGCGGTCCCAGGTGGCGCCGCCGATCACGCCGGTGATCTCGTCCGTGAGGAGCTCGCCGCTGCCGAGGTCCTTGACGCGGACGGTGTAGCGCTCGTCGCCGACGACGTCGGTCGAGTAGGCGAGCCTGGTGCCGTCCGGGCTGACCGACGAGCCGCCCAGCGAGAAGAACTCGTGGTCCTTGGCCAGCTCGTCGAGGTCGAGCAGGATCTCCTCGCCCGGAAGCGCCGGCTGGTCGGGCGCGCAGTCCTCGGCGGGCTGCGGCGGCGTCCAGTCGTCCGGGTCGCCGACCGGCACCCGGCAGGAGGCGCCGTACTCCCTGCCCTCGAAGGAGCGGCCGTAGTACCAGTGGTCCCGGTTGCGCGTCGGCACGGAGAGGTCGGTCTCGCGGGTGCGGGCCTTGATCTCGTCGAAGATCGTCTGCCGCAGGTCGGCAAGGTGAGCGGTGTGCTCCTGGGTGTGGGC
>JAOPXC010000433.1 GCA_025965335.1 Nocardioides sp. | reverse complement strand
TGCCGCCACCCCCGCAGAGGATGTCGCGACCGCCACCACCCAAGATCCGGTCGTTGCCTCCGAGTCCCGAGATCACGTCGTTTCCGGGCGTCCCGTGCAGGGTGTCGGCGCCGGAAGTCCCGACGATCGTGGGCGTCTTGCCTCCACAGGTCTGTGCCGCCTGCGCCGGGCCGGTGGACACCGTGAGGGCGCCGAGGAGAACCAGTGCGCCGCCGGTGGCGACGGTCGTACGGACGAATCGCTGGTGCATGGTGATGTGCCTCTCTGGGGATGACTAGGAGATGACCGAGCACGGTCTGCCGGGCCCGCCGGACTGGGGGGCCAGGAACCCTCGAAGCATCCAAGTTAGGTGCGTCCCAGCCGAATGTCGCTGTAGCCAGCGTCCAGGTGCGGACACCTGCTGGCAGGCATGGCTCACTCCCCCACCACGACGCCTCGGCCCACGACGCCTCGGCCGGTAGCTTCGTGCGCCGTGCGTGGTTGTACGGGCCCACGCAGCCGCACCGGGGTCCACAACCACGCACGAGGCACGTTCCCGGGTCAGCGCCGCCGGGGCGGGGTCAGGCCGACGTGCTCACAGCTGCTTCAGCCGCGGCAGCACGCTCTCGCACATGTACGTCGTCCACCCGACCGGGTCGTCGCCGGCGGGCATCGCGGTCACCAGCGAGATCCCGAGCCCGCCGTACTCCTCCATGGCGGACAGGAACGCATCCGGGTCCGCCTTGGGATCCCCCGAGTAGATGACGGTCTTCTCGATCTCGTCGTAGTCACGGCCCTCGGCGTCGCAGTGACCGCGCAGCACGTCCAGCTTGTGCGCCACGACCTCCGGGCTCACGCCGAAGATGTTGCACCCGTCGGCGTACCTCGCGACGAACCGCAGCGTCTTCTTCTCCCCGCTGCCGCCGATCAGGATCGGGATGCGTGGCTTCTGGACCGTCGGGGGCACGTTGACGGTCTCGGCCAGGTGGTAGTGCTTCCCCACGAACTCGCCGTCCTCGTCGCTCCACATCTGCCGGCAGACCTGCAGCGTCTCCTCGAGCCGTTCGAAGCGCTCGGCCATCGGCGGGAACGGCACGCCGAGGCCCAGGTGCTCACGCTCGTACCAGGCCGCACCGATGCCGAGCATCGCTCGGCCGCCCGACAGCACGTCGAGCGTCGTGACGATCTTGGCGAGTAGGCCGGGGTGCCGGTACGTCGTGCCGGTCACCAGCAGGCTCAGCCGGACGTTCTCGGTGACCGCGGCCAGGTAGCCCAGCGTCGTGTAGCCCTCGAGCATCGGCTCCTGCGGTCCCCCGAGGTTCTCCATCTGGAACCAGTGGTCCATCACGGTGAAGAGCGAGGCGCCCCCCTGGTCGGCGACCTGCGCGGTCTCGGTCAGGCGGTCGGCGAGCCTGGTGGACCAGTCGGGGTGGCTGAAGTTCGCGTAGTGGACGCCCAGCTCCATGGCGGTTTCTCCTCGAGTCGGCGCGGTTCGGGTGCGACCGGGGAAGCCCGGTGGCGCGAGCGTAGTCGCGCGCCCAAGTGGGTACGAGGCGACCGTGAGCAGTCCCCAACCGGCGCACCGGCGCCCCGAAGGCGTCGACGACGAGACCGTCGAGGCGCTCGGCAGGCTGTCGGAGGCACTGGAGGCGGCCGAGGCCGCGCGCGGCTTCCTGTACAACTTCCATCGGCTCAGCGGCACCGCCGACCTGACCCTCGGGGACGCGGTCGACAAGCTCCGCGGCGCGGGCCACGACGCGCTCGCCGACCGCCTCACCGAGGAGCTGGTCGGCAGAAACGTCATCGAGGGCCGCTGGACGTTCCAGATCGTCGAGGCCTACGACGACACCTACTACTCGGTGTTCAAGCAGCTCGAGAAGGAGGCGAGGGACGAGCTGGTCCAGGGCAAGCGGCACCTCTACGAAGCCGAGATGAAGGAGGCCCGCCGCACCCACGGCCACCCCGATCACGCCGCCACCCCGGAGGCCGAAGAAGCACCGACCGGCTGATCCCCCGGCGGTCCCACCTTGGCTACCGTGGCCGCATGCCCAAGGACATCCCCACGCACCGGCTGAACGACGCCACGCTGGTGCCCGCGATCGGGTTCGGCACCTATCCCCTGCGGGGCGACGCGGCCGTCACCGCGATCACCAGCGCCCTTGAGGCGGGGTACCGGCTGCTCGACACAGCCGTGAACTACGGCAACGAGCACGAGGTGGGCGAGGCGGTCCGGCGGTCCGGACTTGCCCGTGCGGACATCCTCGTGTGCAGCAAGCTCCCCGGGCGCCACCACGCCTACGACGACGCGATCGCCAGCACCCATGCCTCGCTCGAGCGCCTCGGTCTCGACTACCTCGACCTCCACCTGATCCACTGGCCCAACCCCAGCGTCGACCGCTACGTCGAGGCTTGGCGGGCGCTCATCGACCTGCGCGAGCAGGGCCTGGTCCGCTCGATCGGGGTTTCCAACTTCACCGAGGCCCAGCTGACGCGGATCATCGCCGCGACCGGCGTGACCCCGTCGGTCAACCAGATCGAGCTGCACCCCTACTTCCCCCAGGTCGAGATGCGCGCGGTCAACCAGCGGCTCGGCGTGCAGACGGAGTCCTGGAGCCCGCTCGGCAAGCGCCGCGCCCCCTTCGCCGAGCCGCCGGTGGCCGCCGCCGCCCAGAAGTACGGCGTGCAACCCGGCCAGGTCATCCTGCGCTGGCACGTGCAGCTCGGCTCCGTGCCGATCCCCAAGTCGGCGACCCCGGAACGCCAGCGCCAGAATCTCGACGTCTTCGGGTTCGCGCTGACCGACGACGAGATGGCCGCGATCACCGCCCTCGGCCGGCCCGACGGTCGGCTCTTCGGCGGCGACCCCGACGTGCACGAGGAAGACTGATGGCGGAGCCCCCGCCCACGCCCTACCTCCGGGTCGACCTGGCCCGACTGCGCCGCAACGTCCGTCGTACGGCGGAGCGCGCCGGGTCCGCCCGGGTGGCCCTGCGGCCGCACGTGAAGACCCACAAGTGCCTCCAGATCGCCCGCCTCCAGCTGGCATCGGGAGCCGTCGGGATCACCGTCGCGACGATCGCCGAGGCGGAGCTGTTCGCCCGGCACGGCTGCACGGACGTCTTCATCGCCCATCCCCTGTGGGTCGACGAGCGCGCCGCCGGACGGCTGCGCGACCTCGCCGCGGTCGCCACCGTCGCCATCGCGGCCGACTCGGTGGAGGGCGCGGCCAACGCGGGCCACCTGCTCGGCGGCTCCGGAGTCGAGGTGCTGGTCGAGGTGGACAGCGGGCAGCACCGCACCGGATGTGAGCCTGCCGACGCCGGAGCCGTGGCCGTGGCCGCCCAACGCAGCGGTCTGCCCGTTCGCGGGGTGTTCACCTTCCCCGGGCACAGCTACTCCCCCGACGCACGCCTCTCCAGCGCCCGGGACGAGTCCTCGGCCCTGCGGGAGGCGCGCGACGCGGTGACGGCATGCGGCATCGAGGTCCGGGTGGTGAGCGGCGGGTCCACCCCGAGCCTCGCCGCGTCGGACACCGAGGTCCTGACCGAGCTGCGGCCGGGCGTCTACGTCTTCGGCGATGCCCAGCAGTGGGAGCTCGGCGCCATGCCTCGCGAGGACATCGCGCTGACCTGTCGTGCCACGGTGGTGAGCCACGCGGGCGGACGCCTCGTCCTCGACTGCGGCAGCAAGGTCCTCGGCGCCGACCGTGCGGCGTACTCCACGGGCTTCGGACGGCTGCTCGACCACCCAGACGCGCGGATCACCCTGCTCTCGGAGCACCTTGCCGTCGTCGACCTCGCGGCCGCTCCTCCGCCGCCCCTCGGCAGCCAACTCGACGTCGTGCCCAACCACGTGTGCAACGCCGTCAACCTCGTCGACGAGATCTGGGTGCAGGAGGCCGAGTCCCTGCGCCCCTGGCGGGTGTCCGCGCGGGGGCTCAACGCCTGAGGCCGCACACCCCTCCCCTAGCATCGTCGGCATGCTCGCTCCCTCACTCAAGCGTCCCCTCACCGTCCTGGCCACGCTTGTGGCGATCTCCGCGCTCGCCGGCTGCGGCGGCGACAACACGACGGCGAAGGACCCAACCCCGGCGGCGGCGTCCTCGGACGCGACCACCCCGGCGGTGGTGGGACCCGCCTGCAGCTACACCGCGGACGGCTCCAGCTCCACCGTCAAGCTGCCGCCGGACCACGCGAGCGTCGCCGGGAACGTCGGGGTGACGATCGCGACCAACGCCGGCGACATCGGCGTCACTCTCACCGCCGATGCGACCCCCTGCACGGTCAACTCCTTCGTATCGCTCGCCGGCCAGGGCTTCTTCGACGGCACCATCTGCCACCGCCTGACCACCCAGGGCATCTTCGTGCTGCAGTGCGGTGACCCGACCGGCTCCGGCATGGGCGGGCCCGGCTACTCCTTCAAGGACGAGCTCACGGGCACCGAGACCTACGGTCCGGGCACGCTCGCCATGGCCAACGCCGGGCCGAACACCAACGGCTCGCAATTCTTCCTCGTCTACGGCGACTCATCGGTGCTTGACCCCAACTACACGGTCTTCGGCTCCATCGACGCCGCCGGGCTCAAGGTCGTCAAGGACATCGCCGCGAAGGGCACCGCCGACGGCGGCCCCGACGGCGCCCCGAAGGCCGAGGTCGACATCACGTCGGTCACCGTGGGCTGACGCGACTGCTGCTCAGAGCGGGAACGTCACACCCGTCATCGACTCCGAGGCCGCCCACACCGCCTTGGCCAGCTCGGGATCGGTGGCCTTCACGCTGCGTCCGGCGCCGGTGGGCCAGCCACTCATCTCGTGGATTCGGTGCGGCCCGATGTAGGTGTTGCCCGGCACGTCCATCGTGGCGGCGTACACCGTGGTCAGCGCACCCTTCCACGGCTGCATGCCGACCAGCTTGTGGCCGAACGATCCCACTCGCGTCTTGATGCGGCTGCCGGTGTTGCCGGTGATCGCGGTGTACGTGGATCCCGGGTGGGCTCCGGTCGCCCGCAGGGTCGAGCCGGCTGCGGTCAGTCGGCGCTGGAGCTCCGCCAGGAAGAGCATGTTCGCGAGCTTCGAGTCGGCGTACGCCGCATAGGGCTTGTAGCCGCGGCGTTCCCACCGCAGGTCGTCCAGGTCGACGTCGCCGGAGCGGTGCGACCGCGAGCCGACCACGACCACACGGTCGGACAGCTGGGGCAGCAGCAGGTTGGCGAGGGCGAAGTGGCCCAAATGGTTGGTGGCCAGCTGGAGCTCGAAGCCGTCGGCGGACCACGAGAGTGGCAGGCCCAGCACCCCCGCGTTGTTGATCAGGACGTCTATCGGCCCGAGGTCGGCCGCGAACGCGCGCACCGAGGACAGGTCCGACACGTCCAGGGGCCGCACGTCGACCTTGCCCGGGATCGACGCCGCCACCTGTTCTCCCTTGGCCGGGTTGCGGACCGCCAGCACGACCTCGGCGCCCCGTTCGGCGAGCATCCGCGCGGTCTCCAGCCCGATGCCTCCGCTCGCTCCGGTCACGACGAAGCGACGCCCGTCCTGGGCTGGGATGTCCTGCCAGGGTCCGGGCCGGCCGGCCGTCATCAGGCCCGCTCCCGGTAGACCACCGGGTCGCCGAGCTGGATCGTGCGACCCACCGTGCACAGCCGGTCCTGGACCTGCCGGATCGCCCGGGGCGTGATCTCGCGGGCCCGGTCGCCCTCCTCGCCCTGCGGGAAGGCGACGTCCAGGAGCACCGTCAGACCCACCATGTGGTTGCCGTTCTCGTCGCGGATCTTGTGGCCCTCAACGCGCACGTCGAGCCGGTCCGGCGCGACGCGCTTGCCGGTCACGTGCTCGAGGTCGATCGCCCCGCAGCCGCCGAGCGCGACGAGCAGCAGCTCGACCGGGGTGAACTCCGCTCCGTCGCCGGATCCGACCGGCAGGACCGCCCCGCGGGCGTTGCGCGCCTCGAGGGTCATCGGGCCGGTTCGGGTCAGTTCGACGGAGCGCAGGGTGTCCGGGCCGAGCCGGGCCGCCGGAGGGGTCTGGTCGTTCATGGCGCACAGACTGCCACGACACGCCCGAGGCACAACCCGCCTTGAATCCTCGCGCCGAGTCGGCAACGGTGGAAAGGACCTGAACGCCAATCGGAAAGGCGAGTCATGCTCACCCTCACCAAGAACGCCAGCACGATCGTCAAGGACATCTCCTCCCAGCCGGGCCTCCCCGAAGGCGCGGGACTACGCATCACCTCGGACAGCGACACCGAACCCGCCTTCGCGGTCAGCGCCGCCGAGGCGCCCGAGCCGGGCGACCAGGTCGTCGAGCAGTCCGGTGCCACGGTCTATCTCGACGAGACGGCCGCCGTGATGCTCGAGGACAAGGTCCTCGACGCAACGGTCGACCCGTCGGGCAAGGTCGAGTTCGCTCTCGGCACCCAGGAGTAGGACCTTCTCGGTACCCCTCCCCGAGAAGCGACGAGCCCCGGCCCATCCGGCCGGGGCTCGTCGTGCGTCTGGGTTGCTCAGTTGGCGTCGTGGCGGCGCTGCGCGCGACGCGTCCGACGCTCACCCCGGCGGGCGAGCTCCACGGTCCGCAGCAGCGCCGGGTCCTGGTCGGAGTGGGCTCGTCCCTGGACGATCCCGTAGGCCAGGTGCAGCTGCGTGTTCATGGTGCGTCAGTCCCTTCGGCCCGCAAGGGCCACGTTGCGATGTAATGAGTGGCGTCGCTCGCGCGACTCTTACAGACTACTGACCGTGGCGGTCGTTCCGCTGCCGCGCCGACGTGATTTGGCCCACCCTGTCGATCCGCCTCGGGCGGGATTGCCCGTCCACCTGTAGACACTGGCGTCCGGGCTTGCGGAAGTAGGACAGACTCGGGGCATGACCGAGACGCGATGCGAACAGACCGAGCTTCCCGTCTCCATGTGCAGCTGCCGGATCCACGAGGTCCGGCCGGCCCCGCTGGCGGCCACCCTTGCCCCTCAATCCGGGCTGGCGGACGGCCCCGGGCCGTCCAAGACCGCGATCCTGATCTCCCGCAAGGGCATCGCCCACCACTACGGCTGCCACCACCTTCCGGACTACGCCGTGCTGGTCCCGCCGGACTGGGGTTGGATCGAGGATTCGTCGTCCTGGCCGAAGATCGGCGGCGACGCGCAGGCCGCCACCGGCGGGAACCTCGCGCGCTCCGCGCTGCGGCGCTGCGGCGACTGCGCCTGAACGGCGACCCTGCGTTGGGTTGCGCTGGATGGCATTCCCACCTCACCGGACGGGCTCTGCTTCGACAGCTGTCAACCCACCGCGTGGTGCCGTCGACGCGGTGGGCGTAGTTGAGGCACCCCCTGTCCAAGGCCATCCTGTCCAAGGCCATCGCGCTCCAGTTGTAGCGGTACCTCGAGCCGTCCCCCTCAGCCCGATGTCACCGTCAGGGTGCTGTTCTGGCGGGTCAGCAGGTAGTTCGCCGAGGTTCCCCCGGTCAGCGTGATCGGGTAGCTGCCGACCGGGCTGCCCGTGACCGCGGTCGTGGAGAGCGTCGGGGTGGCGGTCAGCGCCGTGGCCGTGGTGTCGCCGTTGACGAGACCGATCGCCGAGAACGTCAGGGTCGGGTTGTCCGCACCCTGGATCTTCGACTTCGGGTCCGCCTTGAGCGTCAATGGAGCCTTGGTCACGCTCAGGCTCCCGTACGGGCGGGTCAGCGTGTAGTTCGTCGAGGTTCCCCCGGTCACCGTGATCTGGTAGCTGCCGACCGGGCTGCCCGTGACTGCAGCCGTGGCGAGCGTCGGGGTGGCGGTCAGCGCGGTGGCCGTGGTGTCGCCGTTGACGAGACCGATCGCCGAGAAGGTCAGGGTCGGGTTGCTCCCACCGTAGATCTTCGACTTCGGGTCCGCCTTGAGCGCCAACGCAGCCTTGGTCACAGTCAGGGTGCCGTTCTGGCGGGTCAGCAGGTAGTTCGCCGAGGTCCCCCCGGTCAGCGTGATCGGGTAGCTGCCGACCGGGCTGCCCGTGACCGCGGTCGTGGCGAGCGTCGGGCCGGCGGTCAGCGCCGTGGCCGTGGTGTCGCCGTTGACGATACCCACCGCCGAGACCGTCAGGGTCGGGTTGTCCGCACCGTAGATCTTCGACTTCGGGTCCGCCTTGAGCGCCAACGCAGCCCTGGTCACAGTCAGGGTGCCGTACGGGCGGGTCAGCGTGTAGTTCGTCGAGGTTCCCCCGGCCACCGTGATTTGGTAGCTGCCGACCGCGCTGCCCGTGACCGCGGCCGTGGCGAGCGTCGGGCCGGCGGTCAGCGCCGTGGCCGTGGTGTCGCCGTTGACG
>JAOPXC010000420.1 GCA_025965335.1 Nocardioides sp. | reverse complement strand
GGACGACGTCCTCGGCGTCGGCGCGGTTGCCGGTCAGCGTGTAGGCCAGCCGCAACAGCGCCGGACCCCGCGCGGCAACCCACGAGTCGAAGTCCGGGACCTGCTCGCCCACGCCAGCCCCTTCACGTCGCTGAAGCACTGCCTCCATGCATCTTCAACGCTGCCGGCCACGATCGTGTTGCGAACGCCCGAGCCCAGGGTGGTTCGACGTCAGCTCTCGGTCTGCTTGGCCCACAGGTTGATCCCGGCGTCGACGGCATCGTCGTCGATCGCCTTCAGCTCCTCGGCGGTGAATGCCGGGCCGGAAAGCGCGTCGAGGTTGGTGTCGAGCTGCTCCACCGAGGACGCACCGATCACGGCCGACGTCACCCGGGGATCGCGCAGCGCCCACTGGAGGGCCATCTGCGCGAGCTTCTGACCCCGCCCGGCCGCGATCTCGTTCAGCCGGCGGACGTGGCGGAGCGTGCGCTCGTCCAGATGGTCGCCGGGGATCGTCGAGCCCTCCCGCGCAGCGCGGGAGTCCGACGGGATCCCGTCGAGGTAGCGGTCCGTCAGCAGTCCCTGCGCCAGCGCCGAGAAGACGATGCAGCCCATCCCCTGCTCCTCGAGCTCGTCGAGCAGGTCCTCCTCGATCCACCGGTTCAAGAGGGAGTACGACGGCTGGTGGATGAGCAGCGGCGTGCCCAGGTCCCGGGCGATCGTGGCCGCCTCGCGCGTCTTCGCCGCCGAGTACGAAGAGATGCCGGCGTACAGCGCCTTGCCCTGTCGCACCGCGTGGTCGAGGGCCATCATCGTCTCCTCGATCGGCGTGTCCGGATCGAACCGGTGGCTGTAGAAGATGTCGACGTACTCGAGCCCCATCCGTCCGAGCGACTGGTCGAGCGAGGCGAGGAGGTACTTCCGGGAGCCGCCGCCCTGGCCGTAGGGGCCCGGCCACATGTCCCAACCCGCCTTCGTGGAGATGATCAGCTCGTCGCGGTACGGCGCGAAGTCGTCGGCGAGGTAGCGCCCGAAGTTCTCCTCGGCCCGGCCGTAGGGCGGTCCGTAGTTGTTGGCGAGGTCGAAGTGCGTGACGCCGCGGTCGAACGCCCGCCGCAGGATCGCGCGCTGGTTGTCCTCGGGTCGGTCGATGCCGAAGTTCTGCCACAGGCCCAGCGAGAGGGCTGGGAGCTGCAGCCCGCAGGGACGCCGGTGAAGCGGTACTGCATCCCGGTCGTGAAGGTGTCGTACCTGTCCTCGGCGGCTTCGTAAGTCATGCCTCAAGCCTGCCACCTCCCGGGTCGGGAACACCCGGCAGGATTCACCCATGGACTGGATCAATGAGCTCGAACGCGCCACGAAGTCGTTCGCCGCGCTTCTGGACGACGCGGACCTCGAGGCGGCCGTACCCGCCTGCCCGGGCTGGACGCTGCTCGACCTGGCCGACCACCTGGGTGGGGTCCACCGGTGGGCGGGTCACGCGGTCGTCGCCGGCAACCCTGACGGCGGGGCCGAGCCCGCGCCCCGCGACCGCGCGGCCCTCGTCGAGTGGTACCGCACAGGTGCGACCCGGCTCGTACGGCTGCTCGACGAGACCGCCCCCAACGCGCCGGCCTGGACCTTCGGCCCGGAGCCGCACACCGCCGCGTTCTGGCGGCGGCGGCAGGTCCACGAGACCGTCGTGCACCTCTGGGACGGCCACGCCTCCCAGGGCCGGTCCCAGGACCTCGACCCCGCCCTAGCACTGGACGGCCTGGACGAGGTCGTCAGCGTCTTCTACCCCCGCCAGGTGCAGCTCGGTCGTACGGAGCCCCTGCCCTCCGGCCTCGGCCTGGTCGCGAGCGACGCGCCCGGTCACCCCATGCTCGTGATCGGAACGACCCCCGAGGCGACCCTCGAGGCACCAGCGGCGACGCTCCTCCTGCTGCTCTGGCACCGACTCGACCTCGCCGACGCCGACGTCCTCGTCACGGGCAACCTCGCGCGAGCCGCCCTCCTCCTGCAGCACGCGATCACGCCCTGACGGGCAGGATGCCTCCATGGACCTGTCACTGAGCGTCGAGCAGGAGAGCTTCCGCGCGCTGGCGCGCGACTTCCTGGAGAAGGAGGCGGTCCCGCACCGCACCGAGTGGGACCGCAACGAGTCGGTCGACCTCTCGATCATCGCCAAGATGGCCGCGATCGGGTTCTTCGGACTGACCATCCCCGAGGAGTACGGCGGACTGGGCGGCGACTACCTGACCTACGTGCTGGGCATGGAGGAGCTCGGCCGGGCAGACTCGGCGCTGCGCGGGATCGTGTCCGTCTCGAACGGACTGGTGGGCAAGTCGATCCTGGGCTTCGGCACCGAGGAGCAGAAGCAGGAATGGCTGCCCGGGATCGCCAACGGCACCAACCTCGGCTGCTTCGGCCTCACCGAGCCGGACACCGGGTCCGACGCCGGCAACCTGACCTCCCGCGCCAGGAGGGACGGCAGTGACTACGTCATCACCGGCCAGAAGCTCTTCATCACCAACGGCACCTGGGCAGACGTCGCGCTGGTCTTCGCGCGCACCGGCGGCGACGGGCCCCGCGGCGTCACGGCCTTCCTCGTGCCCACCGACGCCCAGGGCTTCGAGGCCCGTGAGATCAAGGGCAAGCTCGGGCTGCGCGGCCAGGCCACGGCCGAGCTCTTCCTCGACGAGGTCCGCGTGCCGGCCTCGGCCATGCTCGGCGGTCCCGAACGGCTCGCCGCGATCGATCAGGTCGGCGCACCGCCACACCAGGAGGCGCGCTGCGTCGGCGTCGAGGGAGATGTCGGCGATCATGTCCTGCACCAGCTGGAAGCCGGCCAGCGGCCGGCCGAACTGGGTCCGCGTCTTCGCGTACTCCA
>JAOPXC010000414.1 GCA_025965335.1 Nocardioides sp. | reverse complement strand
TGTTGCCGTTGTCGGGGGTTCGGGTCGTGGATCTGACTCGTGCGTTGTCCGGTCCGTTCTGCACGATGTTGTTGGGTGATCAGGGTGCGGATGTGGTGAAGATCGAGCGGCCGGTGGTGGGTGATGACACGCGGCGGCAGAGCAACCCGATGGTGGGTTCGGAGAACTCGGCGTTCCTGGCGGTGAACCGGAACAAGCGCAGTGTGGTGGTGGACCTGCGTTCGCCTGCTGGTGTGGAGGTGGTGCGTCGGTTGGTCGCGGCCTCGGACGTGGTGGTGGAGAACTTCCGGCCCGGCAAGGCCGAGGAGATGGGGTTGGGCTACGAGCAGCTGCGCGAGGCCAATCCGGGGTTGGTGTACTGCTCGATCTCGGGGTGGGGCAGCGACGGGCCGTACGCGAGTCGTGGCGGGTATGCCTCGACCGCGGAGGCGGCGGGTGGGTTGATGAGTGTGACCGGTGAGCGTGGTCGGGGTCCGGTGAAGGTGGGGGTGTCGATCGTGGACTCGCTGACCGGGCTGTATGCCAAGGACGCGATCACCGCGGCGCTGCTGGCGCGTACGCGTACGGGGCAGGGGCAGAAGGTCGAGACCTCCCTGCTCGAGTCAACCGTGTCGATCCTGTCGATGTCGGCCTATGCCTACCTGTTGGGTGGCGTGGTCGCGGGTCGGTGGGGATCGGAGCACCAGTGGCACGTGCCGTGGAAGGCCTTCCCCACTGCTGAAGGTCACATCGTCGTCGCGTCCAACAACCAGGAGCAGTGGCGCAAGATGTGCGTCGGCATCGGCCGGGAGGACCTGATCGGTGACCCCCGGTTCGCGACCATGGCCCATCGTGCCGAGCACCGCGACGCGCTCTACACGATCCTGGACGCGGCGTTCCTGACCCAGTCCACCCAGACCTGGGTGGACCGCATGGACCAGGTCGGCGCGGCGGTCGCGCCGGTGAACTCCATCGACCAGGTCTTCGCAGACCCCCAGGTGCTGGCCCGCGACATGCTCCAGAGTGTCACCCACTCGACCCTGGGCGACATCCCCCAGGTCGGCCACGCCCAGAAGCTCCTCGGCACCCCCAACCAGATCACCCTCCCGCCGCCGGTGCTGGGTGAACACACCCGCGAGGTCCTTAGCACCGTCGCCGGCTACACCGAGGAAGAGATTCAGGACTCGATCGATCGCGGCGTGATTTTTGCAAACTGTTGACAAAGTTGCCCGCGGGGTCATTAGATGTGTCCGGTTTCGTGATGCCCGTCACGCGTCCTATATGACACGTTAGGAACCCCTTTGAAGACCTACACAGAGCAGATCGCCGACTACGTCGCCGACACGAGCTTCGATGCCCTTCCCGAGTCGACCGTCACTGCCGCCAAGTGGGTGACGCTGGATCTCTTGGGCGTCGTACTGCCGGCGATGAACTACGGTCCCGGCCGGGTGATGAACGAGTACATCCGGGACACCGGCGGCCCGGGTCTCGCGACCGTGGTCGGCACGGACATCAAGACCAACGCCGCCAACGCCGCCCTGGCGAACGGCACGATGGCAGCCGACATGGAGCAGGACGACGTCCACCCGGAGTCGAACCTGCACGCGAGCAGCGTGTTCGTTCCGGCCATGCTCGGTGTGGCAGAGGAGATCGACGCCTCCGGACGCGACTGGATCAACGCGCTCGTCGTCGCCTACGACGTGGGTTGCCGGCTGAGCATCGCCATGGACAACAGCCGCCAGTACGCGAGCGGCTTCCACCCCACGGCCGTCTCTGGAACCTTCGGCGCCTCCGCGGCCGTCGCGCGGCTCCTCGGACTGGACGCCGATGCCGTCAACAGCGCCATCGGACTCACGGGCTGCCAGGCGGCCGGCATGCTGACCTGGGAGATGGAGACCGAGCACTTCACCAAGTCGTTCCAGAGTGGGGTGCCCGCACGCAACGCCGTGGTGGCCGCACAACTGGCCGCCCGCGGCTACAGCGGTGCCCGGAACACGCTCGACGGCAAGTACAACGTCTTCGACGCCTTCTCCAACCACCGCAACTTCCCCCGGTTGGTCGAGAACCTGGGAGAGCGCCACGAGATCGAGTACACCGGTTACAAGTTTTACTCCGTCTGCCGCTTCATCCACTCTGCCCTGGACCAACTACTGGACCTCTCCGAAGAGCACGGCTTCGTGGGTGAGGACATCGAGAAGCTCGACGTCTGGCTGCCGCACACCCAGGTTCCGATTGTCGACAAGAATCCCCTGATCACGCACAACCTGCAGTACGCCCTGGCGGTCGGCATCACCGACCGCGTGGTGGAGCGGGCCCAGACGGCGCAGGAGCGTTTCGCGGACCCGGCACTGCAGTCGATCGCCTCCAGGATCACGCTGCGTGGCGCGGACGACCTCGAGGAGCTCTACCCGGCCCACTGGCCGTCGCGCATCAGCCTCATCCTCACCGACGGCCGCACGTTCGAGAGCGAGAAGCACGACCCCCGCGGCACCTCGTTCGTCCCGGTCGCACAGGAGGACATCGTCGCCAAGTTCGTGGGGATGGCCTCGCAGGTCCTCCCCGAGGAGCGCGTCAACGAGATCGTCAAGCTCGTCGACGAGCTCGAGACCCTCGGCTCGGTCCGGGAGCTCACCGCACTGCTGGTCCCGTAACCCCACTCACCCGGCCCGTGGAGCACCCGCGAGGCCACCCCCTCACGTCCAAGGAAGAGGCACGTCATGTCCCAGGCAAGCTTTGGTAAGAGAGACTCGGGGATGTTCAGGAACGCGGCCCCCCTCGGCGGCCTGGGAGGCACTCCCTTCTCGCGGCGGGGGATTCTCAGGGCAAGCGGTCTCGTCGCCGGCGCGGCTGCCGCAGCGCCGCTGCTGAGCGCGTGCGGCCGGGGCTCCTCGGGAGGCAGCAGTGGCAGCAACTACAACATGTGGGTGATGTCGGACACCGTTCCGATCATGAAGCACTTCGCAGCCAAGTACCGCGAAGGCGTCGACAGCAAGTTCAACGTCAACATCACCGAGATCCCGTCGGGGATGTCGCTGCGGGCGAAGATCATCTCCGCCTCCGCGGCGGGGCAGCTGCCGGAGCTGCTCGACGTCTCGATGAACTACAGTTCGGACTTCGCCACCTACAACCTGTTCGAGCCCCTGGACTCGCTCATCTCGTCGGACGTGGCCAGCAAATACTCACTCTACGACCGGGTGTGGGACTGGGCCGACACCTCCAGCATTCCCGGTTACGAGGGCGAGCAACACATCTTCGGCCTGCCGTACGGAGTGTCGGTGTTCGTCCCCGCCTACCGGGCGGACTTCTTCCGTGAGGCCGGTGTCGAGTTTCCCAAGAACTGGGACGAGCTGGTCACGGTGGGGCAGGCACTGACCGAGGCGCCCAAGCGCTACGCGCTGTCCGTGCCCACCTCCGGCGACCTGATGGACGAGTTCCACCCGTTCCTGATGCAGGCGGGTGCGACGTACGTGAACGAGGACCTCACCGAGGCCTTCCCGAACCGCGAGCAGGCCTACGAGGGATTCCAGTTCTATAAGGACCTGTCGAGCGAGTACGGCATCGCGCCCGAGCAGGCTCCCGACCGCTTCGCCGGTGACCCGGTGCAGCGTCTGAGTTCTGGCCAGGTTGCGGTCACGACCCTGTCTGTCCTGAGCATCAACGCGATGCGTGAAGAGGCGACCGAGCTCGAGTTCGGTCCGGACAAGGACTGGTACGTGTCCAAGTTCTGGGAGGGTTCCGGTGGCCCCGGTGGCTACTACAACGCAAACTGCATGCACATCCGCAAGGGCGTCAAGAACGTGCAGGGCGCCGTGGAGTTCATGGAGTGGATGCTCGAGCCCGATCAGCAGCTCGAGATGTACAAGTCGTTCAACCGTCCGCCCGTCAACACGAAGGTCTGGGACCAGGACCTCGCCGACGACAAGGAGTTCGCCATCTACCGCGAGTCCATCGACCTCAGCGAGCGTCAGGGCGGCTTCCGCGGATGGAAGCTGGCCGAGTTCACGATCGACCGGGGTGTCGAGCGTGTCGTCATCGACGGCGAGGACGTCAAGTCGGTGGTCGACTCGACCGCAACCGACATGCTGCAGGCCATCCAGAACGCCTGAGCTGTGCCGTTCCTGACAGACAACCAGCGCTGAGGAGAAGGGGAGCGAATGTCCTCTCTAGTCACCAAGCGGTCAACCCCGCCGAGCGTCACCGATGCGTCGGGAACGGCGGAGGCAGCGGTGGACGCTCGCTCCCCGAAGCGGGGCCGCAGGCGGCACGGACGCTTTGACGTCCTGTGGTTCCTGGGCGTGCCGATCCTGCTCATCGTGGCGGTCGAGATCGTCCCGATGCTCGGGGTCGTATGGATCAGTCTCACCGACTACAACCCGCTGGAACCCGACAGCTGGCTCAGCTTCGTCGGGGGTGAGAACTACAGCCGCATGTTGGGCGACGACCTCTTCTGGCAGTCGCTGCTGAACACGTCGTACTTCGCGCTGCTGTATCTGCCGATCGCCATTTTCGGCGCCATGGTGGCAGCAATCCTGTTGAACCAGCAGCTGCGCGGCAGGTTGGTCTTCCGTGGCATCTTCTTCATGCCCGTGGTGGTCTCCTGGGTCGTCGGGTCGACCATGATCATGTGGTTCCTCGACCCGTCCTCGGGACTCCCGTCGATGATCAGCGAGAGCCTCGGGTTCGGCCGCCTGCCGCAGCTGCTGCAGGACGAGTCGACGGCGATGCCGACGGTGGCGTTCGTGGCGATCTGGAAGTACTTCGGGTACAACACGGTGATCTACCTCGCGGGTCTGCAGGCCATCGACTCGGCGCTGGACGAGGCAGCCAAGGTTGACGGCGCCTCGGCGCTCAGGCGCTTCTGGCACATCACGCTTCCTGGTCTGCGCCCAGTCACCGCGGTGGTCGTCATGCTCAACATGATCCAGGCGATGCGCATCTTCGATCCCATGATGATCATGACCAACGGCGGTCCCAACAACTCCACCACGTCGACCGTCCTGTACGTCTACCGGATGGCCTGGGACAACCTCCAGTTCGGCTACGGCAGCGCCATTACGGCCGTTCTATCCGTGATCATCTTTGCGATCGCCGGGCTGCAGTTCTGGTTCTTCAACCGAAGGAGCGTCGAGCGTTGAGTGTGGAAGCCAAACATGTGCAGACGCCCTCTCGAGGTGCGGCGGGCGAGGGCCGGCTGGGCAAGGTAGTCACGTATGGCCTGCTGTCCGTGGGCGCGCTGGTGATCCTCGGCCCGTTCCTCTGGATGGTGCGGTCCGTTGTGACCCCGAACGAGGTGCTGTACTCCGACTCCGGAGGCGGGATCATTCCGCGGCAGTTCACCCTGGACCACATCAAGGACGCGTTCACCGCCGGAGTGCAGCCGTTCGACGTCTACTTCGTCAACAGCCTGATCGTGACGGTGATCGCGGTCGTCAGCAACGTCATCTTCTGTGGCCTGGCGGGGTTCGCGCTGGCGCGCATTGAGTTCGTCGGCCGACGCGCCGTCACCGTGGTGATCGTGCTGATGCTGGCCATCCCGATCGAGTCACGCATCATCCCGCTGTACATCCTCGCGTCTCGGTCCGGCTTGTCGAACTCGTACTTCGGCATCGCCCTGCCGCTGCTCGTCACGTCGATGGGCATCTTCCTGATGCGGCAGTACGTCATGACAATCCCCAGGGAGCTGGACGAGGCCGCGAAGGTTGACGGGTGCTCCTCGTGGCGCCTGTACTGGAAGATCATCTTCCCGATCTGTAGGCCGGTGATCGCCGCCATCGCGATCTTCACGTTCATCACGGCGTGGAACGACTACATGTGGCCGCTCGTCATCATTCAGAGTCAGGACATGCAGACGCTGCCGGTGGCAGTCGGCAACATGGCGGTCGTCAAGGACCAGCTCCGCTGGGGAACCCTGCTCGCATTCTCGCTGCTGTCGGTCACTCCGGTGCTCGTCTTCTACCTCTTCCTGCAGCGTCAGTTCATGGCGGGCATCACGAGTGGGGCAGTGAAGGGATGACCATGTCGTCGTGGACTGAGCGTGACCGATCGCGTGAGGGAAGGAAGTCGTGGATCCGCACGTCACCTGGTCGATAGCCGACTGCGTCGCATCGCTCCGCCTGGGGCGTCCTCCGGTCAACGCGCTGAACAGGGAGATGATCGGCCAGCTTGAGGCAGTGGTCGACGAGATCGACAGGTCTGAGGCTCGAGTCGTCGTCGTCACGGGCGGAGACAGGTTCTCGGCCGGTGTGGACATCAATGTCCTCAAGGACGCCCCTCCCGAGGATGCGATTCCGAGGAACGCGGAGTTCCAGAGGGTGTTCTCGAAGGTCGAGCAGCATCGCCTTCCCTTCATCGCTGCGGTCAACGGCTATGCGCTGGGAGGCGGATGCGAGCTGGCACTGGCCTGCGACATCCGGGTGGCGGGCCCCGATGCGTTCTTCGCCCTTCCCGAAATCGGCCTCGGCGGTCTGCCGGGCATCGGGGGAATGGCCCGTGTCCAGCGCGTGGTGGGTCGCGGCAAGGCGCGGCAGCTGGTGCTAACGGGCGACCGCGTGACTGCGCAGGAGGCTCACCGGATCGGGCTTGTCGACGAGCTCTCTGACGGGCCGGCCGAGGAGTGCGCATATGAGCTGGCCAGTCGCATCGCGGGCCGGCCACCCCTGTCGGTCCAGGCCGGCAAGAGAGCGCTGCGCGAGGGCGCCGAGGTCGATCTGGCGGCTGCCCAGCAGGTAGACCTCAGGTACTGCGGCGTGGTCGCCGGCACCGAGGACCGGATGGAGTCGTTGCGTGCGTTCCTGGAGAAGCGTGCACCCAACATTGTGGGGCGGTGACGACATGACGACAGTCTCGGCCGACAGTGCCCCGTGGGAGTGGTCGCTCGAGGATCTCGACGACCCGGCCGTGTTCGGCCCCCGGGACCTGCTGGTGGATCGAGCGCTGGTGCGCCAGCACGCCTACGTGCACGGAACCGCCGAGGACCTCGTCTGCGTGTCGACCGGAGAGGTGACGCCGATGGTGTTGGCCAGCCGGCTGCTACGCATCTACGAGGAACGCCACCAGCGACATGCGGAGGTCGGTGGACTGCACCTGCGGGAGGCCTTGACCTTCTCCTCGCCCGTCTGGTTGGGCGAGAACGTCACGATCGCCGGCCGGTTCGGCGGGTGGTACGAGGGCAGGAACGGTGCCTGCGTCGTCCTTGACTCCGAGGCACGCGGCGCCGACGGGCGACTCATCGCTCGTGCGCGGACGACGGAGCTCCTCCCGGAACCGCCGAGCGAGGCTCCTCACCGCCAGCCGATGCCCGGGTTGGCTCGCAAGGTCGTGCCCGGTCCGTCGAGCCAGGGGTGGGCAGGCGCTGGTCTGCCACCCCGACACGTCAGCGTGGGCATGACGCTGCCCAGCATGTGGCGACACCTCGAGCAGGGGCAGGTCTCCCTCTACTCGGGTTCGGCGTCGTTCGAGCGCAACCTGCACACCGACGCCACGGAGGCTCGCGAACGGGGCTATCCGCGTCCCATCGCGCAGGGGATGCACCTGTGCGGTCTGGTCGACGAGTTCTGCCTCCGCTTCTTCGGCACCCGGTGGTGGATGTTCGGCCAGTTCGACGTCAGGTTCGTGGCGCCGACCCTGGCTGACACCACGGTCGAGGTGGGTGCTCGGGTCGCCGGCGTGCGGCATGACGAAGGCGTCAGGGTCGTGGACCTGGAGCTGTGGACCAGGACACCCGATGCGGTCGTCATGGTCGGAGTCGCGTCGGCTCCGATCTGAGCAAGGCGGGTTGCGCGCCCGGCAACGGGCGTCGTCAGGGAGTTGTGTCCTCGGCCGACCGGCTCTCTGCCCCGAGTGCCGGGGTTACGTCTGCACCAGGATCGGTTATCGTAGACAGTCTACAGGAGGTAAATGTCGTGAGTGCTGTGTTGCCGTTGTCGGGGGTTCGGGTCGTGGATCTGACTCGTGCGTTGTCCGGTCCGTTCTGCACGATGTTGTTGGGTGATCAGGGTGCGGATGTGGTGAAGATCGAGCGGCCGGTGGTGGGTGATGA
>JAOPXC010000396.1 GCA_025965335.1 Nocardioides sp. | reverse complement strand
CGTCCGACAAGCCGACGGCATCCGAGAACGTCACCGCACGGGTGACACCCACCGACGCGACGTCCACCAGGCCGGCCGAGTCGTCGAGGGTGACCGACCGGGTGAACGCCACCGAATCGGACAGGCCCGCGGTGTCGTCGATCTGCGGCGTCAGCGCCCCGGCCGTGGACATTTGGTCGGCTAGGCCGGCGGCGTCGGTGAACGCCCGGGTGAACGTTGCTGCGGTCGAGGCTGCGTCGGCGAGGCCCGCCGGGTCGTCTACGACCAGGGCCCGGGTGACGGCGATCGTGGCCGCGTCGGTCAGGCCTGCAGTGTCGTCGGCCTGCGTGCCGAGGAACCGCGCGGTCGACAGGGTGTCGACCAGCCCGGCCGGGTCGGTGGCGTTGACCGCGAACACCGCGCCAACCGTGGCCGTGTCCGTCGAGCCCGCCGAGTCGGTGACCGTGAGGACGATCTGCCGGGCCAGGCCCAGCGTGTCGGTCAGCCCGGCAGGGTCGTCGACGTTGACGGTCGGGGTGCCGGACGTGGCCAGGGTGTCGGAGAGGCCCGCGGTGTCGTCGAGGGTGCGGTTGATGGTGAGCGGAACCGCAAGGGTGTCTGCGAGCCCGGCCGGGTCGGTGACCGTGATGGTGCGGGTGACCAGGGTCGTCAGCGCGTCGGCGAGACCGGCGCTGTCGTCAGCGGTGACGGTCCTGGTGACCAGCACGGTGGCCGCATCGGCCAGCCCCGCCGGGTCGTCTGCTTGGACTGCCCGGGTCAGCGTGCTGGTGACGGCGTCGGACAGCCCGGCGGGGTCGTCGACCTGGACCGGGGTTTGCTTGGCCAGGGTGGCGGTGTCGGTGACGCCCGTGGTGTCGGTGGCGGCGACCGGGCGGTTGATGGCCACCGACGCCGCATCGGTGAGCCCAGCGGTGTCGTTGGACTGGAGCGGCCGGGTGGCGGCGAGCGTCGCAGCATCCGACATGCCTGCGTCATCGGTGAGCACGCTGGTACGGGACAGGGCCAGCGAGTCGGTCAGCCCCGCGACGTCGGTGATGTTCACCGGGATCGTGGTACCGGCCGCGGCGGAGCCCTTGACCTCGATCGCGATGATCGAAAATTTCTGCCCGCTTGGCCCGGACAGGCCGACCGTTTTGGCGCCGACCGCACCCGCGTCCGGGTAGTAGGCGACGTACCCGGCGTAGTGGGCTGAGTCCCTGAAATACAACCGTTCCAGCGCGTTGCCGACCGTCGGGGTGGTCCCGTTGACGGCCAACCAGGCACGCGCCGCACCATCGATCGCGTTCCAGTCGGTGATGATCACGACGATCGCGCTGTTGGCCTGCGTCGTCGTGATCGACACAGACGCCGCGCCCGTCGTGTTGGCCTTGACGGAGGCGCCTATGCCGTCGGACCCGGAGAACCGCAGCGCATCCCAGCCCCACCAGCCGGCGCCCGTCTTGGCAGCCGACAGGGTGAACGTCTGCGCGCTGGCAGACGGCGCCGTCCAGCCGTACGCGGTGGCGGAGCTCGCCGCCACCACCGACTGCTGCAGCGTGTACGTCAGACCGCCACCGGTCGGGGTGGCGATGGTGGACGACGTGGACTCGGTGCCACCCACAACCACCAGCTGGTCGCCGGCGGCCACTGTGACCGACCCCGTCAACGGGGAGGTGGCCGCGCCCCACGAGGTGACGGTGTCGGCGACAAACGTCGGCGGACCGGACGTCAGGGCAGCAGACCGGGGGATCAGCAGAAGCGGCACCGCAGCCCCCTCAGAAGAGCTGTAGGCCGATCAAGGGCGCATTGTCCGACAACGCCGCCCCGGCGGGGAAAACGTCAGCCAGCGCCGTAGACCCCTGCCCCGTCAGCTTCCACCCGGCCGGGGTCAGCCGCGCCCCGGCGCTAGTCAGGTTCGGCATGAAAAGAGACATGGGGCCGGCGAGCGTCTCATACGTCTGCCCGGTACCAGCGGTGATCACCTTCAAGCACAGCCAGTACAGCCCCGGATCCAACGTGAGGTTTATGCTGCCCGTCCCCGACGACGGGGACTGCACCTGCCCGGTAACCGTGCCCAACGATAGGGCGGCCGCCGAGGTCGGCTCCTGCACCAGGCACTGCGGGGCCCCGGTCCACCCGACGTCGTCGTAGATCCCCCATCTCACGGTGCCAGCCACGGTGCCGCCGGCCGCCAGCCGCATGCACAGGCGGATGTACCGTTCACGGCCTTGGGAGATGGCGAACGGGATCGCCCACACATCCCCCGCGACCGGGGTGTAGTCGGTGCCGTTGGCCCGGTATTCGGCGGTGTAGTAGCTGCCGCCGATCCTCGGCCGGACGATCGAACCCTGCCGCGGCGAGGGCACGTTGAAGTTCGCGGCGGTACCCAGGTCGGTGGTAGGCGTCATCCGGCGCAGGGCGACCATGCAGGCGTCGGCGCACCGCGCCGCACCCCACTCGTTCGGGTGCAACCCGTCCCAGAAGTACGCCGTCGTTTTGTTCATGGCGCTGTCGATGTCCGCGAGTTGCACCATCGAGTCGAACTCGGCGACGATCCCGGCGATGACGGCGTTCAGATCGACGACGTTCTGGTCTTTCGCCGCCTCGGTGCCGGTCCACGACGCGTACAACGCGTACCCCGCTGTGACGAGCCGGGCCACGTTGCACACGATGATCGGCGGCGCCGCTTTGGCTTCGATCCACCAGCAGTCGAACGACACCGACCCGCCGGCGTCCAACGCCGTCACGGTCCCGATGATGGTTTGCCCGGCGTTGGCCGAGGTCAGGGTGGTGATCCGTTTCACCATTTTGGAGTGGGTGAACAGCCCGGCAGCGACAACCCCCGACGTGGACGTGGTGCCGGTCACCCCGGCGGTTCCTGACCAGGTGACGGTTCCGCCGTTGGTCGAGTTGCCGTCCAGGCAGATCGAGATCGGCGAGCCGTCGTAGTCAGCCGGAAGGGTGATCGTGAACGTGGCGCTGGTCAGCGCGGTGGCGTTGTGCGTGCTGCTGCCGAAACTCCAGTCGTTGGTCCCAGCCCCCGAGGTGAACCCGGCGCCGTAGGTGACCGTGGCGTCGGTGTTGTCGAACACCCGGGCCGCCCGCCACAGGGAGATCGCCGACCGCAGCACATGCCCGAACGTGGTGTTCAACGAGGTGAACCCCGCGCCAGGCCCGCTGTTGCCCAGGTCGTTGATGCCGTACGCCATCAGCAGCGCGCCGCCGTCGCCCACGTACGGGGCGCCCCTGGTGGTGTTCTTACCGTTCTCCTGGAAGATCCGGCCGAACCCGCCCAGCTTGCGGCCCTGGATGACCAACTGGGCGCCCGACACCGCGCGGTTACGCCAGTTGGTGTACTCGACGTCCAGGGTGGCGCGGAACAGCGCGTCGAACCGGCCCGTCTGGTCGACCGCGCCGCCGGTGAACTGCAGGTAGGAGTGCCCGAACGTGTTCCACATGTCCGGGGTCGGGTACTGGGTTCGCGACGTCAGGGGCATATCAGGTCGCCGTCGCAAGCGTCGACAGGACGGTGCCGCCGGCGACCGCACCGAGCATGGACACCGCGAGCGTGCACATCTCCGCAGGCACCTCCCACCGATCCCCCGGATCCAAGTACCAGTGGAAAACCGACGACGTCGGGGCGGTCGAATCGAACCGCACGTACACCCGCCCGGAGGCGTTGGAGACCATGAGCAGCATCACCCGGCCGGCGTCTGCGGCGATCTGCGAGGTGGACGCCGTCGTCGCCACCGTCCAGTTGTTGATCGTGCCCACCGCGGTGGCCCGGGCTTCGCGCACCACCTGCTGGTGGTCGCCGCCCGTGACAGCGAAAGTGTCAATTGCCGTGCCGGCGCCCGCCGTGATGCTCACACTGGAATCTGCCACGGGTTACGCGCCCAGGAACTTGTGGTTCCAGGTGGCCACCAGGATGTCGGACGCGCCCTTGTTGATCGCCGTGAACACGACCCGGCTGATGGTGTTGGCCGCCGTCGAGGTGGCGTTGGTGCCCGCATCGTTGACGATCACCAGTTCGGTGAGCGCCGCGCTTGTGGCCACACCGGCACCCCACGTGGTCCGGTACACCGCGTTGACACCCAGCGTGGTGCCCAGGTTCGCGATCTGCGGGTACGTGGCGTCGAACGCCAAGTTGCTGGCCGTCAGGTAGGTGATCAGCGCGGCGGCCGTCGACGCCTTGGTGACCGCGGTCGTACCCGTGCCCAGCTTCATGCCGGTCACCTTGGTGGCGTCCGCCGTCGCAGACGGGACCACAGCGGCGAGGCCACGGGTCGCGTAGTACAAGTCACCCGCGTCGGTGATCAGGTTTTTGACGGTCTGCTCTTCAATGAGCTGGCCCTCACGGTCGTACAGGGACAGGGTGACGATCCCCGACAGGCCCGCTTCGCTCGTCTCCGGTCGGAGAGTCATCGCTGCTCCAATACGTTCAGGTACCAAAAAGGGGCCGCCCTCATGGGTCGGCCCCTTCGAATCGTCAGATCACTTGTTGGGGGTGCGGCTGCGAGCCTTGTTCGGCGGCGCCGGTCGCGCCTTCTCCTCAGCGGGAGGTGCGGGGTCCGGCTCCGGATCAGGCTCGGCGTCGGGCTCGGTGAGCAGGCCGTACCGTTCGGCGTCGGCACGCGGAATCGGCGCACCCGGCACGCAGAAAAGCCACCGGGCATCCGGGTCGGTGTCCGGCACCAGCCGCTTACGGTCCTCCGTCAGGCACAACCGCGCCGTGGCGATCACGTGGCCGGACTCGGGGTCCGGCTCCCTCACGTACTGCAAAGCCATCACGTCCCCCGGCTACTTGTAGAAGACAACGACACGGAACTTGCCAGCCGTCAGCGCCGCCACAGCCACCGTGACCACCAGGTTCCGGCGGGCAGACGTCTTCACCGTCGTCGCACCGGTGAAAGCAGGGATGATGCTCTTGCGGCCGACCGTCGACCACGGCGCACCCGAGGTGACCACAGCAGCCAGCAGGTCACCGGCCCCCTCAGAGTTGACCGCGATGGTCCCGGTGTTACCGGACGCCGACGTCACCAGCGTGTCGACCTCGATGTAGCCGCCCTCGATGATCGACCCGTTCGGGATGTCGTTGCCGTTGGAGTCGCTGGGAGCCGAACGCAGCACGATCGCGCCCACGGCGCCACCGTCCACAGCGAAGTCGTACTCCCCCTGCGCCTGCTTCAGTTCCCTCGTGCCTTCGATGATGGGCATGAATCCTCACATTTCCTTACAGGCGCGCTACGAGGTAGACCTTGGATTTGGTGGCGTCGGCCACGGTCTGCACCGTGCGCCAACGGATGAACGGCGAGACGACGTTGAACTCCGTCCCCGACGTCGGCGCGGTGTAGGCGAAGTCCGCGTCCGCGGCGGTCCCGTCCCACGACCCCTCAATGGAGTGCGTGGAGGTGCCGGCGGCGAAGACGAACCACGGCAGGACCCTGCCGTACCCGGACACGTCCAGCCAGGCGCTGAGCAGCGGCGAACCCGCCACCGTCAGCACTGGGCCGTTGTAGACGTACAGTCCACGGCTGATCGCAGCCATGTTTGATCAGAGTCCCGTGATTTGTGCGAACGCCTTAGGGCGGTAGTGGATCAAGGCGACCCGGACGTCAGCCCTCAGCGCGAGTTTCCCCTCGGCGAAGAACGTGCTGTGGCTGTTGCTGACCTGCACGTCGATGCCCCTGCGGACCGACAGCTCCGAGAAGTTGGCGTAGTCGCCCGCGATCGCCGCCGTCGCCGGCGCGGCCACCGTCTCCACGACCGGGACACCCCAGATCGTCGACACCCCAGCCGCGCTCGGGTGACCCCAGATGTAGACGCCGTCCGCGGTACGCAGCAGCCGCACCGGCTCCCAGTTCGCCGGCCGGATGAACAGCGCGCTGGGCTCGGCGAAACCGTCGTCGCGGATCTTCCGGAACGCCTTGTAGATGGCGTCCGGGGTGGGGTCCGCGCCCTTCGCCTGCGTCTGAATACCCGAGACCGACGCCGTGCCGAGCAGGTTCACGCCGGTGCCGTCACCGACCAGGACCTGCGAGTCCAGTCGCTGCCGCAGCATGAACGGCAGACGGTTCTCCACGTACATCTGCGCGCGCGGCTCGTCCTCGAACTGCTCGTCGGTGACCGGCAGGAACACGGCGACCTTGCGGACCTGCGACGCACGCTCGGTCAGCGCCAGCACCGCCTCCTGGTAGGTGCCGCCCTCCGCCGTCTCCTGCGAGGCGTTGGTGAACGTCGTCTCCTCCATGTACACCACCGCCGCCTGCGCGGTCGTGGTCTGCGGCACGAACTCGACCACATGCGGGGCGGGCCTCGTGGCGAACATCTCGACGTGGCCGGTACGGAACGTCTCCGGGAGCCAGCCCGCCGAGGTCTGGAACAGGGTCTTCAGTTCGATGTCCAGGGTCGCCGACGGCCCCATGCCTGAGCCGGACTTGTAGCCCTTGCACGCCTGCGACGCGACGAACAGCTCGCCGATGCTCTTACGCTGCCCGGACTTCGTGCGCGGCTCGTCGGGCACGTCCTTGGCGCCGTGCTCGGTCTGCTCGGCTTCCTTCGCTGTGCCCGCCGCGCGGGCGATCACCATGTACTCGTCGACCTTCTTCTTGCGGTCGTCGATCTCCTGGTTCAGCTGCTGGATGTGCGCAACCTTCGCCGTGGAGTCGCCCGGGATGGACTTCACCTTCGACATGTCGAAGGTGTCACCGGACTCCGTGAGGATGTCCCTGAGCTCCTTGCGCTTGGCGTCGAGCGCGCCCCGTGCATCCTTCAGCGCCGGGAACTCCACGATCCGCGGCTCAGTGTCCATGACCGTCATTTGGCTCTCCTTCAGATTCCGTGGACTCGAGCGACAGCGGCCATGAGCGTCGAGGTAACCTCGGCGTCGCTCACGTCTTCCTCGCCCTGGGGTGCAGAGAGCAGGGATTGGAGCCGCTTCACGTCGTCGCCGATCCAGCTAAGGAGATCGGCGGACGAGGGCGACATGCCCCTGCCCTTGCGCGCACGGAGAGCCATGACTTCCTGAGCGCGATCGATGTAGGAGGAGAGCCCGGCTAGGACCGAGTGCCCTTCCTCGTGGAACTTCAGTGAGCCGCCCGGCTGAGACTTCAGCTCAGGCGCCTCAATGTCGGCATCCCGCAGATGCGCCGCGAGATGCTTGTACACGCCTTCACGGTCGGCATCGGGGACGCCGCCCTTGGAAGGGTCGTTCAGGCGGGCGATGCCCATCAGGCACGCCCGCACGTTCGCCGGGCCGCCCACCCCGTGGTGGTGCGCGAACTTGTAGCTGGACTTGGCCTCCGGGTCGGCGTTGGCGTCCACCCAGGCGTACACGGTGCGCAGCTCGGACGGCCGCGCGTCATCCGCGAGGCCCGCAGCCGTCTTCGCGCCGTCCCACGACCTCGAGGCCACCTCGCTGTCATGCGGAACCAGCGCCCGCCCGCGCCGCGACGCACCCGCGCCGGCCGACTTGGCGGTCAACGTCCGCGTGTTCACCCCGGCGCCCAAGAGCACCGGCGAGACCTCGTGCACCTTCAGCTTGGTCAGGAAGCGAACCTGCCGCCCGTCGAACTCGCCGAACGAATACTCCACCGGGTCGAAACCGTACGACCACTCCTGCAGCCCGGCGTCGGACAGCGCCTTCACCGTCCTGAAAGTGTCGGCACCGTGCTCGGTGTCCATGAAGAACTGGCCTTCGAGGATCGCCTCAGTGGGCGTCTGGCGGATCGTCCCCGCGCCCACCGGAAGCTCGCCGTCCCATGAACTGTGACCGTAGGCGGAAATGAGCACCGGGGCGCCGTCCTCGAACGCCCCCGGCACAGTCACGTCACAGTCGCTGTCAATAACGTTGAAAGTCGAGAACACAGCTGTGACCTCGCCCTTGGCGGCGTCCTTGATCTCGACCCGCAGGCCCTTGGTATCCATCACTGCCCTCCTGCCGGAACTGCGGCCGGCGTGGTTTGGCCGCCGGCGGCCGGCTGGTCTGTCGGCGCGGGTTGCCCTGTGCTGGGCTGGCCCGTTGGTGCGACTGGAGTCGCGCTGCCGGGCGCCATCAGCTGCACGCTGAACAGGCCCGTGTGCTTGAGCAGCGAGAAATCCTCGGCCTCCACGGCGGCGATGATCGAGTCCGCGGTGTACCCGGACTGGATGAGCTGGCCGATTGTGCTCGCTTTGGTCTTCTGGATGTCCGCCGAGTCCTTCTTGTCCTCGCGGAGGAAAGCGATATCGCGGTCGTCGTACCACAGTTCGGCGCCGCCGGGCACCTTGACCAGGGACGACAGCGAACCTGCCACGTTGCGCCACAGCGGCCGCATCGTCGCATCGGCGAACCGGCGCCTGGAGCTGGCGTAGTTGCCCGCGTTGAGGCTGGACCCCTGCATGCCTTCGCTGAACCCGACGATGACCGCCGGGACTCCGGCAGCCGCCGCTAGACGGCTTTCGCCGGCGCCCTGCGTGTTCTTGAAATCGAGCTGCCGCAGGTCCATCGTCAGCGGCGTGACATCCGCGCCGCCGCCCAGGTACAGGGTTTTGTACGCGTTGTCCACGCCCCCGTGGCCCTCATCCATCATCGCCTTGAAGCGTTGAAACATCTCAGGGGTGACGGACGCGTCCAGGCGCACCGCGATCTGCGGTGTCGCCGAGTTTTCGAAGAACTTCAGTTTGTGCTGGGTGGCCGCCAGGTCTGCGCTGATCTCCCGCAGCACCGGCGTCAACCACGACATGCCCCGCCAGTTGAGCTCCGGGTCGGGGATCGGCGCGAAATGCGCCACCTCGTTAGGCAGCAGCAGCGTGTCCGTCGTCGAACCAGGCGCGCGCGGCGAGTAGTAGTAGCCGATCAGCTCGGCGTCCAGTGCGGCCCCGAACAGTTCCGGCTCCGACTTGGAGGCGCTGACGATCGTCACCCAGTCGGGGCGTAGCCTCCGCAGACGTCCGTTGATTTTCGCGACGAACGCGTTGCCGGCCAGGTCGACATCCTGGATCATCCTCGCGAGCAGGTCCCCGGTGGTGGCGTTCGGCCACGGGTGCTCCAGCAGTGCCAGGTCCGAGTTGCCGAACAGCGTGCCCGGTCGGCCCTTGTTCATCCCACGGAACTGGAACCGGGCCTCCGAGAACACCAGCATCCGCACGGCCATCAGGGCGAAGATCGGGCCGTTGCGTTTGAAAATGCCCTGGACGTAGCCCTCGAAGTTGTGTTCGATCTGCTCGCGATCCGAGCGGGCCGACGACGTGCCGAGGAACGGCCAGCGCAACCTGTCCAGGTCCCAGAAGTTTGGTTCGGACCACGACTTCCGGGCAGGCTTACGCCCGCCACGGTGCGCAGCCGTGACCCTCTCGAGCAGGCCCATTAGTCGCGGGTCCTCACCCGTCGGTCGTACTCTTCGGGCGAGGTCGCGCGCCACACGGTCACCGACACGCCCGACTTACGCTCGGTCGCGTGCCACCGCTTCATGAACTCGGCGATCTCATCGGCGTGCGAGCCATCCTCGCTAGGCAGCCACGGGCCAAAAGCCTCCACCGCGCGGCCATGGGTCGCGTCAAACTCGATTGTGACGAAGACCAGCTCAGCCATCTTCGCTGTCTCCCCTCGGGCCGGGACGTCCGGCATCCCGCCAGCCGACCGCCGCCGCCGTCCCCAGCATCGCCAAGCCCATCCAGGCCCTGTGCAGCATCCAGCCGAGCCCCATCCACGTCTTGCGGAGCACCCAGCCGAGGGCGTACGGCACCGCCAGGAGGACCGTCCACAGTCCGCGGACCGCTACCAGCAGCGCCTTGGCCACGTCGACCTGGCGGGCCTCAGCCTGGATCCGCGCCACCGGGATGGCCGGAATGCTTAGTGCCATCGCTCCCCCTCTCACGCCCACACCGCGAACGGAGCGACGGCTTCCTCTTCCTTGATGTGACCCCGCGTTGCGAAACCCCACGCGGCGAACGTCACAGCTACCAGCGGGCAGATATCCACCGACGCGGCCTTGGAGTCCCACGCCTTCGCATCACCCAGCGGACGGGTCACCGCACCCGCCAGGGCCGCATCCAGCGCCGGGTGCGGGATGTACCGCAACGTCGGCTCCCCCTGCTCGGGCACCACGCCGTCAACGAACTGCCCGAACGCGTGCCCCACCTCGCGGGTCTGAGGCTTCACAATGTCCAGGCCCGCGGCCTCCAGATCGGCGATCAGCGACCCCGCCGGTGAGCCCGCGTCCACGATGACCGCGCACGGATTCCACCGCTCCACCAACTGCTCGGCGCGCTCGGTCACCCATTTCGTGCCCGGCCGGTAATCCACCACCTCGACGTGCGTCAGCCCGTCTGCGCGACGGCCCGCCGTGCCGATCGCCGCCCACGAACGGTCCGGGGCAACGTGGATGGCGAACGCCACCCGGCCCACAGCCTCAGACTCCTCATCAGCCAGGGGCCGCCACTTCGCCTCAGGGATGACCATCCACTGGTCCGCAGCCTCCGAAGGCCAGTTGCCCACACCCAGCCGCTCACGGCCGAACCCTTTCGCGCCCATCGACGCGCGCTCCCGGGCCACATGCTCCACCGAGATGCGGATCCCCAGCGCCGGGTTCGCCTTCGCCCACGCATCCGGGTCATCGGCGTTGTCGTGCTCGACGCACGCGACACCACCATCCTCGCCGCGGGCGCACTGCCCGGTGTGCGGGTCAATCGACCACTCGGCGTAGAACAAGCTCGGGTCGTCGCCAGCGATACCGCGGCGCCGCACCCGGGCCAACTGCTCGCACGGCGCGATATCCCGGTCCGCCGCGCTCGACCCGTACCAAAGCTGCGGGTTCTCCCGCGCGCTCATCGTCGGCATCAGCGCGTCCACGGACGTGTCCGGCAGGTTGAACGCCTCATCCATGATGTTCACGTCACCGGAGAACCCGCGGCCCGACCCGGTGCTCCTGGCGACGAACCGCAACCGCTGCCCCGTGAGCAACTCGATGCCCTCATCGCCGTGCGACGTACGGATCCGCTTCACCCGGCGGCGGAAAGCGTCGTTGTTCTCCACCAGCACCTGCATCCGCAGGAACATCTCCTGCGCCGTTTTGAACTCGTGCGCGCTGTACAAAATCAGACGTTCGCCGAACAGGAACAGCCCCGCCAGGCACCGCGCCTCGAAAACGCCGCCCTTACCGTTCTGCCGGGACACCACCACACCGCACTCGAACGCGGCCCACCGGCCGTCCACGCGCTCCCCTAGCCCGTGATGCAGGCAGTACTCCTGCCAGGGGTCCAGGATCAGCCCAGCCGAGGCGGCAAGCGCAACGGCCTCCGAGCCGGCCGACGACACGTACGCCGGGATGGAGGAGATCCGCGGGGTCTGCACGCCCATCAGCAGCGCGCTCATGCGCCCTTCCGGCGTTTCTCCCGTTGAGCGTTCAGCTCATCCACCGGATCGCCCGGCCTCTCCTCCGGCACGGCCACCTTGCCCAGCTCGGCGAGCGTCGCACGCAGCTGGGCGTGCAACATGGCCGCCGCAGCGGGCCGGATGTCGTCGGCTGACAACCGCTCGGCGAGATCCAGGGCGCTCGCGGCCATCGCCGACTCCGCGGGGATGGCCCAGCGCTTCAGGTCGGCGCGGACCGCTGCGACGAGCGGCATCTCGGTGCCGTCACCTTCCGTCATCCCAGCTTCGTCCATCCCGACCTCCTCACGTTCAGTGACCATGACGCCCATCACAGAGCGTGGCGATCTTGAGGGCGATTACTCTGAGCTATGGGGAGAGAAAAGGGCGAGAGGGCGACGGGTCACCAAATGATCATGGTCCGCCGTGACCGGGGTGCCCCCCACCCCTGTGACCTGCGGAAACGTCCATGTGACCACTGAGCTTCGGTGATGACGCAACGTGAACATGTTGATCATCATCACGATACGTAATCATCGTCATGTCACGCATCGTCACCATGTGCGTGAGGTGGTAGGTGGTGGGGTGTGCATGGGGTGAGGGGTACCAGGGGGGGTGTCCCTGCCAGGGGTGGGTGGTGCCCCGTACTGCCGCCCTCGTCCCGCTTGCGAGTACCAGCGAGCAGCCACATCGCGAGCG
>JAOPXC010000359.1 GCA_025965335.1 Nocardioides sp. | reverse complement strand
GCACGTTGTACTTCTCCACCTTCGGGAACACCAACCCGCCCGGGGTCGCGGGCACGGCCGACGATGCCGACGTCTACAGCTTCAACGGCACCTCGTTCGCCCGGGTCTGGGACGCCACCGCCAACGGACTCGGCACAGCGGCGAACGTGGACGGCTACGTCCGCGTCGACGCCACCCACTTCTACCTGTCCTTCAGCGGCCTCACCACGACCGTGCCGGTGCTCGGCACGGTCCAGGACGAGGACGTCGTCTACAACAACGCCGGCACCTGGTCGGTCTTCTTCGACGGCACCGCCCACGGCCTGACCACCGACAACCTCGACGTGGACGCCTTCGACGTTCCATAGGTGGCGAGTTGTGCACAGACTTGTGCACAGGCGGACCCCCGCCTGTGCACTCGCCGTGCCGCGACTCAACAGATTTCCCCGGCAGGCTGGGGGTTTCTCGGATCGCCTTGTAGGTGGAGTGGTGCAGACCTAGAGTCGCCCGCGAGTCGGCCAATGTCGGCGTGTCGACAAATGCTTCACTGGCTCATGGCCCGGAGACGGGATCGAGAAGGCACACCGAGGAGCTGTTCATGAGCGATGGCGGAACGTTCTCCGGATTCCCCGGACAGGGCAGCGCTGCCTCCGAGATGCCTCCGTTGCTCCGGCCACCTCCTTCCCCCACCAGAGATGAGCAGTCCGTGTCCGACCCATTGCCGTTCGAACGTCCGGCAGCGACCGCCGTAGCCGAAACCGAGGTGACGATCGGCCCCACCGGTCGGCCGATGCCGTTCCTGCCCGAACCCGGCCCCGTCGTCGATCGTGGCCGCGCCCGGGTGGTCTCGATGTGCAACCAGAAGGGCGGCGTCGGCAAGACCACGACGACGATCAACCTGGGCGCCTCGCTGGCGGAGTACGGACGCAAGGTGCTGCTCGTCGACTTCGACCCCCAGGGCTCGCTCTCGGTCGGCCTGGGGCTGAACCCGCACGAGATGGACCTGACGATCTACAACCTGCTGATGCAGCGCGACGTCGACATCCACGACGTGATCGTGCCCTCGGGTGTCCCCGGGATGGACCTGCTGCCCTCCAACATCGACCTGTCCGCGGCCGAGGTACAGCTCGTGCACGAGGTGGCGCGCGAGCAGACGCTGCAGCGGGTGCTCGCGCCGGCCATGGACAAGTACGACGTCGTCCTCATCGACTGCCAGCCGTCGCTCGGCCTCCTCACGGTCAACGCCCTGACGGCCTCCGACGGCGTCATCGTGCCCCTGGAGTGTGAGTACTTCGCGCTCCGCGGGGTCGCGCTGCTCAAGACGACCATCGACAAGGTGCGCGAGCGGCTGAACCCGCGCCTGGAGATCGACGGCGTGCTCGGCACGATGTTCGACGGGCGGACGCTCCACAGCCGCGAGGTGATGGACCGGCTGGTGCAGGCCTGGGGTGACAAGGTCTTCCACACCGTCATCCGGCGCACCGTGAAGTTCTCCGACTCGACCGTGGCGGGCGAGCCGATCACGACGTACGCCTCGACCTCGGGTGGCGCCGAGGCCTACCGCCAGCTGGCCAAGGAGGTGCTTGCTCGTTGTCTCGACGAGTGAGCCTGCCCGCCGCTGACGACCTGTTCCGCCCGACGAGCGAGGACGCCGCGGAGACGGCCCAGCAGACGGCGGTCCGGGCGGTGCCCGACGAGCCCGAGGACAGCGGAAGCCCGCGCAGGCCCAGCGGCCGGGTGCGGCACGACGAGAAGATGACCGTGTACGTCACCTCCGACGAGCTGCTGGAGATCGAGCACACCCGGCTGATGCTGCGTCGCGCCCAGGGACTGGCCGTGGACCGCGGTCGCCTGGTCCGCGAGGCCGTGGCGCTGGTCCTGGCCGACTACGAGGCCAACGGTGACGAGAGCATCCTGGTCCGGCGGTTGACCGCGGAATGACCGTTGCTCCACTGAGGGACGCCCTGGGGGATGCCGGCGAGGCGCGGGGCGAGACCCCGGCGTTCGCGTTGCACCTGGACAACTTCGAGGGCCCCTTCGACCTCCTGCTGAGCCTGATCTCCAAGCACAAGCTCGACATCACCGAGGTGTCGCTCTCGCGGGTCACCGACGAGTTCATCGCGCACGTCAAGGCGGGTGGACCGGTCTGGGACCTGGAGCAGACGACGTCGTTCCTGCTGGTGGCCTCGACCCTGCTCGACCTCAAGGCCGCGCGGCTGCTCCCGCAGGGCGACGTCGAGGACGAGGAGGACCTGGCGCTGCTGGAGGCGCGCGACCTGCTCTTCGCGCGACTGCTCCAGTACAAGGCGTTCAAGCTCGTCGCCTCGGTGCTCGAGAAGCGCCTGTCGGCGGAGTCCCTCCGGCACCCGCGCGCCGTGGGCCTCGAGGACCGGTTCGCGTCGCTGCTGCCCGAAGTGCTGATCGGGATCGGGCTCGAGCAGTTCGCGGGGCTGGCCGCCAAGGCGCTGGAGCCCAAGCCCGTCCTCGAGATCTCCATGCAGCACCTGCACGCCGCCAAGGTCAGCGTGCGGGAGCAGGCCGGCATCGTCGTCGACCGGCTGCGACGCAGCGGCACCATGACGTTCCGGGCGCTCTGCGGCGACTCACCGGACACGCTGACGACCGTGGCCCGGTTCCTGTCGCTCCTGGAGCTTTTCCGCGAAGGGGCCGTGGCGTTCGACCAGGTCACGCCGCTCGGCGAGCTGACGGTGCGCTGGACCGGCGACGACGGGGCCGACGTGGACGACCTGATTCACGACGAGTTCGACGGGGTGCCGGAGACGGCACCGGAGCCGGCCGAACCAGCCGAGGGAGAGACTGATGACCGTGACTGACAGCGAAGCCCACACCGAGGACGTCGGAGCAGCGTCCGACGAGGGCGAGATGCTCGCCGTACCCGTCGCGGACCTGCGTCCCTCGCTGGAGGCGGTCCTGATGGTCGCCGACCAGCCGCTCGACGCGGTGTCGCTGGCCACGGCGGTCGGTTACCCCGTCGACGAGGTGTCGGCGGCCCTGACCGAGCTCGCCTCGGAGTACACCGAGCAGGGTCGCGGCTTCGAGCTCCGCAACGTCGCCGGCGGGTGGCGCTACTACACCCGCGAGGAGTACGCCGCGGTGGTCGAGGGGTTCGTCCTCGAGGGTCAGCAGGCGCGGCTGACGCAGGCCGCGCTCGAGACCCTGGCGGTGGTGGCCTACAAGCAACCCGTCTCCCGCGCCCGCGTCTCGGCGATCCGGGGCGTGAACGTCGACGGCGTGATGCGGACCTTGCTCAGCCGTGGCCTCGTCGAGGAGGCCGGCCAGGACCACGAGACCGGTGCGAACCTCTTCCGGACCACCGGCTTCTTCCTCGAGCGCATCGGCGTCACTTCCATCGAGGACCTGCCCGAGCTGGCGCCCTACCTCCCGGACATGGACGACTTCGACGACGAGCTGCTTGCCGAGATGTCCGGGGGGTCGACCGGTCCCGCGGAGGGTGGTGAGTCGATGCCCGGGCCGGCGCCGCACAACGGACCCGGCACCGAACCCGACGGCGGGACCGAGCCATCGTGAGCACCGATGAGGTCCCGGTCGACGAGGACGGCCTGATCCGTCTGCAGAAGCTGCTCGCGATGTCGGGCGTGGCCTCGCGGCGCAAGTGCGAGGAGCTCATGCTCGAGGGGAAGGTCGTGGTCGACGGCGAGGTGGTCACCCGGCTAGGCACCAAGGTCGACCCGCGGACGGCGGTGATCCGCGTCGACGGCAGGCGGCTTCCACCGGTCTCGCCGAACGTCTACCTCGTGCTCAACAAGCCCCGCGGCGTCGTCTCCACGATGTCCGACCCGGAGGGCCGGCCGACCCTCTCCGACCTGGTCGCCAACCGGCCCGAACGCCTCTTCCACGTCGGCCGGCTCGACACCGACACGTCCGGCCTGCTGATGCTCACCAACGACGGCGACTTCGCCCAGCGGATGGCGCACCCGTCGTACGAGGTCGACAAGACGTACGTCGCCGAGGTCGAGGGCGAGGTCACCCGGGCGACCATCAAGTCGCTCCTCGAGGGTGTGACCCTCGAAGACGGTCCGGTGACGGTCTCGAAGGCCCGGGTCGTCAGCTCCGGGCAGCAGTACGGCAAGGACAAGTCGATCGTCGAGCTGGTCATCCACGAGGGACGCAACCGCATCGTGCGGCGGCTGCTCGACCAGGTGGGGCACCCGGTGCGCCGCCTGACCCGCACCGCGATCGGCCCCGTCACCCTGGGCCGGCTCGGCAGCGGCGAGATGCGGGAGCTGACGCTGCCCGAGCTGGGTGAGCTGCTCGACAACGCCAAGCTCTGACCGGGCGTAGCGTTGGGGCGTGGTCCTGCCCGCGCTCCAGCCCTACGTCGCGTCGCTGACGGCGTACGACGCGGACCTGGGTGCGCCCGGAGTCCACATCGGGATGCCGTCGACCACGCTCACGTTCGTGCTGCCCGTGGGCGAGCCCCTCGACGTCGGCTGGGCGGGAGACCCGGCGAGCCGCGGCCGGCGCTGGTCCACGGTCTCGGGACTGCACGCCCGCCCCGCCGCGATCCACCACGACGGCACCCAACGCGGGGTCCAGGTGGCGCTCACGACCGCCGGCGCCCGGGCCCTGCTAGGCGTCCCCGCCGGGGAGCTGGCCGGTGAGCTGGTCGAGCTCCTCGACGTGACACCGAGCCTGAGGGACCTGCCGGAGCGGCTGTCGGAGGCCCCGACCCCGGCCGAACGGGTGCGGATCGTCGAGCTGTCGCTGCTCGGCGCCCTCGCGCGCCACGGGGCGCCGCACCCCAGCGCCGAGGTCGGCCGCGCGCTCGCGCGCCTGACCCGAGGGGCGGGCGTGCAGGAGGTCGCCGACGAGGTCGGCTACAGCCGGCGGCACCTGACGACGCTGGTGCGCTCCGAGTGCGGCCTCGCTCCCAAGGAGTTCCAGCGGGTGGCCAGGTTCGAGACCAGCCACCGCCTCCTGGTCCGCGCGGCCAGGGCGGGCCGGCCCAGCCTGGCCCGGGTCAGCGCGGAGGCGGGCTACGCGGACCAGGCGCACCTGGCGCGGGAGTGGTCGGTGCTGGCCGGCTGCCCGCCGACCTCGTGGCTGCGCGAGGAGTTCCCATTCGTCCAAGACTCCGCGGCGCCGGAGGACGCAGGCTGAGATCCCGACCACGAGAGGATCCACGATGACCGACGCCAGCACGGTCCGCCACTGGCAGACCCTGACCTTCCGGGACGCCGACGCCATGATGACCTGGCTGAAGGCGATCGGCTTCACCGAGCACGCGACGTACCGCGACGAGGGGGACCCCTCGGTCGTCACCCATGCGGAGTGGCTGTGGCCGCAGGGTGGCGGGATCATGTTCGGCTCGGACCGCGACGACGGGGTGCTCAAGGGCACCGGACCCTCCGCGGCGTACCTCGTGACCGACGACCCCGATGCCGTCTTCGACGCTGCGGTGTCAGCGGGCGCGAGCGTGGTGCGGGAGATGGTCGACCAGGACTACGGGGGTCGGGGCGGCAGCGTGCTCGACCCCGAGGGCAACCACTGGTCGTTCGGGGACTACCAGCCTTCTTGACTGGAGCACCCGCGGG
>JAOPXC010000348.1 GCA_025965335.1 Nocardioides sp. | reverse complement strand
AGGCGTCCCTGGGCGCGGAGTACTTCGACGAGTCCGCGGTCATGGTCGACACGTTCGCGCCGCTCGACCTCGGCGAGGGCGGGCGGGCGGTCGAGGACCCGGCGTACGCCTGGACCTGGGCCGGCCGCGGCGGCGGTGACGACCAGGCGGTCTTCTCCAACTCCTGACCCCAACGGTGGTTGAGGAGGTTGCGCGGCAGAGCGGCGACCAACGCTGGTTGAGGAGGTTGCGCTGAGCAACCGTCTCGAAACCCCTGTAGGTGCGCAGGGCGTTGGCCACCGCCCTGCCTTCACTCACCGGGTTTCGAGACAGGCGCTCAGCGCGCCTTCCTCAACCACCGGTGATGTCGGTGGGGTTCGGCTCGGTACGGGTCGAGGTCACCGTGGGCGGGTCGACCTGGCGGACCTCGGTGTTCCCCGACAGGGTCCGGGGCTACGTGCTGCCGCTCAGGAAAGCAGTGCGCCGCGCCGAGTCCCTCGAGATCGGGGACCCGGCGCGGCTGCGGTTGCTGCTGGTGGAGTGACCGTCAGGCAGCGACGGGCTGTCCGGTGAGCTTCTTGTAGGTGTACGCCGTGCCGATGAGCACGACCGGCACGCTGACGAGGGCGCCGACCAGGCAGATCGCGAAGCCGACCGCGGCGATGAGGCCGCCGACGATGTACCAGATGAGCGTGTTGGCAAGGTTGTCCTTGACCAGGTTCACGCTCGCCTTGATCGCGTCGACCGGTGCCATGTCCTTGTCGATGATGAAGTAGAGCGTGTACGACGTGGCGAATCCGACGACGAGACCAGGCAGGTAGCAGAGGATCGTCCCGACGAACGTGGCCGCGGCGATGATCAGGCTGGCGATGAGGACGGGACCGAGCTTGTCGGTCTTGAAGACCTCCTTGAAGTCGAACGCCCGGCCCTCGGTGATCCCGAGCGCGCCCCGGACGACGCCGGCGCCGATGACCATGGCAGCGACCAGCAGGAGAGCGCTGACCAACGCGTTGAGAATCAGGCCCACGACGAACGAGGTCCCGCCGTCGCAGGTGGTGCGGAACGTGGTGGCGTCGGTGGTGCACGACGGGCTGCTCGTGAGAGCGCCCGTGATCACGAAGCCGATGCCGGCCACAACGGCGAGGCCGACGACGAGCACCACGGCGGCGATGATGATCTGCTGCGCGTTGGCCTGGAACTTGGCCCAGCCGTAGTTCAGCGCGTCCCCGATGCTCCACTCGGGCGCGGCGGGTGGGGCGCCGTACCCGCCACCCGGCGGAGGCGGAGGTGGTGCGCCACCGCCATCGGCCGGCGGGGGCGGCGGTGGAGGCGGCGGCTGGTCCGCTGGGGGTCCGGCGGGAGGCTCGTAGGTCGACATCAAATGCTCCTTCAGGCAGGGGGACGCCGATCGGATGGCCCCGGCTGGTGCGGCGGGGACCCAGAGCAAAGTAGCGGTCCCGAGCCGCTTCGGACAGGTCTTTCTGTGCTATGGCGCGCTGGGCTAGCGCCCACTGGGTACCGGACGGTTGTGTGCAGGCAGAGGCGAGACAGGATGGACGCATGAATCGACGGGCGCGGGAGACCGAGATCGACGAGGAGGCCGTCGAGGTCGGACGACCCTCGCATGCGGCGGCAGGTGTCACGGCGGTGACGGTCGCGCTCAGGCGGGCCGTCGAGCACATGGGAGTCGTCCGGTCCGGCCGCGCCCTGCGGAAGCTGAACCAGACCGATGGCTTCGACTGCCAGGGTTGTGCGTGGCCCGACCCGGACCCCGAGCACCGCCATCTGGCGGAGTTCTGCGAGAACGGCGTGAAGGCCGTCGCCGACGAGGCGACCCGCGACCTGCTGGACCGGACGTTCTTCGCCGGGCACCCGCTCGCCGAACTCGCCGAGCACACCGACTACTGGCTCAACCGGCAGGGCCGGATCACCGAGCCGATGGTCCTGCGAGCGGGGGGGACCCACTACGAGCCCATCGACTGGGACGACGCCTTCGAGCTGATGGCCCGACACCTGCGTGCCATCGAGCCGGACCAGGCGGTCTTCTACACGTCGGGCAAGGTCTCCAACGAGGCCGCCTACCTCTACCAGCTGTTCGCCCGGGCCTACGGCACCAACAACCTCCCCGACTGCTCGAACATGTGCCACGAGTCCACGTCGGTGGCGCTCGCCGAGGTGATCGGCATCGGCAAGGGGTCGGTGTCGCTGGAGGACGTCCACAACGCGGAACTCATCGTGATCATGGGCCAGAACCCCGGCACCAATCACCCGCGGATGCTCACGGCGCTCGAGATCGCGAAGAAGAACGGCGCGAAGATCATCGCGGTGAACCCGCTCAAGGAGACCGGGCTGGTGCGGTTCAAGAACCCGCAGACGCCACGCGGGGTGCTCGGTCCCGGCACGGGCCTTGCGGACCTCTACCTCCAGATCCGGACCAACGGCGACCTCGCCTTGATGCAGGCGATCGGGTCCCTGCTCCTGACGTGGGGATGCGTGGACCGGGACTTCGTCGAGCAGCACACCGTCGGGTTCGAGGACTACTCCGCGGCCCTCGGCGAGCTCGACTGGGACAAGGTGCTGGAGTCGACCGGCCTCACCCGGAGCCAGATCGAGGAGGCGGCCGCGATGTTCCGCGACTCGTCCCGGACCGTGACCTGCTGGGCCATGGGCATCACCCAGCACCGCAATGCGGTGGCCACGGTCAAGGAGATCGTCAACGTCGCCCTTCTCCAGGGCAACATCGGCAAGCCCGGCGCCGGCGTGTGCCCGGTCCGCGGTCACTCCAACGTCCAGGGCGACCGCACGATGGGCATCTGGGAGCGGCCGCCCGGGCACTTCCTCGACGCCCTGCGCAACGAGTTCGGGTTCGAGCCGCCGCGCGAGCACGGCTACGACAGCGTCGCCGCCATCAAGGCCCTGCGCGACGGCGACGCGAAGGTCTTCATCGGGCTCGGCGGCAACTTCGTCTCCGCCGCTCCCGACACCTCGGTGACCGAGGAGGCGATGCGGGCGGCTGACCTGACCGTGCACGTGTCGACCAAGCTCAACCGCTCGCACGTCGTGCACGGCCGCGAGGCGCTGATCCTGCCGGTGCTCGGCCGCAGCGAGAAGGACCTCACCGGCGGGCGCGTCCAGCGGGTCACCGTGGAGGACTCCATGTCCGCGGTGCACACCTCGCACGGCCCGTTGGAGCCGGCGTCGCCGCAGCTCCGGTCCGAGGTCGACATCGTCTGCACGCTGGCCCTGGCCACCCTCGGCCAGCAGCAGCCCGTGCCGTGGGAGAGGTTCCGCTCCGACTACACCGAGGTGCGCCGCTCGATCGCCCGCGTCGTACCCGGCTGCGCCGCGTACGACGAGAAGGCCAGCCAGCCGGGCGGGTTCGTGCTGCCGCACCCGCCGCGCGACACCCGCACGTTCCCCACGGATGTGCACCGCGCGATCTTCTCGGTGAGCCCGCTGGAGGTCCTGCAGGTCCCCGAGGGCCGGCTGGTGCTGCAGACCATCCGCTCGCACGACCAGTTCAACACCACCATCTACGGCCTGAGTGACCGCTACCGCGGCATCGAGGGCGGCCGACGGGTGATCTTCTTGCACCGCGACGACATCACGGCGCTCGGGTTCGCGGAGGGCGACCACGTCGACATTGTGAGCGAGTGGAAGGACGGGAGCGAACGGCAGGTCCCGACGTTCCGCATCGTCGCCTACGACCAGCCGCGGGGCTGCGCCGCCGCCTACTACCCGGAGACCAACCCGCTGGTGCCGCTGGCGCACACCGCCGACGGCAGCAACCAGCCGGCGTACAAGTCGGTCATCGTCCGGCTCGAGCGGTCCACCAACGGCCGCACCGGCGTGACCCAGGCGAGCGACGCCAACCGGGTCGTCCCGTCCGGGCGCGGCGACGAGAGCAAGCGGCACGTGGAGCCGGACCAGCTCGGCTAGTGGTCCGCAGGCATCATGGGTCGCGTGCTTGAGCTGCGACCCAACTGCGAGTGCTGCGACCGCGACCTGCCGCCCGGGTCGACCGACGCCATGATCTGCACGTTCGAGTGCACCTGGTGTCGCGACTGCGTCGACACCGTCCTGGGCGGGCGCTGTCCCAACTGCAGCGGCAACCTGGTGCCGCGCCCGATCCGGCCAGCGGGGTTGCTGGCCGCCAACCCGGCGTCCACCACGCGCGTTCTCAGCGAGCTGGCCGAGTGCGTGGCCAGGCGTCCCGCGGCACACTTGTCGGGTGAGCAACCCGGAGCGTGACCCCGACGTCATCACCTGCGAGGCGAACCTAGCGGGGACCATCGAGATCATGGCGCCGCGCGAGGTGCCCCTGGGTGGCCTGCGCGCCATGACCGTGCGACGTACGCTGCCGCAGCGGCACCGTTCGCTGATCGGCGCCTGGTGCTTCCTGGACCACTACGGCCCGAACCGCGTCGCCGAGACCGGCGGCATGGGGGTTGCCCCGCACCCACACACCGGCCTGCAGACCGTGACCTGGTTGTTCACCGGGGAGGTCGAGCACCGCGACAGCGCGGGCAACCACGCCACGATCCGGCCCGGCGAGGTGAATCTGATGACCGCCGCCCGCGGGATCAGCCACTCCGAGGTCTCCACCGCGTCGACGACGGTGCTGCACGGGGCCCAGCTGTGGGTGGCGATTCCCGACGGTGACCGGCACGCCGAGCCGGACTTCGCCCACCACGCCCCCGAGCCGGTGACCGGTCCCGGTTGGGAGGCGCGGGTCTTCATCGGCTCGTTGCTGGGGGACGAGTCGCCGGTCCCGACGTACAGCCCGCTCCTGGGAGCCGAGCTGCTCCTCGAGCCCGGCACCGCGCTGGTCCTGGACGTCGACTCCTCGTTCGAGCACGGCGTTCTTGTCGACACGGGGAGTCTCGACGTCTCGGGTCGTCAGGTCGGCAAGGACGAGCTGGCCTACGTACCGCTCGGCAGCGCCCGTCTCGAGCTGCGGGCCGCTGCCGGCGACGAGCCGGTGCGGCTGTTGCTGCTGGGCGGCGAGCCCTTCGGCGAGTCCATCGTCATGTGGTGGAACTTCGTGGCCCGGACCCATGAGGAGATCGTGGCCTTCCGCGACGAGTGGCAGGCCCAGATCACCGCGGGCGGTGCCGTGGTCACCGATGGCCAGGACCTGGCCGACGGCCGGTTCGGCATCGTGGTCGGGGAGCACCTGCCGCCGATCCCCGCCCCGCCGCTCCCCAACGCGAGGCTCAAGGAACGCCGGTAGCCGGTTTCACCGGTTCGCCACGTCCACCCGTTGCCGACGACCGGACCCACCGCGACAGTGGTGGCATGACCGACCACGACTTCACCGGACTGAAGGCCACGTACCTCAACTGCACCCTCAAACGGAGCCCGGAGCCGAGCCACACCCAGGGTCTGGTCGCCGCCAGCGCGGCCATCATGCGTAAGCACGGGGTCGAGGTGGACGTCGTCCGGCTGATCGACCACGACGTCGCCACGGGTGTCTACCCCGACATGCGCGAGCACGGCTGGGAGACCGACGCGTGGCCGGACCTCTACCCCGGGATCCTGGCCAGCGACATCCTCGTGGTGGCCGGGCCGATCTGGCTGGGCGACAACTCCAGTGTCACCAAGAAGGCGATCGAGCGGATCTATGCCCTGAGCGGGATGTTGAACGACAAGGGCCAGTACCTCTTCTACGGACGCGTTGCGGGCTGCCTGATCACCGGCAACGAGGACGGCATCAAGCACTGCGCCCAGAACGTCCTCTACAGCCTCCAGCACGTCGGCTACACGATCCCGCCGAACGCCGACGCCGGCTGGATCGGCGAGGCCGGCCCGGGACCGTCGTACCTCGACCCGGGCAGCGGCGGTCCCGAGAACGACTTCACCAACCGCAACACCACGTTCCTGACCTGGAACCTCCTGCACCTCGCGAAGCTGCTGAAGGACGCCGGCGGGGTGCCGGGCTACGGCAACCAGCGCTCGGAGTGGGACGCCGGCACGCGCTTCGACTGGGCGAACCCCGAGTACCGCAGCTGACCCGAGGACGTCATGCGAAACGGGGTCCCCTGGGCCAGGATTCGTACGACGTCCGGGACTGTCGGCGTCGTGCGGCAGGATGCCGGGCATGGGACCCGTGACCGGCGAGGACGGCATCGACCGCTGCCCGTGGGCCGGTGGCCCGGGCGTCATGCGCGACTACCACGACACCGAGTGGGGCAACCGCGCGCACGGGGAGGCCGCCTATCTCGAGCGGCTCACGCTCGAGGCGTTCCAGTCGGGCCTGTCGTGGTCGACGATCCTCAACAAGCGCGAGGCGTTCCGGGAGGTGTTCGCCGGATTCGATGCCGATGCGATCGCGGCCTTCGACGACGCCGACGCCGCACGCCTGATGGACGAGCCCCGGATCGTCCGCAACCGGCTCAAGATCGCGGCGACGATCACCAATGCCCGGGCCACCGTGGCCCTGCGTGAGCAGGAGGGGCTCGAGACGTTCGTGCTGTCGTTCGCTCCCGAGCAGCCGCCCGCCCCGGCGACGACCGCGGAGATGACGACGACCTCGCCGGAGTCGATCGCGCTCTCCAAGGCACTCAAGAAGCGCGGCTTCGTGTTCGTCGGGCCGACCACGATGTTCGCGCTGATGGAGGCGATCGGCGTCTTCGACCCGCACCTCGTCGGCTGCCACCGACGCGGCATCACCCAGCGAGACTGCTGAAGACCCTCCTGGCGCGGGCCCGGGCGCGCTGGATCGAGTGGTTCGGGCCGCCGGGGTCGCTGCGACACTGTCCGCGTGATCACGGGGTTGACCTGGCTGCTCGCCTGCCAGCTGGTCGGCGAGGTGCTCGTGCGCTTGACCCACGCGCCGGTGCCCGGGCCGGTCGTCGGCATGGCGGTGCTGTTCCTGCTGCTGCACGTCCGCCGGGCAGGCGAGGACGCCACGGTGGTGCGCGCCGCCGACGGGCTGATCCGTCACCTGCAGCTGCTCTTCGTCCCCGCCGGGGTCGGGATCGTGGTCTACCTCGGAGCGCTCCGAGCGGACGCCGTGCCGATCGTCGTCGCCCTGGTCGGCTCCTGGCTGGCCGGGCTCGCCGCCGTCGGATGGACGACCGTGTTGCTGGAGCGGTTCCTCGCTTCGCGGGGCAGCCGGTGAGGGACACCTGGGACTGGATGGTCCACTCGCCGGTGTTCCTCGTCCTGCTCACGCTGGTCGGTTACCGGCTCGGCCGGGAGCTCAGGGACCGCACCGGTGGACATCCCCTGGCCCAGCCGGTCCTGGTGGCGATCATCCTGATCGGCACCACGCTCTCGCTGGCCCACGTGGACTACGCCGACTACCGGGCCGGCACCGAGCTGATCGCGTTCTGGCTGGGGCCGGCGACCGTTGCGCTCGCCGTACCCCTGCACCGGCAGGCGCGCCGCCTGCGCGGCTTCGTCGTCCCGATGCTCATGGCCGTCCCGGTGGGCGCGGTCGTGTCGATCGCGACGAGCATCCTGCTGGTGCGGATCTGCGGCGGAGACGAGCTGCTGGCCAGGACGATGGCGCCCAAGGCGGCCACCACCCCGGTGTCGATCGCGCTCTCGGAGGGCATCGGCGGGCTGCCCCCCATGACGGCCGTCCTCACGATCGTCGCCGGCATCCTCGGCGCGGTCGCCGGCCCGGCGGTCCTCACCCTGCTGCGGGTGCGCGACCGACGCGCGCGGGGGTTGGCGCTCGGCGCCGTCTCGCACGGGATCGGCACCTCGCGGGCCCTGGTCGAGGACGAGACGGAGGGTGCGTTCTCGGGCCTGTCGATGGGGCTCACCGCGCTCGCGACCAGCATCCTGCTGCCGCTCCTGGTGGCCGTGCTTCTCTGAAGTCCGGACGTCCCGCACGAGGGCCCGGGACCTCAGTAGCGTGTCGCCCATGACGCACGTGCACGCCTTCGGCGACGACGCCCTGGGCCACCTCGACGCGGTGGGACTGGTCGCCGCGCTCCACGCCCAGCAAGTGTCGGTCCGGGAGGTCGTCGACACGGCGATAGCCCGCGTCGAGAAGGTGAACCCCGTGCTCAACGCGGTGGCGCACGGCGCGTACGACCGGGCCCGCGCCGAGGCCAACGACCCCCGGGACGGCTACTTCGCCGGCGTCCCGACCTTCGTCAAGGACAACGTCGACGTCCAGGAAATGCCGACCCAGCACGGGTCGGACGCCTTCGAGTCCAGGGCCAAGGTCCGTGACGGCGACTTCGCCCGGATGTTCCTCGCCACCGGCGTGATCCCCCTCGGCAAGACCCGGCTGTCGGAGTACGGCTTCTCCGGCTCCGCCGAGCACCCGCGGCTCGGCCCGGTCCGGTCGCCCTGGAACACCGACCACACCGCGGGCGCGTCGTCCGCCGGGTCCGCCGCCCTGGTGGCCGCAGGCGCCGTACCCCTGGCCCACGCCAACGACGGCGGGGGCTCGATCCGCATCCCGGCATCGGTCAACGGCCTGGTCGGGCTCAAGCCGACCCGCGACCGGCTGGCGCAGGACAAGCTGATGCGGGACATGCCGATCCGGATCGTGTCCGACGGTGTCGTCACCCGGTCCGTGCGCGACACGGCGGCGTTTTTCCGCGAGTCGGAGAAGGTCTACCGAGCCCTGCACCTGCCGCCGGTCGGGGACATCACCCGGCCGGGGCGCAGCCGGCTCCGGATCGCGATGCACACCTCGAGCGTCGGCCGGGACGCGGCACCCGAGGTGGTCGAGCTGACCCTGAAGACCGCCTCCCTCCTGGAGGAGCTCGGCCACCACGTCGAGCCGGTCCCGTCGCCGGCCTCGGAGACGCTGCGCGACGACTTCATCCTCTACTGGTCGCTGCTGGCCATGTTCATCGTCATCTCGGGCCGCCGCCAGAACGGCCGCACGTGGGACCCGGCCAAGCTCGACAACCTCACGCTCGGGCTCGCCCGGCACTGCCGCCGCAACGTCCACCGGGTGCCGGGCACCATCCGGCGGTTGCGGCGGTCGAAGCAGGCATCGGACGCCCTGTTCGCGTCGTACGACCTGGTCCTCACGCCGACGCTCGCCTCGCAGACCCCGCTGGTCGGCCGGCTCGACCCGACCCGGGACTATGACACGATCATGGGCCGGCTGCTGGAGTGGGTGTCGTTCACGCCGTGGCAGAACGTCACCGGCGAGCCAGCCATCTCCCTGCCACTGGCCACCACGGCCGCGGGCCTGCCGCAGGGGATGATGTTCGGGGCGGCCACGGGTCGCGAGGCTACCCTCCTCGAGCTGGCCTACGAGCTCGAGGAGGCCCGCCCCTGGGCGCGGATCCAGGACTGACCGCCGGCTCGGCGGTGGCCGGAGGGGTCGGTCCGGCGGCGGGAAACGAGCCGCCCGGGGCGATTTCTCGTTCGTCCATTCCCCTGTGTATCGTTCTCCGTCGTTGCCCCTTTAGCTCAGTCGGTAGAGCGTCTCCATGGTAAGGAGAAGGTCTACGGTTCGATTCCGTAAAGGGGCTCTGGGTCCGGGTTGTGCAGCCAGATATCCTGGCTGCACGACCCCGCCCGTTGTGGCGGGGTAGCTCAGGTGGTTAGAGCACACGGCTCATAATCGTGGTGTCGCGGGTTCGAGTCCCGCCCCCGCTACTCAGTTTCACCCGACCGCCAGCAGGACCCGCAGGACAGCAGCACCCACTCCGACGAAGGATTCCCCGTGGCCAGCAAGAGCTCCGACGTTCGCCCCAAGATCACGCTCGCGTGCGTGGTCTGCAAGGAGCGCAACTACATCACCAAGAAGAACCGCCGCAACGACCCCGACCGCATGGAGCTGAAGAAGTTCTGCCCGCGTTGCCGCACCCACACCGAGCACCGCGAGACCCGCTGAGGCTCGCCCCACATCGTCTCGACGCTGACCCGCCCGAAACTCTCGGGCGGGTCAGTGCGCTTTGGGGGCTATTTTGACTCCATGCCCGTGGACCAGACGCTCATCGGCCGGGTCTTCCCGGCGACCAAGCCGTACGCCGTGTCCGAGGAGAGGGTGCGCGAGTTCGTCAGCGCCACCGGGGGCACGTACGACGGGGGTGCCGCCCCGGCGACGTTCCCCATCGTGCTGGCGTTCGACGCGATGAACGCGTTCCTCGAGTCCGAGTCCATCGACCTGTTCCGCATCGTCCACGGGGAGCAGCGGTTCAGCTACCAACGCCCGGTCCGCCCCGGCGACGTCCTGACGGCCACGCTGAGTGTCGCGAGCCTGCGCCAGATCGGGGGCAACGACATCATCGGGACCACCAGCGAGATCACCGACCAGTCCGGTGCCGTCGTCTGCGCCACGAGCGCGACGCTCGTCCACCGGGGCGTCGACGCATGACCCCCGGTGACGCCCTCGAGCCCCAGCGCTACGTCGTACGACGTGCCGACCTGGTCCGCTACGCCGGCGCGAGCGGCGACTTCAACCCGATCCACTGGTCCGACCGCGTCGCCACCTCCGTCGGCCTGCCGGGTGTGATCGCGCACGGCATGTTCACGATGGCCCTCGCGGCCCGGGCCGTGGGCACCTGGACCGACGGGGCCGAGGTGCTCGAGCTGGGCTGCAAGTTCACCAACCCGGTCGTCGTGCCCGACGACGACGACGGGGTCGTGATCGACGTGGGCGGCACGGTCAAGGACGTCGCCGACGGCCGGGCCACGATCGCGCTCGAGGTGACCTGTGCCGGCCAGAAGGTGCTCGGCATGCCCAAGGCCGTCGTCCGTGCCTGAACGCCTCGCCGACCACACCACGCTGCGCCTCGGCGGTCCGGCGCGCGCCTGGGTCACCGCGTCCACCGAGCAGCAGCTCATCGACGCCGTGACCACCGCCGACTCCGCCGGGGAGCCCGTCCTGGTCCTCGGCGGTGGCAGCAACCTGGTGGTCGCGGACGAGGGCTTCCCCGGCACCGTCGTCGAGGTCGCCACCCGCGGGATCGCCTCGGACGTCGAGGACGGCGCGAGCTGTGGCGGCGCGATCGTCACGGTCGCCGCCGGGGAGACCTGGGACGACCTCGTGGCGGTGGCGGTCGAGAGGGGTTGGGTGGGGGTCGAGGCGCTGTCCGGCATCCCCGGCGCGGTGGGGGCGACCCCGATCCAGAACGTCGGCGCCTACGGCCAGGAGGTCTCCCAGACCATCTCGTCGGTCCGCGTCTGGGACCGCCGGCTCCGAGGCGTTCGCACGTTCGCCAATGCCGACTGCGGTTTCGGCTACCGCACCAGCCGCTTCAAGGCCGACCCCGGTCGGCACGTCGTGCTGTCGGTCGCCTTCCAGTTCCGCCAGGGCGACCTCGGGGCACCGATCTCGTACGCCGAGCTGGCGCGGACCCTGGGAGTCGAGCCGGGCCAGCGGGCAGCCCTGGCCGACGTCCGCGACACCGTCCTGGGCCTGCGACGCGGGAAGGGGATGGTGCTCGACGCCTCCGACCACGACACCTGGAGCGCCGGCTCGTTCTTCACCAACCCCGTGGTGCCGGAGGGCTCGGCCCCCGACGGAGCTCCGGCCTGGCCACAGGACGACGGCGTGAAGATCAGCGCCGCCTGGCTGATCGAGCGGGCCGGGTTCGGCAAGGGCTACGGCGGTGCCCGCGCCGGCCTGTCGACCAAGCACACCCTCGCGCTGACCAACCGCGGCGACGCGACCACCGCCGACCTGCTGGCGCTCGCGCGGGAGGTCCGCGACGGCGTGGAGGCCAGGTTCGGCGTCAGGCTCGTCAACGAGCCGGTGCTGGTGGGCTGCGAGCTCTGAGAGTGGGCTCCCGGATCTAGCCAGTGCTGCTGGTCGTCGAGCCGACCGCCACGAGCCCAGCGAGCAGCACGAGCGCGAGCACCCCGATCGCCAAGAACACCGTGGCGATGATGCCGGTGACCATCCCGGCCAGGGCCTGACCGTCGCCGTCGAGACGCGGGTCGGCCCGGATGTCCCGCCGGGCCCGGGCACCGGTCCACCACGCGAACGGGCCCAGCACCAGCGGCAGCCCGCACATGAAGCCCCCGATGAGGCTGACCAGCCCCAGCGTCATCGCGGTCGTGGCCGAAGGGTGCATCGTCCGGAGCTGCGGGTAGAGGGGTTGTCCGTAGACCGTCGGCACGTACCCCGGGTTGCCGTACGGCGGGACGCCCGGCGGCGCCTGTCCCGGCGACGGCTCGGCCCACGACGGACCGACGTACCCGGCACCGGACGGCTGGGCGGCCGGCCCGGACGGGGAGGTGTACGGGTTCTCGGGCTCTCGCTCGCCCCACGCGCGGTGGGTCACCGGCAGCGTCTCGTCGGGCTCGCCCGGCCCTGCCTGATCGCCATCCATCGCGCCATCATCGCAGTGCCGAACGTCAGGCCGCAGCCCATGCGTCGACCTCGAGCAGGAGCGCGGCCTTGACCTCGGTCGGTGCCCGCGACGCCTGGATCGACATCCGCGCGAGCTCCGCGAGCTGTTCGTCCTTCAAATCGTGGGCGGCGCGCATGGTGGCGTACTGGCCGGCCAGCCGGGACCCGAACAGCAGCGGGTCGTCGGCGCCGAGCGCAACGGTCGCACCGGCCGCGAGCAGCGTCGGAAGCGGCACCGACGTCAGGTCGGAGTAGACCCCGAGCGCGACGTTGGACACCGGACACACCTCGAGGGCCACCCCGGCATCGACGATCCGTGCCAGGAGCTCGGGGTCCTCGGCCGAGCGGACCCCGTGGCCCAACCGGTCGGCGTGCAGCGTGTCGAGGCACGCACGGATGTGGGCGGGACCGACCAGCTCGCCGGCGTGCGGCGCCAGCAGCAGCCCGGCTCGCTCGGCGATCGCGAACGCGCCGGCGAAGTCGGCGGTGGACCCGCGACGCTCGTCGTTGGACAGCCCGAAGCCCACCACCCCGCGATCCACGTACTGCACCGCCAGCCGGGCCAGCGTGCGGGCGTCGAGGGGGTGGCGTGTCCGGTTGGCTGCGATCACGACCGCCATGCCGAGCCCGGTCTCCCGGGACGCGGACCGCACGGCGTCGAGCACGAGGTCGGTGAACGCCGTGATCCCGCCGAACCGCGCGCCGTACCCGCTGGGGTCGACCTGGATCTCCAACCAGCGGCTACCGTCACGGACGTCGTCCTCGGCGGCCTCCCGCACCAGGCGACGTACGTCCTCCTCGGTCCGCAGCACGGACCGGGCCACGTCGTAGAGCCGCTGGAAACGGAACCATCCCTTCTCGTCCGCGGCGCTCAGCTTCGGCGGCCACTCGGAGACGAGGGAGTCGGGCAGCGAGACGCCGTCCCGCTCGGCGAGCTCGAGCAGCGTCTCGTGCCGCATCGAGCCCGTGAAGTGCAGGTGCAGGTGCGCCTTCGGCAGGGTCTGAAGGTCGCGCACTCCCGGCGCGTTCAGGCGAAGAGCTTCTGGAGGCGGGTGATCCCCTCGACGATGTCGTCGTCTCCGAGGGCGTAGGACAGGCGCAGGTAGCCCGGGGACCCGAACGCCTCACCCGGAACCACGGCCACCTCGGCGCGTTCCAGGATCAGCTCGGCGAGCTCGGCGGAGTCGTTGGCCACCGGCCCGTCGGACCCGCCGAGGGGCCTGCCGAGCAGCCCCTTGACCGACGGGTACGCGTAGAAGGCGCCACCGGGCATCGGGCAGACGACGCCGTCGATCTCGTTCAGCATCGACACGATCGTCTTGCGGCGGCGGTCGAAGGCGGCCTTCATCTCGTCGACCGCGGACAGGTCTCCCGTCACCGCGGCGAGCGCGGCCCGCTGCGAGACGTTGGAGACGTTCGACGTGGCGTGCGACTGGAGGTTGGTGGCCGCCTTGACCAGGTCGGCCGGGCCGATCATCCAGCCGACCCGCCAGCCGGTCATCGCGTAGGTCTTGGCGACACCGTTCACCACGACGCAGTTGTCCTGGAGGAAGGGACACAGCACCGGCATCGAGCCGGTCTCGATCCCGTCGTACACCAGGTGCTCGTAGATCTCGTCGGTGAGCACCCACAGGCCACTGTCCTCGACCCACTGGCCGATCGCCTTGATCTCGTCGCTGGTGTAGACGGCGCCGGTCGGGTTCGAGGGGGACACGAACAGCAGCACCTTGGTGCGCTCGGTGCGGGCGGCCTCGAGCTGCTCGACGGTGACCTTGTAGTCCTGGGTCTCGTCGGCGAGCACTTCCACCGGTACGCCGCCCGCGAGCCGGATCGCCTCGGGGTACGTCGTCCAGTAGGGCGCCGGCACGATCACCTCGTCGCCGGGGTCGAGCATGACGGCGAAGGCCGAGTAGATCGCCTGCTTGCCACCGTTGGTGACGAGCACCTGGCTGGGCTCGACCGCGAGTCCGCTGTCGCGCAGCGTCTTCTCCGCGATGGCCTTCCTCAGCTCCGGCAGTCCGCCGGCCGGGGTGTAGCGGTGGTTCTTCGGGTCGCGGCACGCCTCCACCGCGGCGTCGACGATGTAGTCCGGGGTGGCGAAGTCGGGCTCGCCCGCGCCGAAGCCGATGACCGGCCGGCCCTCCGCCTTCAGCGCCTTCGCCTTGGCGTCGACCTTGAGCGTCGCGGACTCGGCGATGGTGCCGATCCGCTGGGAGACGCGTCGCTCGCGGGGCTGGGCTGAGGAGCTGGAGGCCATGCGACCATCGTAGAGCGGGCCTGGCCACGCACCAGCACGGGTTTGCCGCCGGTGGACCCACGGGCAGGCAGGGCCGCGGACGGTCTCGCCACCGGTTTGGACTCGACCTCGGTCTTCCCCGTAGACTCCTCGTTTGGTGGTTTCCCACATGCTTTGTCGTGCCCGGAATCGGGCGGGTGAGCGGGGAGTCGCGGAGGGCACTAGCTCAACTGGCAGAGCATCGGTCTCCAAAACCGAAGGTTGGGGGTTCAAGTCCCTCGTGCCCTGCAGGGAACTGCATGACCAGTCGGGTCGACCACGGCCCTGACGGATGAATCAAAGGATGAGGTGACCAAGCGTGTCGGAGAGCAAGGCGGTCCGCGGTCCGCGCGACAGCAAGGCCGACAAGCGCACGAGCATCCCGACGTTCTACCGGCAGGTCGTCGCCGAGATGCGCAAGGTCGTGTACCCGACGCAGGAACAGCTGGTCACGTACTTCCTCGTGGTGATGGTCTTCGTCCTCTTCATGATGGCTTTCGTGTCAGCCCTCGACCTCGGGTTCGGCAAGCTGGTCTTCTGGGTCTTCGCCGGCCGAGGCACGCAGTAACCGTCGCTGCGGCGGGGAACCCCGACCGCGGCAACGTCAGACGCCCGGCCCAGCCGGGCGCACCGAATCAACGTGATGGAGCAGTACGTGTCGGAACAGCAGCACGACTCGGCCGAGGCCGAGGCCGCGGAGACCCCGGTGACCCCCGAGGCCGACTCGCCGGTCGAAGCGACCCCCGAGGAAGGTGCCGAGACCGCCGCTGACGAGACCGCCGACGCCAAGGTCGCGGAGCCGAGCGACGAGCCTGCCGAGGACGCGAGCGACGAGCCCGCCGAGGACGCGAGCGACGAGCCCGCCGAGGACGACCCGCTCGAGGAGTTCCGCCGCGAGCTGTGGGCCAAGCCCGGCGACTGGTTCGTCGTGCACACCTACTCCGGCATGGAGAACAGGGTGAAGTCCAACCTCGAGAACCGCATCATCTCCCTGAACATGGAGGACTACATCCACGAGATCGTGGTCCCCATCGAGGACGTCGTCGAGATCAAGAACGGTCAGCGCCGGACCCGCACCAAGCCGGCCCTCCCCGGCTACGTCCTGGTCCGCATGGACCTCACGGACGAGTCCTGGTCAGCGGTCCGGCACACCCCCTCGG
>JAOPXC010000264.1 GCA_025965335.1 Nocardioides sp. | reverse complement strand
ACCACACGGTCTTCCTCGATCCCGACTTCGTGCTGGAGCAGGTGGCCAAGGCGCCGCGGGAGTTCGACGTCCAGGCGCGCAACCCCGCGAACAACATCCACATCGGCGGCGACTCGATGGCGTTCGGCGCGGTCTACGGGCCGCCCTTCGTCCGCCAGGGTGAGGTGCGTCGGGACGCGACGATGGACGACTTCCGCAACTTCACCAAGCTCGCCCAGTCGTTCCCCGCCCTGGACTCCGCCGGGGGCATCATTTGCGAGCCCAACGACACCCCGCTCGACAGTCGCCACCTCGACATGACCTATGCGCTCCAGTCGCTGACCGACAAGATCTACATGGGCAACGTGGTGTCGGGCGTGAACGCCCGCGACACCCTGGCGATGACCGAGATCCTGTTCGGCTCCCGGGAGTCGATCGAGGCCACGCCGGCCACGATCTCGCTGATCAACTGCAACTCGCCGCTGCGCTGGGACGACCGGATGCTCGAGGCGCAGTTCGAGTACTCCGCCGCCGGCCAACCCGTCGTACTCACGCCATTCATCCTGATGGGTGCGATGTCGCCCGTGACGATCCCTGCGGCGCTCGTGCAGCAGATCGTCGAGGCACTGTCCGGCATCGCGCTGTCCCAGCTGATCCGGCCGGGTACGCCGGTGATCTTCGGGTCGTTCCTCTCCAACATCGACATGCAGTCCGGTTCTCCGACGTTCGGGACGCCGGAGTCCGGCATCGGACTGCTGTGCACGGGCCAGATCGCGCGGCACTTCGGACTGCCGTTCCGCACCGGCGGCGGGCTGACGTCCTCGCAGGTGGCCGATGCCCAGGCGGGTTACGAGGCCCTGATGACGATGATGCCGACGTTCCTCGCGGGCGCGAACTGGGTGATGCACTCGGCCGGCTGGCTCGAGGGCGGGCTGGTCGCGGGCTACGAGAAGTTCATCGTCGACATCGAGATCCTCCAGATGATGCAGGCCGAGTTCACGCCGCTCGAGATCGACGAGGAGTCGATGGCCTTCGGTGCCCACGAGGAGGTCGGCCACGGCGGTCATTTCCTCGGCGCGGCCCACACCATGGAGCGCTTCCGCACCTGCTTCTACCGGCCGCTGCTCTCCTCGTCGGAGAACTACGAGCGCTGGATGCGCAACGGGGGCAAGGACGCCAACGACCGCGCCGCCGACATCTACCGCAAGAAGCTCGAGGAGTACGTCGCCCCGGAGCTCGACGACGCAATCCGGATGGAGCTCGAGGAGTACGTCATTCGCCGGCGGGCCGAGCTCGGCGACTGACCAATTCCGGTGGTTGAGGAAGGCGCGCTAGCTGGCGCCTGTCTCCCTAGTTGTGGGTCGTCACGATCGCCTTCACGGCATCGGGCTGCGTCCCGGTGACCGATCTGGTCGTGATGAGGAAGCTGGTCCCAGGTCCGCTGTTCGTGTTCGCGTAGATGCTCACACCGATCACGGTGGATTCCCTGGGATCGATGGTTCCGATGTTGAAGGTGCCGGCCCGTACTGCGGACGTGATGTCCCAGGGCGAGGAGACGCCTATCTGGTGGTAGTGGGCGTGTATGGCAGTGGTGCCACCTGTGGCCTTCACCTTGAAGGACGTTGCCACCAGGCCGTCATTCTGGATCTTGACGTAGACGTGCTCCAAGCCGCCCTTCAGGATCGACACCGTGCGAGCCTGGCCCACCCCCGACTTGTTGTACACGCCCGCGCCGACGTACGAGCTCGAGAACACCTTGCTTATCGAGTTGTCAGGGAGCCGTAGTGCGTACGCGGCAAGGTCCCTGGCCAGAGTGTCCCCGCCGGCTGAAGTGAAGTTGCCCCCGGCGTAGAGCTTGTCAGAAAACACCTTCAGCGCGTGCACCTCTGCGGGCAACGGCCCGCCACCTGCGCCGTTGGACCCGATCGGTCGCCACCTGGTGCCGTCGAAGAAGGCGACCATGTCTGCCGTCGCCGTACCGTTCGCGTCCTGGAACGAACCTCCCGCGAAGACGAGTGACCCGGAGGCCCCCAACGCGTAGATGTAGGCAGTTGTGGGGAACCAGCCGTTGGTAGCAGCGGTGTTCGCGCCCATTGCACTCCAGGCGAGGGCCGAAGCGTCCCAGCGCGCGACGTGGTCCGCCTGTGCGATACCCGCCACGTCGAGGGCATCGGTGCCCACGTAGACCTTCGTGCCGGCGACGGTCAGGCTGCGGACGATGCCCGTGACCGCCCCGCCGCTCTGGCCGGCACCCGCACCCATGGCCTGCCAGGCACCGGACGCGTACGCAGCGACGTAGTCGGCGGCCGGGAGCGTCGCAAGGTTGATGAAGTTCCCGCCGGCGTAGAGGGTTCCGAGACTGTCCGCAGTCAGGGCGTAGACGGGCCCGTTGAAATAGCCGTCAGTGGGCAACACCGAGAATGACGCGCCGGAGCTCAGGTCACAGGCCAGGAGGTAGTCCGCCGTGGGGATCTCCGCACCGTCCTGGAACTCGCCACCGACGTAGAGCGTGGGGCCGATTATCTGTAGGGCGTCGACATTTCCGGTGAACGCCGGCCGCGTGGGCGAGGTGCAGGCAGGCTGCCAGCTCACGCCGTCCCACACCGCGAGAAAGTCGGCGCTGGCGTTGCCGCCGGCGTTGAGGAAGGTGCCACCGGCGTAGACCTTGCCGCTGACGGTGTCGTAGGCGATCGCCCTGACCTCGGCGCCCACGGCGTTCGTCAACGGCGTACTGCCGATGGCGCTCCAGGTGGAGCCGCTCCACTTGGCGATGAGGTCCGCGCTTGCGATGCCACCAGCATTGGTGAAGGTGCCACCTGCATAGAGATACCCGGCTCTCTGGGTGTTCAGAGCCGAGACCTTGCCGTTGAGCGACGGGGTGCTGGTCGTTGACCCGTGGCCGACGCGATCCCAGCCCCCGGGGCCGATGCCCGATGCGGGCGCGATGGCCACCGTCACGGCGGCCGCGACCGAGACGGCGAACACAAGCATTGATCGCCGCATGGCGTCTCCTGAGCCTCGGCCCCGCACGTTACGCCCCATGCGGGGCGCGCGTGGGAGTTCACCAGGGTGCTGGGGCTCGTACTGCTGGGCGCGGCATGCGTCGCCGCGGTGAGAGTCACTGTCGAAAGGCCCGGAATTGCTTCTGAGGCAGACCCCTCGGACGGAGAGGAGTAAGGAAGGGGGGTCATCCCCGGGGGCGGCACCTTGCTCACTTTCACCTTCGCGGCAATCAACCTCGTCCGGGGCGCACGGCCGACGGCCGGCCTCGGACCTACCTGCGTAGCCTCCGGACCGGTCGCGGCCGTTGGGGCTCTTCCCAGTCGAGCGTGGTTGACGTCTCGGTAGTGGCTGTGGTTGCTCGCCGCTCCGGCGCCACGCCTTCGCCCTTGAGGCTCCCGGGCGTGCCCGCGCCTGCGGAGGCCGGTGGTGCCGGCCGACGATCTCCCTTCTCCGCCCCATCGCTGGTTGGGGAGGTTGCGCCGAGCAACCGTCGCGAACCCGGAAGTGAAGGCCGGGCGTTGATTGCAGAACGCGACTCAGCGCTTGCTCGACCACGGTGGTTCCGGCCCTGCGTCGGTGCGGGGGTCTCGACAACGCTCGGCACCGGGGGCCTTGCTCCTCAACCACCGAGAGCTACTTGAAGACAACGGTCCGGTTCCCGTTGAGCAGGACGCGGGACTGGGAGTGCCAGCGGACCGCGCGGGACAGCACCTGCGCCTCGACGTCGCGACCGGCGGAGACCAGCTGTTCCTGGTCGTAGCCGTGGTCGACCCGCATCACGTCCTGCTCGATGATCGGGCCCTCGTCGAGGTCGCCGGTGACGTAGTGCGCGGTCGCGCCCACCAGCTTCACGCCGCGGTCGAAGGCCTGGTGGTAGGGCTTGGCGCCCTTGAAGCTCGGCAGGAACGAGTGGTGGATGTTGATCGCTCGTCCCGACAGCCCACGGCACAGGTCGTCGGAGAGCACCTGCATGTAGCGCGCCAGCACGACCAGGTGGATGCCGAGGTCGTCGACCAGGCGCATCAGCTCGGCCTCGGCCTGCGGCTTGGTGTCCGGGGTCACCGGCACGTGGTGGAAGTCCAGGCCGTACGAGCGCACCAGCGCCTCGGCGTCCGGATGGTTGGACACGACCGCGGGGATCTCGATCTGCAGCGACCCGGTGCTCGCCCGGAACAGCAGGTCGTTCAGGCAGTGCAGGTGCTTGGAGACCATGATCAGCGTGCGGTACGGCGCCGTCGCGTCCCAGAGCTCGAACTCGAGGGCGAACTCCTCGGCGACCGAGGCAGCGAAGGCGGTCCGCAGGTCGGCGGCGTCGACGACTTCCTCCACCTCGAAGTCGATCCGCATGAAGAACGTGCCGACGCGGCGGTCCCCGAACTGCTGGCTCTCGATGATGTTTCCGCCGTGCCGGACCAGGAAGCCGGTGACCGCGTACACGATCCCCGGCCGGTCCGGGCCGGAGAGGATCAGGACGAAGTCGCCCGAGGGTGCGGTGACACCGTTCGAGAGCGAGGACTGGGGAAGCACCATGGGGGACCCTTGTGTCGAGTGGACGGAAGGAGCGGCGAGGCCGGTTGCGCCTGCCGAAACGCAGTCTGCGATACGCAACAAAGCCTGCGCTAGTCTCGCGCCATGAAGAACGCCTCCGACGTGGCGTCGGTCGAGTCCGGAGCGGCCGCGACCGGGGTGCAGTCGGTGGACCGGGCACTGACCATTCTGGAGGTCCTCGCCCGCGGCGGTGAGGCGGGGGTCACCGAGGTCGCCGCCGAGCTGGGGGTCCACAAGAGCACGGCCTTCCGGCTGGTCGCGACGCTGGAGGCGCACCGCCTCGTCGAGCAGACCGGCGAGCGGGGCAAGTACCGCCTCGGCTTCGGGATCCTGCGCCTCGCGGGCGCCACCAGCGCCCGCCTCGACGTCGTCCAGGAGGCGCGTTCGCTGTGCCGGCAGCTCGCCGCGGACACCGGCGAGACGGTGAACATCGCGGTGCTGTCGGAGCACTCGGCGCTGTACCTCGACCAGGTCGCCGGCTCCTCCGCCCTCCAGTCACACAACTGGGTCGGCCAGCACATCCCGCTGCACGCCACCTCGAACGGCAAGGTTCTGCTCAGCGGACTGGACCAGCCCCGGCTCGACGAGCTGCTCGGCAAGCTGTCGCCGTACACCCCGCTCACCATCACCAAGAAGTCCGAGCTCCGCGACGAGCTCGAGCGGGTCCGGACCCAGGGATACGCCCTCGCCGTCGACGAGCTGGAGGTCGGGCTGACCGCCGCGGCCGCGCCGATCCGCAACGCCCACGGGGACGTGGTTGCTTCGATGAGCGTCTCGGGCCCGACGTTCCGGCTGACGCCGGAGCGGGTCGAGGAGGCCGTCCGGCTGCTCGTGGCCGCCGCGCTGGAGGTCTCGCACCGGCTCGGCTGGGGTCAACGTTAGGTCACGACGACCCCGGAATCCTTGACGCGGGGACCCGTGCGCAGCATCCTCAAACTCTCAGCCGGTTGCGAGGGAAGCAATCGGTTGCGGGATACGCAACGAAGAAGGTTGCGGAGAGTGGGTTGGCTGTGGCGGAACTCTACGTCGACGGGCACTGGGAAAGTGCCAGCGCCGGTAGGCGACGCCAGATCCGCTGCCCGGCCGACGGCTCGCTGGTGGCCGAGATCGACGAGGCCGGACCCGAGGACACCGCCGTCGCGATCGGCGCCGCCCACCGGGCGTTCCACATCGGCGCCTGGCCGCACACCTCCGCCCGCGAGCGCGGCGACCTGCTGCTGCGGGTAGCGGACCTGATCGAACGCGACACCGCGACCATCGCTCGCCTCGAGTCGCTCGACACCGGCAAGCGCCTCGTCGAGAGCGAGTACGACGTGGCCGACGTGGTGTCGGTCTTCCGCCACTACGGCCGGGTGGCCGCGGAGGAGTCCGGACGCGTCGTCGACACCGGCAATGCCGACGTGGTGAGCCGGGTCGTGCACGAGCCGGTGGGCGTCTGCGGGCTGATCACCCCGTGGAACTACCCCCTGCTCCAGGTCTCGTGGAAGGTCGCGCCGTGCCTGGCCGCCGGCAGCACGTTCGTGCTCAAGCCCAGCGAGCTGACACCGCACACCGCGATCCACCTGATGAAGCTCTTGGAGGAGGCCGGCCTTCCCGCGGGGGTCGGCAACCTGGTCGTCGGTGACGGCCCCGGCGCCGGCGCCCCGCTCTCCGAGGACCCGCGCGTCGACCTGGTCTCGTTCACCGGCGGGCTCGCCACCGGCAAGGCGATCATGGCCGCCGCCGCGGGCACGGTGAAGCGGGTGGCGCTCGAGCTCGGCGGCAAGAACCCCAACATCGTCTTCGCCGACGCCGACCGTGAGGTGGCGCTGGACTTCGCGCTGACCGCGGTCTTCCTGCACTCGGGCCAGGTGTGCTCGGCCGGCGCCAGGCTTCTCGTGGAGGAGTCGATCCACGACGAGTTCGTGGATGCCCTCGTCGAGCGGGCCGGCCGGATCCGCCTCGGTGGCCCGTTCGACGAGAAGGCCGAGACCGGCCCGCTGACCAGCGCGCGCCACCGTGAGAAGGTCGAGGCGTACGTCGCCGCCGGCATCGCCGAGGGCGCCGTGCTCCGGTGCGGTGGCGCCCGGCCCGACGACCCCGCCCTGGCGGACGGCTTCTACTACCTGCCCACGGTCCTCGACCGGTGCACGAGTGACATGTCGGTCACCCAGGACGAGTCGTTCGGCCCGGTGCTGACCGTCGAGACCTTCCGCACCGAGGACGAGGCGGTCGCGATCGCGAACGACAGCATCTACGGGCTGGCCGGTGCCGTCTGGACCCAGGACGCCGGCCGGGGTCAGCGCGTCGCGGCCCGGCTACGGATGGGCACGGTCTGGATCAACGACTACCACCCGTACGTCCCCCAGGCCGAGTGGGGCGGCTACAAGCAGTCGGGCATCGGCCGCGAGCTCGGGCGGGCCGGACTCGACGAGTACCGCGAGACCAAACACGTCTGGCACAACATCCGCCCGGCCGTCCAACGCTGGTTCGGGGAGTAGTCGTGAGGAGGGTGCAGTGAGCAGGGATCGTTACGACGTCGTGATCGTCGGAGGTGGCTCGGCGGGATGCGCCCTCGCCAACCGGCTCTCCGCTGACGCGAGCACCAGCGTGCTGGTGCTCGAGGCCGGACGGTCCGACCTGCGGATCGACCCCTTCATCCACATGCCCGCGGCCCTGCCCTTCCCGATCGGAAACCGCCTCTACGACTGGAAGTACGAGACGGATCCCGAGCCCCACATGGGCGGACGCCGCATCTTCCACGCCCGAGGCAAGGTGCTCGGAGGTTCGAGCAGCATCAACGGGATGATCTTCCAGCGGGGCAACCCGCTCGACTACGAGCGCTGGGCCGCGGACCCCGGCATGGCGGACTGGGACTACCTGCACTGCCTACCGTACTTCAAGCGGATGGAGACCTGCCTCGCCGGCGCCGACGACTGGCGCGGCGGCGACGGGCCGCTGAAGCTCGAGCGCGGCCCGGCGACGAACCCCCTCTTCGGGGCGTTCTTCGAGGCCGCACAGCAGGCGGGCTACCCGCTGAGCGATGACGTCAACGGCTACCGGCAGGAGGGCTTCGCGAGGTTCGACCGCAACGTCTACCGCGGCCGCCGGCTCTCGGCCGCCCGGGCCTACCTGCACCCGGTGCTGGACCGCAAGAACCTCGAGGTCGAGACGCTCGCGTTCGTGACCGCCGTCCGGTTCGAGGGCAAGCGCGCCGCCGGCGTCGACTATCGCCGTGCCGGTGTCCGGCGCAGCGTGGCAGCCGGCGAGGTGATCCTGTGCGGCGGCGCGATCAACACCCCCCAGCTGCTGCAGCTGTCCGGCGTCGGCGACCAGGCGCTGCTCCGCGAGCAGGGCGTCGACCTCGTGCACCACCTGCCCGGAGTCGGCGAGAACCTCCAGGACCACCTCGAGGTCTACATCCAGTACGCGTCGAAGCAGCCGGTCTCGATCGCCCCCGGCCTGCGCTGGCGCTCGCGCCCCAACATCGCCTACCAGTGGCTGGTCCACCGCCGCGGGCTGGGTGCGACCAACCACTTCGAGGGGGGCGGGTTCGCGCGCAGCAACGACGAGGTCGACTACCCCAACCTGATGTTCCACTTCCTGCCGGTCGCGATCAGGTACGACGGGTCGGCGCCGACGCAGGGCCACGGCTACCAGGTGCACATCGGCCCGATGTACGCCGACACCCGTGGCTGGGTGCGGATCAGGTCGCGGGACCCGAAGGTGCACCCGTCGATGCAGTTCAACTACCTCTCGACCGACAACGACAAGAAGGAGTGGGTGGAGGCGGTCCACGTCGCGCGCGACATCCTCAACCAGCCGGCGTTCGCGCCGTACAACGACGGCGAGCTGTCGCCGGGGCCGTCTGTCTCGACCGACGAGGAGATCCTCGCGTGGGTGGCCAAGGACGCCGAGACGGCCCTCCATCCGTCCTGCACGGCCAAGATGGGCATCGACGAGCTGTCCGTGGTCGACCCGGCGACGATGAAGGTCCACGGCACCGAAAGCCTGCGCGTCGTGGACGCCTCGGTGTTCCCGTACGTCACCAACGGCAACATCTACGCCCCTGTGATGATGGTGGCGGAGAAGGCCGCCGACCTGATCGCCGGCAACACTCCCCTCCCGGCCGCGGACGTGCCGTACTACCGCCATCGGGACGGAACCCCGCTGCACCCGCCCGGCGACAGCCGCAACCGTGAGGAGCACGCATGAACACCCCAAGAAGTTCTTCGCCTCCCCCGCAACGCTTCACCAGCGAACAACTACTCGGGGACCCCAGATGAGCATCGCGACCGAGAAGGGCGCCGAGCCCCGGCTCTCGACAGTTGACAGCGCAGTGTCGGTCCGCAACCTCTGGAAGATCTTCGGCAAGGGCGCCGACAAGATCATCGGCACTCCCGAGGACAACCTCTCGCGTGCCGAGCTGAAGGCCAAGACGGGCTGTGTCGTCGGCGTGAGGGACGTGTCGTTCGAAGTCGCGCCTGGAGAGGTGTTCGTCGTGATGGGCCTCTCCGGATCCGGCAAGTCGACGCTGGTGCGTTGCCTGACGCGGCTCATCGAGCCGACCGCCGGCGACATCAACATCGACGGCGTCGACGTCACGCACGCCTCCGAGAGCCAGCTGCGGGACCTGCGACGCAACCAGGTGTCGATGGTCTTCCAGCACTTCGGGCTGCTGCCCCACCGGCAGGTCATCGACAACGTGGCTTACGGCCTCGAGATCCGCGGGATGAAGCGCAAGGAGCGGACGGCCAGGGCCGAGGAGATCGTCGGCCTCGTCGGGCTCGACGGGTACGAGCACTCCTACCCCGACCAGTTGTCGGGCGGCATGCAGCAGCGGGTGGGGCTGGCCCGGGCGCTGGCCGGCGACCCCAAGATCCTGCTGTTCGACGAGCCGTTCTCGGCACTCGACCCGCTGATCCGACGCGACATGCAGAACGAGGTCATCCGGCTGCACCGCGAGCTGGGCAAGACGATGGTCTTCATCACCCATGACCTCCAGGAGGCCCTCAAGCTGGGGGACCGGATCCTGATCATGCGCGACGGGGAGGTGGTCCAGATCGGAGCCCCGGACGAGGTCGTCGGTGCCCCCGCCGACGACTATGTCCGCGACTTCACCTCCGAGGTGCCCCGCTCCCACGTGCTCACGCTCAAGTGGGTGATGCGCGAGCCGCGTCCCGGCGACTCCCTGGACGGGCCCGAGATGACGTCGGACACGATCGTGCGCGAGGCGGCCCAGGCCGCGCTCGCCTCCGAGCATCCGGTGCGCGTCATCGAGGACGGCAAGCTGGTCGGGATCGTGGATGACGACGCGATCCTCCGGGTGGTTGTCGCCGAGGCGGATGCGCCGGCCGAGGAAGGTGCGCCGGCATGACCACCCTGGCCACGACGCGGAGACTGACGGGGCGGCCGACGGTTCTGACCGCCCTGCGTGCCCACGGACGCCTGTGGTCGCTCCTGTTCGTGGTCGTGGTGTGGATCGCCATCTGGGCGGTGGCCCAGGGCCACCAGACCCTCGAGCTGAGCACCTCGACCCGTACCGGCGTGCACGGCTGGTTCCAGGCGCGCAGCGACTGGGTCGAGCAGGCCGCCTCGTCCGGCAACAACGTCTTCGTCAACCTCGCGAATTCGTTCGCCGACGCGATGAACAGTGTCTTCACCTATCTCCAGCACCTCTTCACGGTCCCGGAGTTCCCCCGGCCGCTGCCCCAGATCGGCTGGCTGGGCACGGTCGCGATCGCGAGCTGGCTCACGT
>JAOPXC010000256.1 GCA_025965335.1 Nocardioides sp. | reverse complement strand
CACATCGTCGAGCAGCGGGTCGGCAAGAAGACCCTCGGCTTCACCGCGGAGGTGCGCGGCGCCGCCGAGCGCGAGGCCGAGGACCTGCTGTCGCTGGTGCGACCCGAGGACCTCATCAAGTTCGGCCTGATCCCCGAGTTCATCGGTCGCCTGCCGCTGATCGCGAGCGTCACCAAGCTCGACCAGCAGGCGTTGATCCAAATCCTCACCGAGCCCCGCAACGCGCTGGTGAAGCAGTACCAGAAGCTCTTCGAGATCGACGGGGTCGAGCTCGAGTTCACCGAGGACGCCACCGCCGCCATCGCCGACAAGGCCATGGAACGCGGCACCGGTGCGCGCGGCCTGCGCGCGATCATCGAGGAGGTCCTCCTCTACGTGATGTACGACGTGCCCTCGCGCGGCGACGTCGCGAAGGTCATCGTGACCCGAGAGGTCGTGATGGACGACGTCGCCCCCACCCTCGTCCCCCGCGAGTCCGAGGCCAAGAAGAAGAAGTCGGCCTGAGGGGCCGCGTCAGCGGACCCGGTCAGGCCGAGGTCGAGCGAGCGGCGCGACCGAGGAACGAGGTCGCGACCCGCGGGTCGAGACCCGGGTGCACCAAGGCCGGGCGGCGACCCGGTCGGGTCGAGGTCGGGTGACCACTGACGAGTCTGCTCCGACGAGTCTGCTCCGGCTTGCCGAAACCCGGCGTCCACCGCGACACTGATCCGCGCAGCCACGTGGTAGGAGGTCAAGGTGAGCAAGGAGCACAGGCTCTCGCTGTACGCCTTCGCGCTCGTGGCGATCGCCTGTGCCGTGATCGTGGTCACCGGCCTGCGCAGCGACGCGTTGCGGGGACTCTTGACTCGGCAGGGCGGCGACGTGGTGGCCGGACGCGTCCTCACCCACTTCCTCGAGCACCGCGCCCTGCCGGGCCGGCAGGAGCCCACCGCGATCACACCCGGTCCGGCCGCGACCCAGGGCGCTGTCCGCGCCGCACAGGTCCCCGCTGAGCCGGCCGCACACTCCGGATCCGCCCACCGTCCCGGTCCGCGAGGTGCCCTGCACGCGCCCGGTCTGGGGCTCGGTGAGGTCAAGACGCACGGCCGCGTGTCGCCCGCGGACCTCGATGCGGTCACCCGGGCGCTTCGGCTCGGTCAGGTCAGGACGCACGACCGCGACCGGGGACGTCTCGGCGTGGATCCACCCGGGAGTACGCCCGTGCCCGGGGGTCACCCGCGAGGTCAGTCGGTGACGGGGGCGAGCTCCGTGTCGACGCTGATCTCCTGCGCGTCCTCGTCGACCGTGAACACCAGCTCCCCGGTGATCTTCCCGCTCCGGCGCAGGTCGTCGGCCGCCTGCTGGGCCCCGCGCACGAGCGCCTCGGGGCCACGGATCTCGACCCGCGAGAGCTCGGCACGCATCGACACCTTGGCCTGTGACTTGGCACCCCGGATCCCGACCAGGGCCCCTGCCACCGCGTCGACCATCGCCGGGTCGGTGGCCGCGGCCGAGCCGAGCTCGGACACCAGCGGCCAGGTCGACGTGTGGATCGACCCGTCCTGCCACCACGACCAGACTTCCTCGGTCACGTAGGGCAGGTACGGCGCGAGCAGGCGCAGCTGGACCTGGAGCGCGATCGCCAGGGTCGCGCGTGCCGACACCGTGGCGGTGCCGCCGTCCTCGGCGTACGCCCGCTCCTTGACCAGCTCGAGGTAGTCGTCGCAGAACGACCAGAAGAACTTCTCGACGGTCTCGAGCGCCGTCGTGTAGTCGTAGGCCTCGAGCGCGTCGGTCGACTTCGTGATGACCTCGCCGAGCCGGGCGAGCAGCGCGCAGTCGATCGGCTCGGAGACCTCGAACGGGTTCAGGCCGGTGGCGCCGACGCCGCCGAGGACGAACCTCGAGGCGTTGAGGACCTTCATCGCCAGCCGTCGGCCGACCTTCATCTGGCTCTCGTCGAACGGTGAGTCCAGACCCGGGCGCGACATCGCGGCGCGCCAGCGCACGGCGTCGGAGCCGAACTTCTCGAGGATGTCCGTCGGGACGACGACGTTGCCCTTGGACTTCGACATCTTCTTGCGGTCGGGGTCGACCACGAAGCCGGAGATGAGGGCGTGCGACCACGGGACCACGTGGTTCTCGAAGTGGGCGCGCACCACCCGCGAGAAGAGCCAGGTGCGGATGATGTCGTGGGCGTGGGTGCACAGGTCCATCGGGAAGACCCGCTGGAACAGGTCGTCGTCGATCTCCCAGCCACCCGCGATGTGCGGGGTGAGCGAGCTGGTCGCCCAGGTGTCCATCACGTCCGGATCGCCGATGAAGCCGCCGGCCTGGCCGCGCTGGGTCTCGTCGTAGCCCCGGGGCGCGTCGGTCGATGGGTCGATCGGGAGCTCGGCCTCGGACGGCATCAACGGGTGGGCGTGGTCGGGCACGCCCTCGCCGTCGAGGGGGTACCAAACCGGGAACGGGATCCCGAAGAAGCGCTGGCGAGAGATCAGCCAGTCGCCGTTCAGGCCACCGACCCAGTTCTCGTAGCGGTGCGCCATGTGGCTGGGCACCCAGGTGATCTCGCGACCGCGCGCGAGCATCTCCTCGCGCAGCCGGGCATCGCGGCCGCCGTTGCGGAGGTACCACTGGCGGGTGGCGATGATCTCGAGCGGCTTGTCGCCCTTCTCGTAGAAGTTCGTCATCCGCTGCGTGGGCTTGGGGTCGCCGTCCAGGTCGCCGGACTCGCGGAGCAGCGCGACCATGGCCTCGCGCGCCGAGAACGCGGTCTTGCCCTGCAACTGCTCGTACGCCGCGGCCGCCCGCTCGCCGGAGAGCCAGTCCGGCGTCTCGCGCAGCATCCGGCCGTCGCGACCGATCAGCGTGCGCACCGGTAGGTCGAGCTCGCGCCACCACATGACGTCGGTCAGGTCGCCGAACGTGCAGCACATGGCGATGCCGGCGCCCTTGTCCATCTCGGCGGCCGGGTGCGCGAGCACCGGGATCTCCACGCCGAAGACGGGCGAGGTGACGGTGGTGCCGAACAACGGCTGGTAGCGCTCGTCGTCGGGATGGGCGATCAACGCCACCACGCTCGGGATCAGCTCGGGGCGGGTCGTCTCGATTGCGACCGGACTCCCATCCTGCCTGTGGAAGTTGATCCGGTGATAGGCGCCGGCATACTCCCGGGCCTCGAGCTCGGCCTGGGCCACCGCCGTCTGGAACGTCACGTCCCAGAGCGTCGGGGCCTCCTGCAGGTAGGCCTCGCCGCGGGCGAAGTTGCGCAGGAACGCGCGCTGGCTCGCGAGCCGGGCCGCCGGGCCGATGGTCGTGTAGTGCTGCTTCCAGTCCACGGACAGCCCGAGGGTGCGCCACAGCGACTCGAAGACAGCTTCGTCCTGCTCGACGAGCTGCTCGCAGAGGTCGATGAAGTTCGGTCGGCTGACCGGGATCTGCCGCTTCGGGTCCGGCTTCTCCGGCGGCGTGAAGTCGGGGTCGTAGGGCAGCGACGGGTCGCAGCGGACGCCGTAGTAGTTCTGGACCCGACGTTCGGTCGGCAGGCCGTTGTCGTCCCAGCCCATCGGGTAGAAGACGGACTTGCCGCGCATCCGCTGGAAGCGCGCGATCAGGTCGGTGTGGGTGTAGGAGAAGACGTGCCCGACGTGCAGGCTGCCGCTCACCGTGGGGGGTGGCGTGTCGATCGAGTAGACGTTCTCCCGCGGCTGGGTTCGGTCGAAGGCGTAGGTGTCGTCGGCCTTCCACCGCTCGCTCCAGGCGACCTCCAGCCCTTCGAGCGCAGGCTTGTCCGGTACGGCGAGCGCGCGTGGGGCGCTCGTCGTGTCGGGGGCCGGGAGCTGCTGGGTGTCGGTCATGGGCGAAGCCTAGATTGAGCGCCCTCACCTGCGGAAACCCGGTTGCCGGTGTCCCCGTCGCGGAACCTAGCCTGCACCCATGACGGAGGACGAATACGAGCTGGAGTTCACCGAGGATCCGTTGGCGTTCCTGGGCGCAGCCGATGAGTACCTGCGCGAGGATCCGGTCCTCACGACCGTGGTGGCGACCGTGACCCAGCGCGCCATGGTCGGCGCGCAGCTCGGTGAACCCCGACCGACAGACCGCCCTTGTTGGTGGGTGCTGGTCCGGGGAAGGTACGGCCAGGTGGTGTCGGTCGGCATGCGCACCGCGCCCTTCGCGCCGTACCCGCTCTTCGTGCCGCCGATGCCGGACCCGGCCGCCCGCGGCCTGGCCCGGGCGCTGCACGCACGTGGCGAGGAGGTGGGCGGGGTCAACGGTGCATTGCCGGCGGCACAGGTGATCGCCGACGAGACGGCTGCCCTGACCGGTCGCCGTGCGTCAGTGCACGAGCACACCCGGCTGTTCGAGCTGGGCAAGCTGATCGAGCCGCCGCCGTCGCCGGGCCGGATGCGCGCCGCCGCACCGAACGACCTGGATGTCTGCCTGGCGTGGTTCAACGCGTTCGCGCAGGATGCGGCCGAGCAGGCCGGGCGCACCGACGACCCGGCCGCAGCAGAGCGGTTCGAGGAGGACGACATGCGCCGGCGGATCGCCGGGGAGCGGGTCTGGCTCTGGGAGGACGAGGCGGGCCGGGTCGTGCACCTCACCGGCTACAACCTGCCGGCGTTCGGCGTGGTCCGGGTCGGGCCGGTCTACACCCCCCGCGAGCACCGCGGCCGCGGCTACGCCAGCACCACCGTTGCGGCGATGTCGCGGCGGCTGCTCGACGAGGGCCTCCGGGCCTGCCTGTTCACCGATCAGGCCAACCCGACGTCCAACAAGATCTACCAGGCCCTGGGCTACGAGCCGGTCGTCGACATGGCCAACCTGGTGATCGCGCCGGCTAGCTCCTGACCCGGCCGCCCAACGCGTCCGCGATCACGGCCTCGGATGCACCGCTTGGCTTCCAGTAGCCCAGGGGGCTGCTGAACTCACCGGTGCAGCTGGCGTCCCTCATCGCGACCTGATCACCCCTTCGCAGAGCGCGACGAGGTGGTGGGCCTCTTTGGTTGTCAGCGGCCGGGTGAAGAGTTCACCAGACCAGGACCGGCTTGACGACGGCGCCGTTGGTGACGTCCGCGATCGCGGTGTTGATCTGGGTGAAGGGGTAGCTCACGAGCAGGTCGTCGACATCGAACTTGCCTTCCGCGCGGAGCGCGAGCAGCCGCGGCACCATCTCGAGCGGGTCGGAGTCGCCCTCGACGGAGCCTCGGATGACCTTGCCGTTCTGCATGATGTCGATCGCGTCGACGGGGAACTCGTCGGCGCCGAGGCCGAGGATGACCAGCTCGCCCCTCACACCGAGCGCCTGGGCGGCCTGCTTGATCACCGCGGGCACCGCGGTCGTGTCGATGGCGCCGTTCGACCCGCCGCCGGTCAGCTCCTTGACCCGGTCGACGACGCTGACCTCGCCCAGCTCGGCCGGGTTCACCGCGATGGCGCCGTACCTCTCGGCGACCGCGAGCCGGCTCGGCAGCAGGTCGACCGCGACGATCGTGCCGACGCCCTGGGCGGCAGCCGCGATCGCCGCGAGCCCGACGGCGCCCACGCCGTACACGGCCAGGCTGTCGGTGGGCTGCGGCTTGAGCACATTGAGCACCGCCCCGGCGCCGGTCTGGAACCCGCAGCCGTAGGGCGCGATCTTGGTCAGGTCGAGCGACCTGTCGACGACGACGACGTTGTCGGCGTACGCGATCGCGTGCTGGGCGAAGCTCGACTGCCCGAAGAACGACCCGAAGATCAGGTCGCCGTTCCGGGAGTACGTCGTGGACCCGTCCATGCGCATGCCCATGTAGTTGAGCATCAGGCTGCTCTCGCAGTAGCCGATCATCCCGGCCTTGCACTTCGCGCAGCTGCGGCACGACCGCAGGCTGATCACGACGTGGTCGCCCACCTCGACGCCGGTCACGTCCGCGCCGACCTCCTCGACGACGCCCGCGCCCTCATGGCCGAACACGTTGGGGAACATCTCCGGGGGCAGCATCGACTTCATCGTGATGTCGGTATGGCACAGGCCCGTGGCCACGATCCGCACCAACACCTCGTCGGCCCGCGGCCCGTCCATCTCCACCTCCTCGAACGTGAACTCCTGGCCCTGCCCGTTGACGATCGCGACCGTGGTCTTCACGTCGCCTCCCTCTCCCGCTCCGATGATTCCCGCCAACCTAGAACGTGTTCCAGTCTGCTGTCACCGGGTCGCCGGAATCGGAGCGACCGGGGAGCCCCGGGGCGGGTGCGGCGGCGGCCTCCTAGACTCGGGCACGCGATGAGTGAAACCCCCGAAGCCCCCCGTCTCGCCCAGACCTTCGCCGAGGTGGAGGACGCCCTGCTGTCCCGGTGGCCCGAGACGAAGCTGGAACCGTCGCTCGACCGGATCCGTGCGTTCACCGAGCTGCTCGGCGACCCGCAGACGAACTACCCCGTCATCCACCTGACCGGCACCAACGGCAAGACGTCCACCTCGCGGATGATCGACGCGCTGCTGCGCGCCACCGACCTGCGCACGGGTCGGTTCACCAGTCCGCACGTGGAGCGGATGACCGAGCGGATCTCCGTCGACGGTGAGCCGTTGACCGACGAGCAGTTCGTCGCCGCGTTCAACGACATCGCGCCGTACACGCACCTGGTCGACGCGGACCAGGAGCACCCGCTGTCGTTCTTCGAGACCGTCGTCGCGATGGCCTTCGCCGCGTTCGCCGACGCACCTGTCGACGTCGCCGTCGTCGAGGTGGGCATGGGGGGTTCCTGGGACGCAACCAACGTCGCCGACGCGACGGTCGCGGTGGTGCTGCCCGTGGCGGTCGACCACGCGGCGTACCTCGGTGACACGCCCGGGGAGATCGCCGTCGAGAAGGCCGGGATCATCAAGCCCGGGTCGATCGCGGTCCTGGCGGAGCAGCCGCCCGCTGCCGCCGAGGTGCTGCTCGCGCGGGCGGCCGAGGTCGGAGCCACCGTGGTCCGTGAGGGGCTGGACTTCGGGGTCATCTCCCGGGTGCCGGCCGTGGGGGGACAGGTGGTCTCGCTGCAGGGGACGCGGGCGAGGTACGACGAGATCTTCCTGCCGTTGTACGGCGCCCACCAGGCCCAGAACGCGGCGGTGGCGCTGGCGGCCGTCGAGGCGTTCGCCGGCGACCAGCCCCTCGACGACGAGCTGGTGCGCGCTGCGTTCGCGGAGGTGAGCTCGCCCGGCCGGCTCGAGATCGTGCGGCGCGGCCCGACCGTCCTGCTGGACGCCGCGCACAACCCACACGGTGCCGAGGCGACCGCCGCCGCCCTCGACGACTCGTTCACGTTCTCGACGCTGATCGGGGTCATCGGGGTGATGGCCGACAAGGATCAGGAGGGCCTGCTGGCGGCCTTCGAGCCGCACCTGGCCCACGTCGTGTGCACCCAGAACTCCACGGCTCGCGCGCTGCCGGCCGAGGCGCTTGCCGTGGTCGCGCGCGAGATCTACGGCCCGGACCGCGTGTCGGTCCAGCCCCGACTCTCCGAGGCGCTCGACGAGGCCGCCGCGCTAGCCGAGGCCGGAGAGGCGTTCGGTGACCCGCTGGGGTCCGGCGCCGTCCTGGTCACCGGCTCGGTGGTCACCGTCGGCGAGGCACGGACGCTGCTGGCGAGGCCGGTGCGGGGGAGCAGCGAGTGAGCGACAGGGCGCGATCTCCGCGGCGCGGGATGTGCGCCGCGATCCTGTGCCTCGAGGCCATCACGCTCGGGCTGACCACGCCGGTGCTGGTCTCCGTTGCCGACGTCGCGCTCGGCACGGCGCTGGCGGTGGGCCTCGGGCTCACCGTGGTGTGCCTGCTGCTCGCCGGCATGCTCCGGGGCGAGTGGGCGTACGCCGTGGGCTGGCTCGTGCAGCTCGCGGCCATCGGCCTCGGGTTCGTGATCCCGCTGATGTTCTTCCTCGGGGCGATCTTCGCGCTGCTCTGGGGCACGGCGTACTTCCTCGGTCGCAAGATCGAGCGGGAGCGCGCCGCGGCGTACGCCGCCCTCGGCTAGCCGCGCAGCCCGTTCACCAGCGCCGCGAGGGCGCGGTCGAGCTGTTCGTCCGTGGCGCCGCCGAACCCCACGACCAGCCCCGTGAGGGAGGCGGTGCGGCAGTAGTCGGCGAGCAGGTTCACCTCGAAGCCCGCCTGCCGCGCGCTCGCCCGGGCCCGCTCCGCGTCGGCCTGCGGCAGCAGCCACGTGGAGTACATGCCGGCTAGCGGCCCCGCGAGCTCGGCGTACGGCGCGAGCGCGTCCGCGACCCGCGGCGCCCGCTCGGCGTAGACGCGTCGCGCCGAGCGCACCACCTTGTCGACGTAGCCGTCCCGGAGCAGGGCGAGGAAGGCTCGCTGGGTGGGCCACGAGGCGCCCTCGTGGGTGACGACCCGGCGGGCGTTGATGGCGCCGAGCAGGTCGGCGGGCGGCACCAGCCAGCCCAGGCGCAGGCTCGGGGCGACCGACTTCGACGCCGTGCCCAGGTAGGCGACGCGGCCGCGGTCCAGCGTGGCCAGGGCCGGGACCGGGGCCACGTCGTAGCGGAACTCCGAGTCGTAGTCGTCCTCGACGACCACGGCCCCCGCTCTGCGGGCCGACTCCAGGAGCGTGAGCCGGTCGACGGCGGGCATGACGCGGCCGAGCGGATGCTGGTGGGCCGGGGTGACGTAGGCGGCGACCAGGCCGGCCAGGTCGGTGACCGGGGTGGTCGCGGGGAGGTCGCGCACGCTGCGCCCCGAGCCGAGGATGGTCTCGACCGCCGCCCGGTAGCCGGGGTCCTCGACGGCCACCGAACCCGCGGGGAGGGCGGCCAGGACGTGCCGCAGGCCGTCGGTGGCGCCGTTGGTCACGACGATCTCGTCGGGGTCGCAGGCCAGCCCGCGGGTGCGGCCCAGCCGGTCGGCCAGGGCGACCCGGAGCTCGGGGATGCCGCGCGGGTCGTCGTACCCGCGCGGCGGTCGCGCCGTCGAGACCTCGCGCCACGCGCGACGCCAGCCGGCCGCATGGCGGGGGTCGATCCACGGCGTGCCGGCGTCGAGCCGGAGCAGGTCGGGGGTGACGGGCTTGGGGTGTCGGGGTCGGCGGACGCCCGGCGACGGATGCTCGCCGGTCGGCGCGACGAAGGTGCCGGACCCCGGCCGCGCCTCGACCCAGCCCTCGGCGAGCAGCTGCTCGTAGGCCTGCTCGGGGACCGATCGCGAGACTCCGAGGTCGGCCGCCAGGGCGCGGCTGCTGGGCAGGCGGGCACCGCGGACGAGGGTGCCCGCGAGCACCAGCTCGCGGATCTGCCCGGACAGCTGCACGCCGAGCGGGACCGGCGCGGCCCGGTCGAGCTGGACCGGGAGAGTCGTCATCCGGTTGGTCCTGTCTGAATGGCCTGTGTGAATGGTGCCGAAATGGCCCGTGACGTCGGGCCACTCGGAACCGAGAATAGTGCACATGACGACGGTTCCGCTCTCGCCCTCAGCTCGTACGACGGTCAACCGCGGCCGCAACCGCATGGTCGAGGACCGCGACGAGCTGCACCGCTTCCTCGCGGACGCGCTGGTGGCGCACATCGGCGTGGTCGTCGGCGAGCACCCGGTCGTGCTGCCCGCGGCGTATGCCATCGACGTGGCCGGCCCCGACGCCGGCGGCAGCCTGTATGTGCACGCGTCGGTCGCCGCGGGGTGGCTGCGCCGAGCCGGCAACGCCACGGTCTGCGTGACGGTCACCGAGCTCGACGGGCTCGTGGCCGGCCGCTCGTCGTTCCACCACTCGATGAACTACCGGTCTGCGGTGGTCATCGGACCGGCCCGCCTCGTCGAGGACGCGGGGGAGCGGGCCCGGGCGCTGGACCTGATCGTGGACCACATGATCCCGGGCCGGGCGGCCACGCTCCGCGCGAACACCCGCAAGGAGCTGGCCGCGACGGCGGTGCTCGCCGTACCCCTCCACGAGGCGTCCATGAAGGCCCGCGACGGGGGTCCCGTCGACGAACCCGAGGACGTCGCGGCCGGGGTCTGGGGCGGTCACATCCCGATCCGGCGGGTGGCCTCGGCGCCGGTCACGGCCGAGGACGCGGTCTCTTCGGCGCCGCAGGACGTGGTCGATCGGGCGGCGGCACTGGCCGGGTAGCGGCTGGATAGGGTGCGGGCCATGACCCAGCGCACCCTCGTCCTGCTCAAGCCCGACACGGTCCGCCGCGGCCTCGTGGGCGAGGTCCTGTCCAGGTTCGAGGCCAAGGGCCTGAGCATCGTGGCGATGGAGCGCCGCCAGATCGATGGCGCCGAGGCCGACGAGCACTACGCCGAGCACGTCGAGCGCGACTTCTACCCGCCGCTGCGTGC
>JAOPXC010000238.1 GCA_025965335.1 Nocardioides sp. | reverse complement strand
GGGGCCTCTCCTTGCTCCCAGCCGGCGGTGCGCTCGAGAGGCTCGAGCGCCCGTGTTTCGTTGATGTGGATGACCGCGTCGAACTGGTCCGCCACGCGGGCTAGGAAGAAATGGCTCTGGCGTTCGGATACCGGTCGGTAGATCACGCCTATTGCTCGTTCGAGCCGCGCCGAGCGAAGCAGCTCGGCTGCCTGCGACTCTTTGTCGAACGGGAGCAGGAATGCGTTGCCAGCGTCGTGGAACAGCTCCTCGACGCTGCTTGGAAGGGCCGGCCGGACCCACTTTCGTTCGGCGGGTTTGCCCCAGTCGTCTGCCGCGGTGACGGTGCCCGTGTAGGTGGTGAATCCGACCAGGCGGCAGTCGCCGGGGTGACGTTCCCGCACGAGTTGACCCACGTTGAGATCGCCGCGGGCGCCCATCTCGGTCGCGCGGGCATCCCCGAGGTGTGAGTTGTGCGCCCACACCACGATCTTGGCCGGTTCGCCGCGCTGTCGGCCGAGGTGCGCAGCGAGCGAGTCCAGCGTGTCGACCATGTGCCGGTCCCGGAGGTTCCAGGTGTTGGTGCGGCCGGAGAACATCGCCCGGTAGTACTGCTCGGCGTTCTTCACGGTGATGGCGTTCTGCTGGGCGTAGAACAGCTCGTCCTCCGCGAGCAGCCCGTCGCGCTTGGCATACTCGACGGCGTGGCGCTGCAGGTCGGACAGCTGTTCCACGACTTCGCGCTCGCAGGTCTCTCCAGCACCGAACGCGGCCGCGAACCCGTAGGACTGCCCGACGTCGTCGCCGCCGGCGGCATGGTCGAAGCAGGAGTACCTCTCCCGGGCGCGGGCAGCCGCATCCGGGTCGACCCGCACGAGGTAAGCCACGACCTCCTGAATGGACCGATGCAGGCTGTACAGGTCCAGGCCGTAGAAACCGACCTTCGCGCGCTCACCCTCGTCGCGCCCGAGACGGTCGTTGTGCTCACGCAGCCAGCCCACGACATCCAGCACCACCGTGTTGCGCCACATCCAGGTCGGGAACCGGACGAAGCCTCGCAGCGCCTCCTCCGCCATCCTGTCGTCGCTGCGGGCGCGTACGAACCTGTTCACCCGGTAGGCGTCGGGCCAGTCCGCCTCGGCCGCTACCGCGGCGAAACCCCTCTCCTCGATCAGCCGCTTCGTCATCCGGGCCCGCGCGTCGTAGAACTCGTGGGTACCGTGCGACGACTCCCCGAGCAGCACGAACCGTGCGTCCCCCACGAGGTCGAACAGCGCGTCGTCGTCCGGCACGCCCTCCTCCGCCGAAATAGCCTCCGACCGGATGATCGCTGCCTCCGTCGGCCCCGGCGTGCCGCGACCAGACGGCCGTGCCTTGTTCGCCGCCGCGCGAAGCAGGTCGCGCACCTCCTCGTCGCTGATCTGGGTGAAGTCCCAGTAGGACTCGCCGACCGCGAGGAACGGGGACGGCGTGGTGGCGCAGGCGACGTCGTCGACGACGTCGGCCAGGTCCCGGCACGTGGCCTCGGGGGCGGCGGGGACAGCGACCACGATGTGCCCGGGGCGGTGCTGGCGCAGCGCCCGGATGGCGGCTCGCATGCTGGCACCGGTGGCCAAGCCGTCGTCGACCAGGATCACCGTCTTGCCGTCCAGGTCCAGCGGTGGACCTCCCTCGCGGTAGGCCTTTTCGCGGCGCAGCAGCTCGTGGCCCTCCCGCTCAGCCACCTGCTGCACCGCTTCGGGTGGGATCCGCAGGCCGCGCAGCACGTCGTCGTTAAGGACCACGACTCCGCCGCTGGCGATCGCCCCCATCGCCAGTTCTACCTGCCCCGGGACGCCGAGCTTCCTGACGACGAACACGTCCAGAGGTGTGTCCAACGCCGCGGCAACCTCGTAGGCGACCGGCACGCCGCCGCGTGGCAACGCCAACACAACGACATCGTTCCGGCCGCGATAATCCTGGAGCAGACTCACCAGTACACGACCAGCGTCGCGTCGGTCACGGAACAGCCGGCGCTCCGTCCCCCCGGGAGCGAACTGAGTGGTCATTGTAGTCACCGCCAGATCGGTTTGGGTGACCTCACTCTGCCGACAGGAAGCGCCGGGAACATCCCTAAACCGGGTACGTTCCGCACCCGATCGGACGCCAGGGTTCGCGGTCGGGCAGGAGACCTTGACCGCGCCGGTCGAGTTCTCCGACTCGTGACCCCCAGCCTGGCGCAACCGGCCGGACGGACGGCGCACATTCGTCAACGTCCCTAGGACGGGGCGACTGCGCGAATCCGGGATGTATTGGCTTTGCCTCAGTTGCCGGTCTTGCGCGAGCGGGCCTGGCCTACGCGCCGGGCCCGCTCCAGACAGGAAGCCGAACCAAGGAGCTGAGCCAAGGAGTTGAGCATGGTGCTACCCGCAAGACGTTCCTGTTAGGGGAAGGTCCGGCGCACGCGACCCAGACCCCCGTTGCATTCCGCCCAGATAGGGCTACGACGTTCAAGTTGAGTCCAGCAGAGTGGTGTACGACGTGGTGAGCCCGGCCCGGTCTTAGACGTGGGTGCGGCAACCGCCTGCGGTCTGTTGTGACGGAAGAGTCCTCAATCCCGCCACGACTGGTGCCGCGTGGCGCACATTGCTGGGCGGTTCCAAGATGGTCGAGAACGAGTCGCGGCGACCCGTCCGGCGTCCAGACGCTTCAACACGGAGCGCTAGGTACCGGACTTCTTCGTCGGCGCCGGGAACGGGGTCTTGCCCTGGGCGAGGGCGTCGG